>JBLFXJ010000256.1:0-11917 GCA_047609825.1 Myxococcota bacterium
CGGCAGCCAGGGTGCAGTCACCCAGCGAACGGTGGTGGCAAAGTTCGCGGATCTCGTCTCGATGCTGGGTGGGCTGCGACCTGGTGCAGTGCGAGGACAAGGGTGGGAGCAGCTCCCGAGCCATCATCGCGCCTCCACATCCCGCGCCCGTCATTCGCTCCGAGCTAGCGCACCCCACACCCCCCCGCGCCAAACTACTGTTTTCGCCAGCCGAAAACACCAGTCGGTTGCCCCGATCCACCACACAGCTACGAACGTCACGGCTCACCCGAGCCCGAGCCCAGCCCAGCGCACCGGCCGGCCCCTCCGGCCCATCCCTGTCACTGGGTGCGTTGAATTCGCGTTTCTGCGCGCGGTGCACCCGTGCGCCTTGGAGTCCTCATGCTCACTCGCTCCCTGTTGCTCTGCGCCTTCGTCCTGTCGTCAGGTTGCTACGCCGTGAAGGTGAAGCAGCTCCAGCCGGCTGCGGCGCCGGCGGGCTCCGACAAGATGATGGTGCACACGCTGATATACGGCCTGGTGTCGCTGAACGACGTGGACGCCGGCGAGAGCTGCGGCGATGCCGGGGTCGCGATGGTGCAGAGCAAGATGAATGGGATCACCTTCCTGGCCAATTTCTTCACTGCGGGGATCTACGCCCCGATGGCGGTCGAGATCACCTGTGCGCAGCGGCGATGAATCCGTAGGACCGACGGGACGGAGGGGGCATCGGCCATGGGCGACAGGGTCTGGGTGATCGCGGTGCTCGGTCAGAGCCCGGGTGTGTTGACCGCTCTGGTGTGGGCGTTGTGCCGGGAGGGCCTGAACATCGTCGGCATCGAGGTGTGGACGACCAGCGGCGGGGTGGTGAACCTCGAGGGGGATCTCCGCCGACCCGACGACCCCTGGTTGGCGCTGGAGAGCGCGGTTCGCCCCATGCGGTTCCCCCGCCCGCCGCAGCCCGGCACGCTCGAGGAGCACGGTCCGCCGGCTGGAGCTGCGCTGACCCGCGCCGTGCGCCAGCGGTCGTGCTTCGCCACCCACGTGCTGCGCGGCGCGTCGGGGGAGCGCCTGATCCGCAGCCTGGGCGACGCCGAGGTGCTCCAGGAGGCCCTGTACGACCGCGTCGAGACGTTGACAGCCCAGCTGCCGCCGGATGTTCAGCTGATCGGTTCAGTCGCTGGCGGGCGAAAGACGATGGCGGCCGGGCTTCAGGCGGCGTTCACGATGTATGCCGAGCCCACAGCCCGGTTGGTCCACGTGCTGGTGCACCCCGACATCGAGCGTCCGTGGACGCGGCTTCGTGCGTTCCGGTTTCCGGGAGACGGGAGCCAGCAGGCCTGGCTCGCCGACAATGACGGGCCGCCGGCACCGCCGCTGGGGCAGCAGCTGCAGCTCACCGAGATCCCGTTCGCCCCGTTGCGGGCGTGGCGGTGCCACTTCGACCAGGTGGCGGCGCCGAGCTGGTCGACGGTGCGCGCGCTCCCGGGGGGCCTCTGGCCAGGTTCGTGGACGGCTGATATTCGACGGGGTTCGGGAGGTGTGGACCCTCACCGCACTCGGCGATGACGATGGTGAGATCTATCGCCTGGAGCTCACGAAGGCGGTCGGCTGCGCCATGGCCGCCGTAGTGCTGGCGAATGGCGGCGACGATGCCTCGATGGCCAGCGCGCTGGAGTCGCATCCCGGGCTCGACAAGGTCGTGCGACACGGGGCGGGTCGGTCCGGCCGACATCGAGCGTGTGCTGTTGCTCCTGGAGCGCATCGGGCTCCTCGAACGTGGGCCGGATGGCGTGCTCCGATCGGGACCGACGCACGCGAGTTCGAAGCTACAAGCGGGGCCGTCCATGCCGCTGCAGCGGTCGCTGCTCGACCTGGCGCGCGAACGCCTCGTGGAGGTGCGTCAGGACGAGCGGCTGTACCTGGGAGGTGCGATCACGGTGCCTCGCTCTGCGCTTCCTGCGCTGCGCACCAAGCTGTGGGAGCACTTCCGGGAGTGGTCCGCCCTCGCGGACGAGCAGGACCTGACGGATGACGATCTATTGTGCATGGTTCAGGTTCAGCTGTACCCGGTGGCTCGGGCGTCGCGTCCGGGGACGCTGAACAGCGACTGAAGTCGCACAGCTCCGCCCAAGGAGCCACGAGCGCGCGGGCACCGGGGTGCGGCACAGGGTCTCTCCAGGGTGATGCGTCTGGGGTGCTACTGGCCCGGGTGTCGCCGAGTCCGGGGTGCGGGGCGTGCTCGACCGCGCGCCGACGGCCGCCGGGTTCGGCTCGACATCCAGCGAGCGCTCCCGCCGCTGCATAGAACGCCCGACGCCAAGGTGTTGCACCTATCGTCCAGACCCCGGTTTTCGCACCCGGCGTTCCGACTCCGTGCGCTGCTGAGGGCAGTGCTCTGCCGGTGCCAAGGTGTTGCACCTATCGTCCCGACCCCGGTTTTCGCACCCGGTGTTCCGACTCCGTGCGCTGCTGAGGGCAGTGCTCTGCCGGTGCCGAGGTGTTGCACCTATCGTCCAGACCCCGGTTGCCACGCGTCCAGCTCCCGGTTGCGGGGCGGAGCGCCAGCGGCGCCAGCAGCTACTGGGCGCACCGCGGCGGACCGGGTGACGGCGGACGCACCTGGCGGGACGCCGAACACGTTCGCCCCGACTCCAACCGCAAGGTACACTCCCACCAGGCCCCCAGCCCGCGGCACGCGCCCACGGTCGAACGCCGAATGAAACGCGCCATTCTGGCGCGTTTCCCCCACGCCGCCGCCGGCGCCCCAACGGTCGAACGCCGAATGAAACGCGCCAGCTTGGCGCGTTTAGTTGTACAACTACCCGTCAAACCCGGACTATCGCGAACCGCGTCTTGACGCGTCCAAGCCGGTCGGGTACGCGCGCCCATGATCCAGATCAGCGATGCGAAGTGGGTGTTGGTCGACTCGGTGCAGATCCCGCAGGGCGCCGCCCCACCCAGGCAGGATCTGGTGGACCGGATGGTACGGTCGATGCAGGACTTCGGGCAGATCGCCTCAATCCTGATCCGGTCGGACGGGGAGCTGGTGTCGGGGCGGCACCGATTCGAGGCGGCGCGCGCCCTCGGCAAGCAGGTGCTCGTGCGGGTGGTGGACGGGCCGCCGGAGGCGGTGGATGCGCTGCGGGCGGACGAGAACAAGACCCGGCAGCACGGGCTCGGGCCGCTGGAGGACTGCTTGAACGCCTACGCGTACGAGGTGTGGCTCATCGCGCGGGGCGAGCGGGCGTCGGTGGGCCGGTCGGGGGTGACGACCGCACAGCTGGCGGCGCGGACGGGCGAGAGCCGTCGCACGCTGCAGCGGCAGCTGGCGGTGGCGCGGGGGCTGACGCCGGCGGCCCGGGACGCGCTGGTGGTGCAGCCTGACGCGGCGACGTGGACGATGGTCGACCTGGAGCGGCTGGTGACACTGCCCCCGGACCGGCAGATGACGCTGGCCGAGCAGGTGGGCGTGACGCCGCTGGCGGCGCTGCTCGACGCGGTGGTGCCCCGGACGAAGCCTCCAGCGCCGTCGCCGGAGGCGGAGCAGGTGGCCCGGCTGGAGGCGTTCGTGGAGACGGGGGTCGCGCTGGGGGGCGCCTGGGCGGCGCTGGCGGACGAGGTGGAGCCGGTGCTCGCGGCGGCCCGGGCGCTGGCCGGGGAGGTGCCGGGTGCGGCACCCCCGGCGACGGAGGCGGACAGCGCGGAGGGCGGGGCCCCGCCGGTCACGACCGGCCACGGCGAGCCGACGGCCGAGGGTGGGCCGACCGACCGGGAGCGGGCCTTCCTGGCGGCGTTCGTCGACGCGCTGGAGCGGGTGGGAGCGGTGCGGACCGGGGGCCGGCTGCCGCCGGTCACGAAGGCGCGGATGATGGGACCGCTGACCCCGGCGCTGGGGGCCGCGCTCGGGGTGGAGGTGCGCGTCGACGGCGAGGGCTTCCGAGTCCGCGGACGGGTGGACGCGGTGTCGGCGCTGGAGGCCCTGCTCGCGGTGGCGCCCGATCCGCCACCGCCGCGGCTCCGCGATGCGCTGCGACGGGCGGAGAGCGGGTTCGCTGCCCGGTCTCCGGAGGCGGCTGCGGCCATCGCGGACCGGTAGGATCTGGACGAGGGGGGGCACCTGCGGGCGCGGCTCGACTGTGGTGCGCGCTCGGCGGGTCGTGTCGGAGAAGCCACCGGCTGGCGAGCTGTGCGATACGACGCTGGTACGAGGTCGACCGATGATCTACGAAGGCAAACTCTACCGCCCCCCCTCCGAGCACGACGCGTGGATCCTCCAGGCCACCATCGGCTGCTCGTGGAACCACTGCACCTACTGCGACATGTACCGGGACAAGCGCTATCGCGAGCGCCCCGTGCCCGAGCTGCTCACCGAGATCGACACCGCCTCGGCCGTGCTGGGACCGACCCGCAAGGTGTTCGTGGCCGACGGCGACGCGCTGGGCATGCCCACCGAATCGTGGGTGCCGGTGCTCAAGGCGCTGCGCGCCGGGTTCGGAGGGCTGAAGCGCGTGAGCTGCTACGCCATGGCCCGCAACGTGCTCGCCAAGTCGGCCGACGAGCTCGCCACCCTGCGCCGCCTGGGCCTGACCCGCCTGTACATCGGTCCGGAGACCGGAGACGACGTGACCGGCAAGCGCATCGCCAAGGGGGCCACCTTCGCCGAGCACGCGGCCGCCGCCGAGGCCGCCCACGCGGCGGGCATGGAGATCTCGGTT
This sequence comes from Myxococcota bacterium, assembly GCA_047609825.1. Lineage (GTDB taxonomy): Bacteria > Myxococcota_A > UBA796 > UBA796. The sequence continues at coordinate 4,698 of JBLFXJ010000256.1, forward strand.
ATCGCCCTGCTCGGGGCCGGGGGCGTGGAGCGCACGGTCGAGCACGCCGAGGCGACGGGCCGGCTGGTGACGGCGATGGACCCGGAGTTCTTCGCGGCCCTGACGCTGACCGTGGTGCCGGGCACGCCCCAGGCGACCCTGCAGGATCGCGGGAAGTACGTGCTGCCCGACAAGCCGTCGCTGTTCCGCGAGCTGCGCACGATGGTCGCGGTCGCCGAGCCCACCGACGCGTTGTTCCGCACGAACCACGCGTCGAACTACCTGCCGCTGTCGGGTCGGCTCCCGCAGGACCGTCATCGGATCTGCGCCATCATCGACGCGGCCCTGGCTGGCGCCGTGCCCCTGCGGCCGGAGTGGTCACGTGGACTTTGACTGCACCGCATGCGGTGCGTGCTGCGCATTCAGTGCGGACTGGCCGGTGCTTCGGACGGAGGCGGATCATGGGCCGGACGGTCCGGGGCCGGAGTGGACGGAGGACGGTCACATGCGGTGGACCGGCACCCGTTGCTCGGCGCTGAAGGGCGAGTTGGGGGCGTGCGTGGGGTGTGTGATCTACCCGCGGCGCCCGCAGGTGTGTCGGGACTGCGCGCCGGGGAGCGTGTCGTGCCTGGTGGCGCGTCGGGCGCATGGGCTGCCGGTGCCTGACGAGCCGAGCCCCATGGATGCGTTGCTCGGGTAGGGCGACCCACCCCGTCCGGGTGGTGGCGGACGACCCGGTGGGGGTCTCAGCGCACGGCGAGGGGTATCACCTGGTTCTGACCCTGGGTCTCAGGCCACGAGCCGGAGCTTTACCCGCTCTGCGGCGTCGGCCTGCATCCACTTCGCGGCGAGCTTGCGGTGCTGGCCGCGCTCGTCGGCCAGCAGCGGCGAGAGCTTGCCGCGGGCGATGGACAGCTCCCGGCAGCCCACGGCGAACACGGCGCTGCACGCGGCGAGCACGGCCCACACGGCGGGGAGCGGCAGGCCGGCGCTGGCGTCGAGGCGCCCCAGCCACAGGGCGAGCTCGGCGTGGGTGAACGGCGCCGCGAGGGTGAGCAGGGCGAACACGGTGAACACGCCGGCCGCCACGCCGCTCAGGCGCAGCGCGAGGAGCAGCGGGTGGACGGGGGCCTCGGCCTTCAGCCGGTCGAGGAACCGCGCCGCGGGCACGTCGGTGTGGAGCGCGGCCAGGCTGCGGGCGGCGGCGACGACGGCTGGGGCGTTCGGTGAGTGCATCGAGGGGCCTCCTTGGGGGGTGCCCACGGCATCTGCACACCACGTGCCAACGCCCGGGCGGTTACGCACAGGCATCCCCGGAGGACCGATGCGCGGCGCACTGATCCTCGGCCTGGCCCTCGTCGGCTGCGGCCCCGACCTTCCCGATCCCATGGATGCTCCTCACTATCCGGAGGGGTCGATCTTCCGGCTCACGGCGGATCTGGTGAACCAGGACGGCGCGGAGCACGACCTGTCCATCGTGGCCGGGCATCCCACGCTGATGAGCATGATCTACACGACCTGCCCCACGGCGTGTCCGATGTTGATCAACGACATCAAGGGCCTGGAAGGCAAGCTCTCGCCCGCGGCGCGCGAGGATGTGCGGGTGCTGCTGGTGAGCATGGATCCGGAGACGGATGGCGCGCAGCAGCTCAACGCGCTGGCGGTGGCGCACGGCCTGGACACGTCCCGCTGGACCCTCTCGGTGGCGTCGCCCACCCAGACCCGCGCCATCGCCGAATCGCTGGATATCCAGTTCTCCCGCCGGGTCGATGGCGAGATGGACCACACGACGCTGCTGGCATTGCTCGACCGTGACGGGCGCCAGCTGGCCGTTCAGTACGGCCTCGGTAAGGACAGCGCCCAGTTCGTCGCCCGCCTCGAGGGGCTCACCAAGCGCCGTTGAGTGTGCCGCTCACGCGCTGCGTGTGTGCTGCACGCAGCGATGCGTGAACAGTGCGTCCGCATCCGACGGCCGTTGGGTCGGCTACATTGACGGCGGAGGGACCATGTCCGATCTCGACCGCCGCGGGTTCACAGCGGGTCTCCTGTCGCTCGCCGCTTGCTCTACAACACCCAGCCCGAAGCCGTTGGTGGCCCGTCCACTCGAGCCGGCTGTGCTCGGGGTGGAGCCGCTGGGGCGCTCGCCCTGGCCCACCGACGACCCGTTCCTGTTCTGCGCCTACCACCTGGATGCGTACCCGAAGGGCGGCCCGCGCATGGAGCCGGCGGCGTCGCTGGAGGGTCGGCAGATCGGGCGGGACTTCTCCGGGCGCGACGGGTGGTCGATGTACCATGGGTCGGTGGTTCCTGGCTTTCCACGCCACCCGCACCGCGGCTTCGAGACGGTGACGGTCACGCGCACCGGGCTTGTGGACCACGCGGATTCCCTCGGCGCGACCGCCCGGTATGGGGAGGGGGATGCGCAGTGGATGACGGCGGGCACGGGCATCGTGCACGCCGAGATGTTCCCGCTGCGGTCGCAGGCGGAGGCGAACCCGCTGGAGCTGTTCCAGATCTGGCTGAACCTGCCGGCGGCCTCGAAGCGGGTGCCGGCGCACTTCACGATGCTGTGGGGGGAGACGGTGCCGCGGCACCGGTTCGTGGATGCGGGTGGCAAGGCCACGGTGGTGACGACGCTGGCGGGTGCGCTGGATGGCAAGGCTCCGCCGGCGCCGCCGCCGGATTCCTGGGCGGCGCAGGCGGACGCGCACGTGGCGATCTGGACGCTGGTGCTCGAGCCGGGGGCGGCGTGGACGCTGCCGGCCGCGGCGAAGGGGCTGTCGCGCTCGCTGTACCTGCACCGCGGGGCGATGGTCTCGGTCGACACCCAGGAGGTGCGGGGTACCCAACGGATCCGCCTGCGGTCGCAGGTGCCGGTGCCGCTGGTGGCGGGGCCGGAGGGGGCAGAGCTGCTGCTGCTGCAGGGGCGCACCATCGGTGAGCCGGTGGCGCGGCACGGCCCGTTCGTGATGAACACCGAGGCCGAGATCCGTGAGGCCTATGCGGACTATCGGCGGGACGGGTTCGGCGGCTGGCCGTGGCCGGACAACGCTCCGGTGCACCGTCGGGAGGACGGGCGGTTCGCGGTGCATGCCGACGGACGGCGCGACACGCCCGCATGAGGCGGTGGGTCGCGGGCGGCGCGGTGGGGCTGCTGGTCGTGGGGCTGGGGCTGGGGGGCGGGGCGTACTGGATGCTCTGGCTGCCGCCGTCGGGGCCGCGGCTGGCGGTGCATGATTCGCTGGTGTCGGCCGAATCTGAGGCGGGTCGGGCGTTGCTCGCGGGTGCGTTGGCGGCGGACCATGCGGGTCTGGCGGCGGTGTTCACGTCGCAGGAGCGGGCGGCCTGGTGTGGGGTGGCGAGCACGTCGATGGCGCTGTCTGCCCTGCGGGACCCCGATGTGGGTCAGGCGGAGGTGTTCACCCCGGAGGCGTCGGCGGTGCGCTCGTCCTTCGCCGTCACGACAGGGGGGATGACGCTGGATCAGCTGGCCGGGCTGCTCCGCGCGCATGCGCTCACGGTGCACACCACCCACGCCGGTGACAGCTCGGTGGACGGCTTCCGGGCGGAGCTCGCGTCGCTGGCGGACCCCGCAGATGTGCTGCTGGTGAACTACCACCGGTCGGGGCTGGAGCAGTCGGGCGGCGGGCATATCTCGCCGGTGAGCGCCTATGAGCGGGGGACGGACCGGGTGCTGGTGCTCGACGTGTCGGCGTACAAATATCCGCCAGTGTGGGCGTCTGTTGCCGAGTTGTTCGAAGCGATGGACACGGTGGACAGCAGCTCGGGGCTCACCCGCGGGTGGGTGCGGGTGTCTGATTAGCGGAGGTGCAGCCGGGCGCCGGGATGGGTGGGGGACTCGGCGACCGACCAGTTGCGCCCGCCGGCCCGCAGGCCCTCGAGGCCGGTGTCGCGGATGAGGGCGACCGCCGCCTTGGTGAGCACGTCGGCCGCTCGGTCGGGGCCCACGTCGCGCTCGAGGGCGATGTCGGGGAGGCCGAGCAGGGCCATGCCCGTGGTCTGTGCGGTGGGGCCGAGCTGGCGGTGGACGAGGGCGTCGACCAGGGCCTCGGCCTCGTCATCGGGGTCGTCGAGGCGGGCGGCGATGGCCTGGAAGGCGTCGGCGCCATGGGCGAGGCCGCTGCCCCGACAGCGCAGGGCGACCGCACCGCCGTCGATGATGCCGGCCACGACCCGGACCAATGTGCGGGCGTTGGCCACGCTGGGTGCGCCATCCACCCACACGCCGGCGACGGCCTTGTGCTCGGCGGCCTCGGCGAGCAGCTCCTCGTCGAGGGAGGGCTTGACCGGGCACACGCCGTCGCGCATCGCCTGCATCAGCACGGGGTCGGGGGTGGTGCGCATGCCGACCTTGCCGAGCTCGCCCGTGTCGCGGTGGGTGAAGCCGTCTTCGCCGGGCTCCCAGGGGCTTCCCACGACCTGGAGCAGGCGGACGAGGATCCACGGATTGGGCCAGTCGCCTACGAGATCGAACATCTGATCAGTCATGGAACGGGGTACCACGCTGGCTGGCCTGGGCCCCGCTGCGCGCCCGTCGTTCTGTGTCACCGGGCGTGATAGCCGACGGTGTGCTTCTGCTGCTCGCCGTGCTCGCGTGCACCCCGCCGCCGGCCGACCCCGCGTCGACCGTGCTGCCGGCGCCGCCGTCGGTGCAGGTGCAGGTCCGTCGGCTGTCGCTGGCACTCACCGGCACCGTGCCGTCGCGGGCCGCGCTGGAGGCCATCGGGGAGGACCCGGCGGCGCTGGAGGCGTGGGTGGACACGTGGGTGGGGAGCGAGGCCTTCGTGCAGACCGTGGTGGATGCGCACGCGGCCGAGCTGGGGCTGGTGGACGACCGGCCGGAGCCGTTGCCGGCGGTGGGTGCGCTGGAGGGCGTGCTGCTGGGGGTGGTGTCGGAGGCCACGCGGGCAGCACCGCTGGAGCGGGTGGCGGCGATGGTGCGGGAGGGTCGCCCGTATTCGGACCTGCTCGCGGGGGATTCGCTGTGGGTGGACGGCACGCTCGCGCCGGTGTGGGGCGTGGAGCATGCGGGTGCTGGGGCCCGTTGGCAGAAGGCGCGGTGGCCGGATGGTCGGCCGTCGGCGGGGCTGCTCACCGATTCGTCGCTGCACGTCGCGCTGGGTGGGAGCGCAGTTCATCGGGCGGCGGTGCTCGCTCGGCTGCTGGTGTGTGACCCGCTGGACGGCGGGCATGACGGCGATGCGGGGCAGTGTGCGGGGTGCCATGCGGTGCTCGATCCCGTCGCGGCGCAGCTGGAGGCGCTGGAGGTGCCGTCGGTGGCAGGCATCGCCGAGGCGCATGTGGAGGGCTGCCCGCGGGGGGCCCCGTGCTACCCGCTGCTGACCTGGTCGGGCGAGGCCGAGGTGGGCGGGGCCTGGGTTGGCGTGCCGGTGGAGGACCTGGAGGGGCTGGCGTCGGCGGTGTTGGCGGACCCGCGGTTTGCCCGGTGTGCGGTGGAGCGTACATGGCGCGACCTGGTGGGGACGGATCCGTCGAGCGGTGAGCTGCGGGCGATGACCGCTGTGTTCGAGGCGTCGGGGCTGGACCTTCGGGCGCTCGCCCGCTCGATTGCCCTGGACGGTCCGCTCCGGGAGGGAGCGCCATCGGTGCCGGTGGATGCGCAGCGTCGGGCGCGGGCGGTCGAGGCGCTGACCGGGTGGCGGTGGACGGTGCCGGGGGACGCGGCGTGGGGTGAGGTGGACGCGGTCGGCAGCCACCGGTGGGGCGTGGCGGGACTGTGGACGGGGCCGTCGGCCGGGTGGGTGCAACGTCGGCAGGCGGAGGAGGCGGCAGGCGCTGCGGTGGCGGCTGCGGCGGCCGACCCGTCGGCGTCGGTCCTGTTCCCGGACGGGCTGCCTACGGAGCCGACGGATGCTGCCCTGGGGCACCTGCACGCGGCGGTGCTCGGGGAGGTCGACGCGGATCTGACCGCCACCCGGGCCCTGTGGGAGGAGGTGGCTGAGCGCGAGGACGGTGAGGTGGCATGGGCGGCGGTGGTGGCGGCGCTGCTGCAGACGCTGAGCGTGCGGTAGGGCTCAGGGGACCCGGCAGCCGACGAGCTCCGGCTGGCTGGTGACCGGCTGATCGGTCCCGTATTCGGAGCGCTTGACGCCGTGGGGGTCGTGGCCCCACGCGACGCAGTCGACCAGGGTGCCGGACAGGTCGTAGGCCCGCATCGCCCAGGTGAGCGCGCCGCGGGTGTCGTGGTCGCCGCAGATGAACCGGGTGGAGGACCCGGGCAGGAACGGGTCGGCGCCGCCGGTGAGCAGGCCCTCCGCGACGGTCTCGGTGAGCAGGGGCACGAGGTGCTCTTCGTTGCGTCCGTCGGCCCGGTCGGTCTCCCAGACGTTGGCCCGCACCGTGCCCAGCGCGCCGTCGGCCACGGCCTGCACCAGCCAGTCCGGCCCGACGCACCCGGCCGACCACGCCGACCACGCGATCACGGTGCCGAGGTCGGGGTTGGTCCACGAGGTGTCGGTGGAGGTGGGGCCCGTGTCGCCGGTGTGCCCAACGGTGTCGGTGTCGGTGTCGGTGTCGGCATCCGCATCGGTGTCCGCATCGGTGTCTGCGTCTGCGTCTGCGTCGGTGTCTGCGTCCGAGTCGGCGTCTGAATCCGCGTCATTGTCGGCGGTGACAGAGGGCTCCGGCACTTGGATGGGGTAGCACAGCTCGTCGACCAGCCCGTAGCCCTCGGGGCACACGGTGCGGGTGCAGGCGGTGGCGAGCAGCAGCGGCAGCAGGCGCATGGGGTGGACTATCGCGCGGGTCGGCCGGGTGGTTGGTGGCCGGCTCATCCCATGCGGTCGGCGGGGCGCCGGACTACGCCGGCTGGCGAGGAGGGCCTATGCGCTTTGTCAGTCCCGCCGAGGCCGTGTCGCTCGTTCGATCGGGCGACCGCGTGTACGTGCACGAGGCGTCCATGGCGCCCACGTCGCTGCTCGTGGCGCTCGCCGAGCGCGCACCGGAGCTGGTCGGCGTGGAGGTGATGCACCTGCATATCGAGGGTCCAGCGCCGCATGTGGCTCCGTCGTGTGCGGGTCACCTCCGGCACAATGCCCTGTTCGTGGGCGCGAACACGCGGGCGGCGGTGGCCGAGGGGCGGGCGGACTTCACGCCGGTGTTCCTGTCGCAGATCCCCGATCTGATCCGCGGCGGCCGCCTGCGGGTGGACGTGGCCCTCGTGCAGGTCTCCCCGCCGGACGCCCACGGCTGGTGCCGGC
>JBLFXJ010000257.1:0-11856 GCA_047609825.1 Myxococcota bacterium
CTGATCGCGTAGCTGGGCTCGGGAAGACTCCGGTCTGTCACTTCGGGACCGGAGTTTCCGCGCCCCGCTTCTTCAGTTTGCCGGTCGGCCCGTTCGGGCCTCCCTCGATCGCAGCCTTCTGGAACACTCCCGGCAGGCCGTGGCGGAGTTTTCCCGAAGGCTGCCAAAGCGTGGGTTCGAGCGATCCTCCCCACGCACCAGGGTCAGGTTATCAGGCGGCGTCACGCCCCTGGGAGCCCGAGTGCAACTGTACACACGAATCCTGTTGGGCATGGTGGTCGGGCTGATCCTCGGGGTGCTGTTCGGGCCCAACTCGAGCCTGCTACCGGCGGATGGCCTCGTGCCAGGGGCCGCTCCCATCGTGATGGAGCGCGGCTCCGAGACGTCTGCGCGCGCTGTCGCGGGTGTCTCGACGGTGCGCATCGTCCAGCAGAGCGATGGCTGGGCGCAGGTGGAGTGGGTCGTGGACGCCAAGCAGGCGCTCCGGCTGCAGCAAGTCGGCGAGTCGTCCACGCCGGGCGATGTACGCCAAGGATGGGTGGAGATCCGGCCCGAGGATCCCGAGCAGCGAACCTACAGTCGCATCGGGCAGCGGCTGGTCGACGGCACGTACTGGATCGGTCGGCTGTTCCTCGCGCTGATCAAGATGGTCGTGGTGCCGCTGGTGTTCTGCTCGCTGGCGGTCGGGATCGCGTCTCTGGGCGACTTCCGGCGTCTGGGGCGGATGGGTGGGCGCACGCTGGGCCTGTTCATGAGCACGACGGTCGCGGCCCTGGCCATCGGTGTGGGGCTCGCCAACCTGCTTCGTCCCGGCAGCTACCTGTCCGCCGAGGAGAGGGCCCGACTGCTCGGGTCGTTCAGCGGCGAGGTGGGGGCCAAGGTCGACAGCGCAGCCGCGGCGCCCTCACTCGAGGATCAGCTGGTCGGCCTGGTGCCGACGAACCCGGTCGATGCGCTGGCGTCGGGTGACATGCTCCAGATCATCGTGTTCGCCACGCTGTTCGGCATCGCGCTCACCCTGATGGCCGAGGAGCGAGCGCGGCCCGTGGTGCGGGTGCTGGATGGCGTGAACGAGGCCATGGTCGTGCTCGTGCACGTCACTATGCAGCTCGCCCCGTTCGGCGTGGCGGCGCTGCTGTTCAAGGTGGCAGGCACCACGGGGCTGTCGGTGCTCGCTGCGCTCGGCGTGTACTGCGGTGTGGTTCTGCTCGGCTTGTTCCTGCACATGGTGCTGGTGTACGGGTCTCTGGTGACCTTCGGTGCCAAGCTGCCATTCATTGGCTTCCTCGGTGCGATTCGGCCGGCGCTGGTGGTCGCGTTCTCCACGTCGAGCAGCAGCGCCACGCTGCCGATCACCAAGGAGTGCGTGGAAGAGAACCTGGGAGTCTCCAACGCCACGTCCAGCTTCGTGCTGCCCCTGGGCGCCACGGTCAACATGGACGGCACGGCGCTGTACCAAGGCGTCGCCGCGCTGTTCATCGCACAGATCTACGGGATGGACCTGTCGTTCGGTCAGCAGCTCACCATCGTCGGCACCGCAACGTTGGCGTCGGTGGGGGCCGCGGGCGTACCGGGGGCGGGGATGATCACGCTCACCATGGTGCTCACCGCCATCGGGGTCCCGGTGGAGGGCCTCGCCCTGGTGTTGGGCGTCGATCGCATGCTCGACATGTTCCGCACCACCATCAACGTCATCGGAGACAGCGCGGCGTCCGCCTGGATCGCGCGCCTCGAGGGCGAGCCCATCCGAGTGCTGTCCGCGGCGGAGGATGCGGCGGATCCCGACCACGGGTTCGCAGGCCGCCTCGACCACCCGGCTCGGCCCGTCGCGGTCGACCAGGATGAGCGATGAACCGCACTCTGTGTGAGGTGCGCCGATGATTCAGGACGACTGGATCCTGCGCATGATCCAAGCCGCGGTGGTGGCTCTCGCCCGCCTGCGCTCCGGTGAGCAGACCCCCGACCAGGCGGTTCCAGGGGCGCTGCTGGCGGTGACCGGGCTCGGGGAGAAGGTTCGGGACCGCATGCCCGCCGAGCTTCTGTTCGACATGCTCTGTGCGGGTGTAGAGGGCCCCTCCAAGGCGCTGGTCACCGGCGCATTGCTCGCGCATCAGGCCACCACCACCCATCGCAAGGAGCAGGCCCTCACCCTGCTCACGGGTGCCGGCGTCGAGGTGGAGGTGCCCGAAGTGGAGACGGCGGCGCTGATCGAACGCCTGCTCAACGAGGTTTCCCCGGGTTCGATCCCCCCGCGGCTGCATCGGAGGCTGTTCCTGTGGTTCGTGCACCACGGGGAGCTTGACCGTGCCGATGATTACCTACATGCCGCGGGCCCGCTGCCGGGGCTCCGCGCCGAGGCCCGGGGCGTGCTGGAACCGCTGCGCGGCTGGTCTCCGCGCCGTCTGGCCGCCGGCGGGTGGAGCCGAACCGAGCTTGAAGATGTGTTGCGGGAGCTGGACGGCTGACCGCGGGGGGTGGTGATCCGGAGCGGACCGGGTCACTATGCTACCTGTGGTAGCTCGGTGGATTCAGGCCTCTCCCGCCGCTGGGAGGCCTGGTGGGAGTCAAGTCGTGTCTGGAACGCCAGTCCCGGTGGCGCTGTTGATGTTGGGAGGACCGCTCCCGCTCGGCGACGCCCTACATCTCGTCCTGCAGGTGGCTCACCGCGCAGAAGCGCTGGGCGACGTGCAGGTGGACTACAGCCTGGAGCGCATCCGCGTGGATAGTCTGGGCGGCGTGCGGTGCACCCCCAAGGTGGGCACGGACGACCCCGTGGTGTCACTCGCTCGCCTCCTGCTGAAGGTGACCACCGGCCGGAGCGACTCTCCGGCAGAATCCCTCGACGATCTGGAGCTGGAGAGCCTGGTCGCCACTGCAGTCGCCTGCGAGGGTCCCGGGTTGCCTGGGTTCATCGACCAGCTTCAGGCGCAGGTGCAGCGCTTTCCGGAGGCGTCGCTCGCCAACCTCGCCAGGCGTGCGCGCGCGATCCCCCAGCAGGTACTCACCGGACTGACCCCTGGCACCGGTGGCGGCTCCGAGACGGCCCAGTGGGTGATCCCGGCGGCCGCAGAGCCCGAGTCCACTCCGGTCGTAGAGACAAGGAGCCATGCGTTGCCGCCGGCATTGCGCGACGAGCTGCCGCTGGACGGGCACCAGGACGAGTTCCCAGACGACGCCCACACCGAGGAGACAGCCGCGAGGCAGCCGTCCCTCACCCCGAGCACCCTCGCAGGCGGCCAGGCGTTGGCGCGGGATGACCACTGGCTCGCTGAAGGCGGAGACGAATCCACCACCGTGTTGCTGCCGCTGGAATCGGGGGAGGTGCCGGCCAACATCCGTCCAGGCGCCCCGCGATCCTTGACAGGGCTCGATGCTCTGGCCGAGACCCCACCCACCGCGCCAGCAGCGATGGCGCCACCCGTGCCCTCGTCGAGCGTTCGCCGCAGGCCTCCGCCGCCGATCGCAGCGCAGCCGGTGCGGCCCGCGGGCCCGGTAGACGGCGAGTGGAACCCCATCGTGGTCGGGGTCGGGGTCGGGGTTGCTGCGATGGTCGGGCTTGGGCTGATCGGCGGATTTCTGGTGCTCTCGGCGATGTAGCTGGCCTCTCGGGCGAGCCTTCAGCCCAGCTCACGCCGATAGGTCCACACGATCCGCGCCAGGTCCGATGGCGTGCGCAGGAAATCGGTGGACTGGAGCTTCGAGCCCGCGACGTCGCGCCACGACGGCAGCGGGTACTCGACGATGTGGTGCTCGAGGCCCAGGCGGGTCCGGTGCGGGTGCGCGCCGATCCATCGCGCCAGGATCTCCACATCGAACGCCCACCGCGTGACGAACGGCGCAGCGAACATCTCCGCGAGGTGGTGGTCCACGCGGAACAGCTTCGCGCCACACTGGGTGTCGTACACCGGCAGGCGGAGCAGGTTCGACACCGTGAACGCGGCGGCCCGGCCGAAGTAGTGTCGGGCGGTGTTCCGGCGGATGTCGCGCCCGAGCAGCTTCACCCGCGCGCCGATCACGATCTCCACGTCGCTCCGGGTGTGCAGCTCGGAGACGAACTGCGGGATCACGTCGAGGGGGGTGGCGAGGTCCGCGTCCCAGAAGCCGAGCATCGCTGGGGGCTCCGGCCACGCCAGGGCGTGGAGGAAGCCCTGCCGGACGGCCTCGGCTTTGCCGCCATTCTTCGGCAGCAGCAAGGCCTTGCGGTTCGGGGCATCGGCCAGCGTGCGGAGCACCTGCGCGGTCGCGTCGCGGCTGCCGTCATCGACGAACAGGAACTGCACATCGGGGTGTGCATTGCTCCACTGCCGGATCTGGTGCACATCGAGTCGTGCGGCTTCGTCGAAGCAGGGCACGACGATGCAGGGGGATGACGACATGCCCGCCCACGTAGCCCCGTCGGGATAGGACGCCACCCTCCTCGGAGGTGACGTGGCCTGGTTGACCGACGAACGCCTGCGGCTCTACCCCGGCGCGCTGTTCGCCGCGGTCACCTTCGCCTTCGTGTTCACGGTGCTCACCGCGGATGGCGCACGCACGGTCACCGGCACTTTGGGAGGCGACTATGCAGCCTTCCACGCGGTGGGCTCGCTGCTGCTCGATGGCCGGGTGGATGAGCTGTACGACTGGCAGGTCCAGGCGGAGGCGCAGCGCGGACTGCACCCCGATGATCCGAACGCGTTCCTCAGCTTCGCCTATCCCCCGTTCGTGGCGCTGCCCTACGCCGCCCTGTCGCTCATCGGCTTCCGATGGGGCTACTTCGTGCACTCGGTCCTCGCCGGGCTCGCGTTGTGGCTGGGCGTGTGGGCGGTCGCTCCCGAGCTCCCGCGGGTGGGCCGCTACCGGTTCGCGCTGTTCGTCGCCCTGCTCCTGTTCTTCCCGCTGTTCCGGGCGGTCCCAGGAGGGCAGAACACGGCGTTCTCCCTGTGTATTGTGGCCTGCACCTGGCGACTCCTCGCCGATGGTCGGGACCTTCCAGCTGGCCTCGTCGCGGGCCTGCTGTTGTACAAACCGCAGCTCGGCATCCCGCTGGCCGGCCTGCTCGCGCTCAGGCGGCGCCCGGCGGTGGTCGCTGGCATCGCGGTCAGCGCTGTCGGGCTCTATGCGGCCGGCGCGGCGCTCGGTGGTCTGGGCTGGCCGGCCTGGTGGTGGGGGCAGATCGCGGCGTTCCACGCGATGGACCAGGACGTCAACGCGCCGAACAGCGTGGGCATCCTCGGATTCCTCGAGGCCGTCCTTGGGCCAGGGCAGCCTGCGGCCGTGGTACCTGGCTTGGTCCTCTCCGGCTCCCTGGTGCTGGCGATGATGGCGCTGTGGTGGACCGACCGGGTCGACCGCACCACGCGGTGGGGTCTGACTGCGGTGGCCTTGGTGCTCATCCCCCCGCACAGCATGTTCTACGACGCGGGTCTGGCTGCGCTCGGGCTGGCGGTGTGGGCCGACCGTGCCCGGTCGCCGGTGTGGGTCGTCGCCGTGTGGTTCGCGGCGCTGACGACGCCGATCTCCGTGGTCACCGGAGCCTCCCCGTTGTTCTTCGTGGTGGTGGCCATCGGGGCCGGGGTGTGGCTCACGGCGCCCGGCTCTCCCGCACCAGCTCTGTCAGCCCACGCCCCTCCGACACCAGGAACGGCAGACCCAGCGCCACCGTGAACCCGAAGTGGCTCAAGTGCAGCACCACGGCGAAGGTGCTGGCGACGCTCGGGTCCACCTGCCACAGGAGCAAGGCAGCTGAGCAAAACGCCTCATAGGGCCCGAAGAAGCCGGGTGTCGGCAGGGCGGCCATCCCCGCGATGGTCACGGTCCACACCACGATAGCGACAGACCAGGTGCCTGGAAGGTCCGAGAACGCCTGGAGCACGATCCACACACCAACCACGGTGAGCGCCCAGGTGATGATGGACAGTGCTACGGCCAACACGCCCCGGGCGGGACGCCGGGCGAGCTCCGTCGCTGACCCGACCAGCCCCGTGACCAGGCTGGCGACGGATGGGCCCAGCACGGGCAGACGCCGAAGGAGCTCGATCGCAGGGGCTCCGCCGAGCACCAACCCGGTCAGACCCAGCGCGCCGACCACCAGCACCGCAGCGGCGCCGCGCTGACCCGCGACCACCACATCCACGCCGCCGACCCGCACGCTCTCGGCCGGCAGATCCAGGCCGAACGCCACCAGCACCAGGAGCCCGAGCAGCATCGCCATGTCGAGCAGTCGCTCCAGCACCACGCCGCCGAGGGCCTGACCGACGGGCACCCCGTCGCGGGTGAGCAGGTAGGGGCGGACGAACTCGCCCAGGCGGAACGGCACGACGTTGATCGCGAGGAAGCCGATGGCGCAGACGCTGAACACCCTACGGAGGGGGACCTCGGCCCCGACCAACACGGCGTAGCGCCAGGTGCGGACGAAGTGGGTGAGGAGGTAGGTGCCGACTGCGGGCCCCAACAGCCACCAGCGCGCGTTCGCCAGCGCATCGAGCGCTTTGTCGGTGTTGATCCCCCACAGCACCCACGCGAGACAGCCGACCGTGACCGTCAGGACCAGGGCGAGCTGGATTCGGCGCGACGCGGGCGCGGGTCGGCTCATGGTGCGGCATCCTGACGGGTGTTCCCCGGCGACGCAATGTGGCGGTTAAGCGAACCGACCGCATGTGCACTGCCACACGCACGCTACCCCGACCCGGAGCCCCCCCAATGCGCCCCCTGCTCGCCCTCATCCTGGTCGCGGCCGGCTGCGTGAGCAACGACAAGCCGTCCGACACCTCGGCCGACCGAGACGCGCCGCCATCGGCCCCGGGTGTCGTGCTCGATGGGGTCGACAGCAGCCAGCCCCTGGTGCTGCGCGTGGTCTCACCTTCCGTGGATCCGGAAGGCGCTGCTGTCACGCTGGCCTACACGTGGGCGGTCGACGGTGCTCCCGCCGATGACATGAGCAGCGACACGGTCCCCGCGGACCGCCACGCGCGAGGCGAGCGATGGGAGGTGAGCGTCACCGCCAGCGACGGGGCCAACACCTCCGAGCCGGTGGTCGCCGAGACCGTGATCGGCAACGCGCCGCCCACCGCGGTCGTGGTGATCTCGCCGGGCGCCCCTACGTCGGGCGACGATCTGGTGGCCAGCGCCAACGCGAGCGACGCTGAAGACGACCCGGTCACCGTCGCGTGGAGCTGGACCGTGGATGGCGAGCCATCCGACATCGTCGGCCCGATCGTGACCGCGGCGGCCACGGCGAAAGACCAGCTGTGGGAGGTGCGGGCTGTGCCCAATGACGGGTTCGATGACGGCCTCGCCGTACGCTCCACTGTGGTGGTGGGCAACCTGCCGCCGGTGGTGTCCTCCGTCATCCTGTCCCCCGATGTGCCCGATGCCGGCACCTCGATCGTCGCGGCCGTGAGCGTCTCCGATCCCGACGACGATCCGGTAGACCTCCTCTTCTCGTGGACCGTCGATGGTGAGGTGGTGCAGGAGAGCGAATCCGACAGCCTCGCGCCGGGCGCGTTTGCGCGGGACCAGGCGGTCGTCGTCACGGTCACGCCCTCCGACCCACTCCAGTCCGGCGCGCCCGTCGCATCTGACGCCGTCACGGTGCGGAACGCCGTGCCCCGGATCCTGTCGATCATGCTCGACGCCGACGAGGTCGACCAGGACGATGTCATCGGCATTGATGCTGTGGTGTCCGAGGACGCCGACGGCGACGAGGTCACCTGGAGCGTGCAGTGGCAGCTGGACGGAGCACCGGTGCCCGATGCCACCGAGCCCGCGCTGCCGGTAGACGGCATCGCGCGCGACAGCTTGTTGTCGGCCGTGCTCACGCCGACCGATGGGCTCGATGTGGGCGTCCCGGTCGAGAGCCCGTCCGTCACGGTCGGAAATACGCCGCCTCGACTGCTCGACGCCGTGCTCGGTCCCGACCCCGCGATGGAGTCGAGCCTCGTCCGGTTCATCGTCGACATCGTCGATCCCGACCGCGACCCGCTCGACATCACCTACACCTGGCGGGTCGACGGCGGAGTGGTGCAGGAGGGCCCGATCAGCTCGCTCACGGGTGCGCTGTATGACCGCGACCAGGTGATCGATGTCACCCTCGCGGTGAGCGACGGCGAGGATGTGTCCGTGCTGGACGCCGGGCCGATCGACGTGGTGAACAGTCCGCCGACAGTGGACTCGGTGGAGCTGTCCGCTGTCCTGCTCACCGAGCGGGATGCCGTCACCTGTGAGCCGGTCGGCGCCAGCGACGCCGATGGCGACCCGGTCTACCTCGAGGTGGTGTGGGTCGTGAACGGGTTCGACCTCGACATCGGGCCCGTGTTGGATGGCCGCTGGTTCGACCGTGGAGATGAGGTGTGGTGTGCTGCGGAGCCGACCGACGGCATCACCCGCGGCGAGGTGTTCGAGAGCGCGCACCTGATCGTGCAGAACAGCGCACCCGACGCCGCGGGCCCGCCCCGGGTGGAGCCTACCGAGTTCCGCATGGGCTTCGATTCACTCAGCTGCGTGGCCGAGGGGCCATACCCCGCAGACCCCGACCGCGATCTCGTAGCGCTCCGGACCGTGTGGTACTCGGCGGGCGTCGAGGCGGATGTCCGACCCACGAACACCCTGTACGAGGGCGACACCCTGCCGGCCCACGAGGCGGCCGCAGGGCGCGACTGGACATGCAGCTTCACGGCGGTAGACGCGGCGTATGGCGCGGAGTCCCCGGGCCCGATCGGGTCGCCAGCGGCCGGCGCCGGCGTGGGCGGCAACGTGCTGATCGTGCTGCTCGATGATGTGGGCACCGACATGGTGGGTGTATACGCCGAGCACCCGGATCCGCCGCCCACGCCGAACATCGATGCCCTCGCCGCCGAGGGCGTGTTGTTCCGCAACGCGTACAGCGCCCCGGTGTGCTCACCCACCCGAGCGGCCATGCTCACGGGTCGCCTCGGCCGCCGGTACGGCATCGGCGTCATCGTCGACGCGTGGGAGGTGCTCCACCCTCTGCCGGACTCCGAGCAGCTCCTCCCCGCAGTGCTCGACCGGAGCCTGGACTTCGCCTATGCGAACTCGCTCACCGGCAAATGGCACCTGGGCAACACCATCCAGGGCCTGACCCACCCCCGCGACATGGGCTTCGACTGGCACGCCGGCTCGATGGACAACCTGCGCACGCCCACCGACATCGACGACGGTCGCGAGAAGACCTACGAGATGTGGGCGAAGAACACCAACGGCGAGCTGGCGTGGGAGGACACCTACGCCACGACGGACAGCATCGATGATGCCATCGCCAGGATGGCGGCGATGCCCGAGCCCTGGCTGCTGTACGTGCCGCTGAACGCGGCCCACAGCCCCGTTCATATGCCGCCGGATCACCTGCACACGCAGGACGTGTCGGAGGAGGACGGTGATGCGGTGAAGTTCCGGGCCGTGATCGAGGCCACCGACACCGAGATTGGCCGACTGCTCTCCGCCATGTCCGCGCCCGTCGCGGCGCGCACAACCGTGATGGTGATCGGTGATAATGGAACTCCGGACTGGGCAATCACGCCCCCACGGGCAGCTCCGCAATACAAGGGCACCCTGTATGAGGGCGGCACCAATGTGCCGTTCATCGTGCGCAGTCCACACGTCCTGGCGCCCGGCAGCGAGTCGGCCGCTCTGGTGTACGTGACCGATGTCTTCTCCACGGCTGCGACCTTGGCCGGAGTGCCGGTCGCGCAGCTCACCCGGGAGGATCTCGCCGGTGGCCCTGACCAGGATGTCGTTGTCGATGGGCTGTCATTGCTCCCATTCCTCGCCGATCCAGACCACCCGAGCCTCCGAGAGACCCTGTACACTGAGCGATTCGCCGACAACGGCATCGGGCCGTACCTGGAGGAGGATCGTAGGGCCGTGCGGAACGAGCGCTGGAAGCTGATGCGGATCCAGGTGGAGGGAGGCCCTGTGGAGGACCGCCTGTTCGACCTGGAGGGCCGGTTCGTGGAGGGGGTAGACCTGCTCGCCGAGGGGCCGCTGTCGCCTGAGGGGGAGGCCGCCTACGAGGAGCTGAAAGCGGCGCTGGCCGAGCAGGTACTCGAGCTGGAGTACGACGTGCCGGCGCTCCCTCCGGTGGTGCGCGATGTGTCGATCTCTCCGACCGACCCCGTCGCTGGCGAGCGGCTCATATGCGAGGTCGGCTTCTACGGCGACCTGAACCCGGATGATGTGGTCACGCTGACCTACGACTGGGCCGTGGGCGAGGTGTGGCTGGGGCTGGACAATCCAGGCTTCGACAGCGGCGTAGCGGGGCCGGGTGCTCGGGTGCAGTGCAGCGTCACGCCCGACGACGGCGTGCTCGAGGGCGAGCCTGGATTCGCCGAGGTCGTCCTGGGAGGATGACATGGCACGGAATGCGCATACACTTTGGGTAAAGGAGACCCATGCGCATTGTGCTCGCAACCGACCTCGGTGACCAGGCCTCCGAGCTGTTCGCCAACGCCCTCAAGATCGCCCTCGCAACGCGGTCCCGCCTCGACCTGTTGCACGTCTCACCCGACGGCGCGCCGCTCACCGACTGGCGCACGCTCCCCACAGTGCGTGAGCTTCTAGTCCGGTGGGGCAGTCTCGCAGAAGGTGCCACGTACAAGGACTTCGAGCATCTCGGGGTCCAGGTGTTCGTCCACTCAGACATCGCTGAGGGTCCGATTACCGACCGCGTGGTCCGGCGGGTGCACGAGCTGCAGCCGGACCTCCTCGTGCTCGGAACCCACGGCCGACGGGGGTTCGACCACATCATGAATGGCAGCGTGGCCGAGCCCGTGTTGCGGCGCTGCCACACGCCCACGCTCCTCTTGGGTGCAAGCGCGCAGGGGTTGGTGGATGCCGACACGGGGTCGATGTCGGTGAAGCGGGTGCTGCTTCCCAGCACCGACGCCGTGCCGCAGCAGCCGGTGATGGACGCGATGGTCGAGCTGTTGTCACAGCTCGGCGCGAGCCCGCTCGAGATCACGGTGCTGCATGTCGGCGATCCCACCCACCTGCCAGTGCTCGATCTGCCGAAGCGCCCTGACTGGGTGTGGAAGACGGACGTCCGGCACGGCAATGTGGTCGACTGCATCGTCGAGGCCGCACGGGAGCACAGGGCCGACCTCGTGGCGATGGCGACCCAGGGCCACGACACGTGGATCGACGCGCTCAGGGGCAGCACCACCGAGCGCGTGCTCCGTCAGATCGACCGCCCCCTGCTGGTGGTGCCGGTCGAGTGAGTGACCTGCCCGACGGGGTCTACACTTGGGATACCTGTGGGTACCGAGGCGGAGGGCGATTGCGATGGTCAGCGCTGGTTCTCGCGGCCTGCACGGTCTCCGGCCCTTCGGCCGATCCGGTGCCACGCAAGGGCGGGAGCGACTCCGCGTCGTCGAGCGCGACGACCACGCCGACTACGCCGACTGCACCGACCACGCCGACCTCGGTCACTGACACTGCGGTGGTGGCCGGAGCGTCGTGCTCGGTCACCGCCGACAACGCCGTACGGCTCGGCTGCACGCTCGCGGCGCCCGTCGCCGACACGTTTGCAGTGACGGTGACCGAGGTGGGCTCCGACGTCAGTCGCCGCTTCGAGACGAGGGTGCCCGCGACCCATGCCATTGTGCCGGTGAGCCTGCTCGCGGCCGAGACCGAGTACAGCTGGATCGCGTCCGGGAGCGGTGTCGGGGAGCTCGGGGGTGGTCGGATCGTCACCGGAGTCCTCCCCGCCGAGGCCGGGTACTCCGTGGCCCATGCGGCCCTCGACCCGCTGTCGGACCACCTGCTGGTGCCGACCGGGTGCGGTGATCTGCCCACCCTGACCGTCGCCGACAAGCTCGGCCGGGTGGTGTGGTACGCGTCTTTTCCTGGCTCCGACACCCT
>JBLFXJ010000258.1:0-11845 GCA_047609825.1 Myxococcota bacterium
CCGTGCAGCGCGAGGGGGAGGAGCGCCGTCCGGTGGAGCTGTGGGTGGTGGACGCCTGGCTCGCAACCTGCCCGGATGCCGTCACCGTGGCCACCGAGGCCGAGCGGTGGTGGCGGGGCTGATTCACTGCCCGGAGGTCTCGGTGCCGTCGGCGCGGTCGGAGTCGTCGACCTCTTCGGCGTACTTGACGAACACGGGACCGCGGGTGTCGATCGTGATCGAGCGGTCCGGGTCGTCGTCGTCGGGCACGTCGCTGGTGATCCGGGAGGAGCCGGTGATGTCGACGTTGTAGGCGACGCCGGCCGGTACGGCGACCGTGACGACTCCGGTGGCAGAGGTCACCTGGACGTCGAACGGTGAGGTGAAGCCGATCTCCAGGTCGACGAAGCCGTCCTCGGTCTGCAGGGTCCAGTCGCCGGCGCGCACCTGGCCGAGCACGATGGGCGCGAACGCGGTGGTGCGCACCGAGGCGGTGGTGGCGTGCACGCCGAGGCCCTCCACCCGGCAGGCTGTACAGTCCAGCCGGAAGTCGGCCCACCAGGTCCAGTCCAACGAGCCGCCGACGCCGGTGGTTATCGCCAGGTCGTGGCCCAGCACGTTGTCGATGCTCTGCGCCCGGATGAACTGTCCACTGGACCAGGTGATGCTCACGGGCGGCATCGTCGCGCCCACGAGGTCGATGCGCCCGACCCCGTCGACGAACATGGCGTCGCCGTCCCGGTCTACGTCACCGCCCCTCAGGTCGCGCAGCTCGAGCTCACACGGTCCTTCGCTCAGCTTCTGGATGTCGAGCACGCTCACCTGGGCGAGGGAGAGGGCGTCCAGCTCGCCGCAGTTGACCAGGCGCTGGTTGAACACCCCGGGCGCACATCCGGCGAGGGCGAGGAGTGGCATGGCGCGGATCATGGGGCACCTCCGGCGGCCGCTCGCTCCGCGGCGCGGGCGATCTCCTCCCGGCGCTTGCTGCGGCCGAGCACCAGCGCCACCTCCCAGGTGGCCCAGGCCGCTGCCAGTGCGGCGCCGGTGAAGGTTCCGGCGCCGGTGAGCGCAGGGGGGCCCACCTTGCCCACCGACCACTCCCACCCCATCAGGTAGGCCGCATAGCCGCTGGCCGCGCCCACTACGATGGCCGTGGCCTGGGCGGGCGCATTGGTCGCCAGCCGCCGCCGCGCCCGCTCGCCGTCGGGGTCCTGGGCAGCGAGCGGCACCAGGTCGCGGTTCCAACGCAGCGCGGTGGCCTGTGCGTCGGTCCAGCGCCCGCCGGTGCGGGTGAAGGGAGGGACGAATGGCCCTTCGCTCGGCGGGCCGAAGGGCTCGGCGACGATGACGGCGTCCGGAGGTTCCACGGCCGGGGGCTCGGCGACCGGTGGCTCGGCGACCGGAGGTGGCGCCTCGGCGACTGCGGGCGCGATCGGCACCACCACCTGGGTGGAATCCCCAGCCGCCACCACCAGCACCCGGGCAAACCGCGCCACCCGGTCATCGCCGACCTGCACCAGGTGTGGCCCATCTCCCAACTCGTAGGGTGCACCCAGGGGCGCGCCATCGATGTACACCGACTCGCCATCGCCCAGGCCGCGGATGGACAGGCGGCCGAACCCCTGGAGCGGTTGTGCGGCCTCGTACGCGGCTCGGGCCTTGTCGCCATAGTCGCCCGACCACACCGCGGGATCGATGGTGCGCGCGGCGGCGAACCCGGGCGCGGCACCCTCTTCGTTGCGGAGGAAGCCGACCATCGCCGTAGCGAGGAGGAGCCGCGCGGCGAGCGCGGGGGTGGCCGGTGCTGAGCAGCCCAGGGCATCGGTGGCCTGCTGGATCTCACGCTCGGCGTCTGCGAGGAAGAACGAGGCGATGTCCCCCTCGGCCCGCGCGACCCATCTCTCCGGGTCTTCGCACGGCTCGGCCGCAATCGCTCCGAGCGCGATCCACAACATTGGGCTCTCCTTCGCCGCGAGCCTCTATCATGCCACCGGCCCGCGCCGGCGAGGGGGCGGTCAGAACGCGCCGTACCGGGTTGTCCCGCGTTCGAAGCCCGCGGAGGATACCCGAGGCGGGCGCGCGGATGCCGGGGTCGTACCGGACCGCCACGGGGGGCACATGGCCGAGAAGTACTGGAGCAAGGGCAGCAAAGGCCATGATGGCCCGTGGGACACCGTCGTGGTGGGCTCGGGCATCGGGGGCATGACGGCCGCCGCCTTGCTCGCGGAGCTCGGACACAAGGTGCTGGTGCTCGAGCAGCACTATGTGCCGGGCGGGTTCACCCACACCTTCAAGCGCAAGAAGTGGAGCTGGGACGTAGGCGTTCATGCCGTGGGCGAGGTGTCGGGGCGCAGCCTGCCCGGTCGCATCCTGTCGAAGCTCACCGGCGGTCAGCTGAAGTGGGCCTCCCTCGGCGACTGCTACGACGAGTTTCACTTCCCTGGCGACTTTCGGCTCGACTATGTGGGGCATGAGCAGCGCTGGCGCGACGCCATCGTGGCGGCCTTCCCCGACGGTGCGGAGGCGGTGGACCGCTACCTGGCGATCTGCCGTGAGGTGGGTCGCTCGATGCGCGGGTACTACCTCGCCCGCATCGCGCCCGGTCCCCTGGCGCGGCCGGCCGAGCTGCTGCTGGCCCGCAAGGCGAAGAAGTGGATGGAGCGCACCACCGCCGAGGTGCTCGACGAGCTGACCGACGACCCCAAGCTGAAGACCGTGCTCGCTGCGCAGTGGGGCTACTACGGTTCGGTGCCCAGCCGGTCGTCGTTCGCGATGCAGGCGCTCGTGGCACGCCACTTCTTTCGCGGCGCCTACTACCCGGAGGGTGGCTCCGGCGAGATCGCGAAGCACCTGCTCCGGCGGGTGGCCGAGGCCGGCGGGTGGACGCGGATCTACGCGGATGTGGAGCAGATCCTCGTCGAGGACGGCCGGGCGGTGGGCGTGCGCTTGACCACCGGCGAAGAGATCCGGGCCACTCAGACGATCAGTGCTGCCGGTGTGATGGCGACGGTGGAGCGCCTGCTGCCGCCCGAGGCCCTGGGGCCGTGGGTGGCGCCGGTGCGAAAGCTGCGCCCCGCGTCTGCGCATGTGTGTCTGTACTTGGGGTTCGAAGGAGACATCCGCAAGGCGGGTGCGGGCTCGGCGAACAAGTGGTTCTGGAACACCTGGTCGTCGGAGGCCGACGTGTGGCAGGTGGGTCCGGAGATGGATGCGCTGCCCGGCGCGCCCGTCCTGTATTGCAGCTTCCCGTCACTGAAGGACCCGCACCACGAGCCCGGCCCCGACCAGGTTCACACCGGTGAGGTGGTCACCTTCGTGCCGTGGGAGGTGTTCGAGCCGTTCCTCGACACGAAGTGGAAGCGGCGTGGGGAGGAATACGACGCGTTCAAGCAGAAGCTGCACGATTCGCTGCTCGAGCAGTTCCTCGCGCGCATGCCTGAGCTGGGCCCACTGATCCGGCACGCCGAGCTCGGCACGCCGCTGACCACCGAGCACTTCGTGCGGCCGATGCGCGGCTCGATCTACGGTATCGAGCCTACGCCGGAGCGGTTCGCGTGCCGCGGGCTGCGGCCCCAGTCGCCGGTCCCCGGGTTGTATTTCGCTGGCAGCGAGGTGAGCGGCGTGGGGGTCGTGGGCGCCATGATGGGCGGGGTGCTCGCTGCGGGGGCGGTTGAGCCGGTGCGTGGCATCCGGTGGATCCGCGAGATCTGACCCGGCGCCCTGCGCCCCGCGGCTGGACGACCGGCTCTAGCGGGGGGCTTGGTCTCGGGGATTATCACGGATCGCGGGTGCGTCCGCGTGCGCGGGGGTCGTGGCACAGCAGTGAGCGACCGGGCTGGGCGCCCGATCCCGAGGCTCACGGCGCCGGGGCTGGCATCCGCTCCGCGCAGGCCCCGCCCGGCACGTCGCAGCCATCGCACACATCGTCGAAGGTAAACGTCGCCTCGTGCCGCCGTGAGCGCACGGTGGCCGACGCGATGCGTCCATCCCACGACGGGCAGTCCGACGCCTCGCGCAGCACCGCCGTGACCTTGAACTCGCCGTCGCACGGCACCGCCAGGGTCGCCTTCAGCGTCTGGGCGGGTCCGGAGGGGCCCAGCTCGAGGGAGCCCTGGACGGCGGTGTGCCGGGGCAGGTCGTCGCCGCTCCAGATCGCCCGCCCGGACCACCGGGTGGCGCCGGTCGCGGTCGCCGAGAGCCGGCCCCCGAGTTCGGTCACGGTGGCGCCCTGCTGCACCCACCAGTCCTCGCCGAACGCCTCCCACCCGCTGCGGACGGGTCGAGTGAACACGTACCCGCCGCCGGTTGCGCCCGGCGGCGCGATGTCCGACCCGCGCACCACCACGCCCTTGTCGAGGGTGATCTCGGGGAGGTCGGACGGGAGGAATGGGGGGGCGTCGTCGGCGCGGGCGCCGACGGTGGCGAGGAGGGTGGCGAGCTCGACCACCTGGGCGAGGGAGGCGGGGAGGTCTGCGGGCGGGGCCGTCTCCTGGTCGCAGAACGGCTGGAGCACGTCGCGCCGCTTGCGCCCGGTCTTGCTCCAGTTTCGACGCGGCTTGAAGTCCGCCTTGCGGCCGCGCACGCTCTCGAGTCGCGTGCCCGCCACCTCGATGGGGTGGTCGGCCAGGCCGACAGCGGCGTCCGAGCGCTGCGCATACACGAGCTCTCCAGGCGCCTCGGCCTCGGGGCTGTTCGTGTTGCGTCCCCAGCCCTTCCAGTCGATGCGCCCGGTGTCGACCAACGGGAGCACGGTGGCGTTGGCGAAGTCCAGCGAGACCAGCGCGGCCGACCACTGCGCCTGGCCCGCCTCGCGGGTGGCGGTGAGGGAGCCGGGCGGGTGCTCGCGTCGCATGCGCTCCCGCCAGTTCTTGAACACCAGATCGCTCGAGCCATCGGCCACGTCCAGCCCCATCGACAGCGTGTGGTGCTCTCGGTCCAGGTCGACGGCGAACGTCTGGAAGGCCACCGCGCGGGTGCTGGAGGGGGCGGTCGGAGGGAGGCGCCGGTCGGGGTGGCTAACAGGTCGCCGCCGCGTGCCCTTCGGGGGATGCTGGGCCCGAGGATCACCGCACGTAGGCGCCGACGGTGAGGGTCGCGAAGTGCAGCCAGTTGCGCACGTAGCCGTCCTTGCCCGGGTCGGGGTTGCTCGACGTGCCCTCCGCACCGCCGCCCAGGTAGCGCAGGTTGAGGAACGGCTCGACGCCGCGGTTGGCCTTCAGTCCCGCCCGGATGGACAGGTCGGCGATGGCCCCCACCACGTCGGAGTTGCCGCCGTTGATGTACTTGATCGGCGCGTAGAACCCGTCGGCCTCGAACCCCCAGAACCCGACCTCGCCATCCCACCGGCCGCGGAGCTTGATGATCGGCACCGGGCCGATGTCGCGGTTCGTGGTGCGCTGCTCGCCGTCAGCCGAGGTGAATCCGATGGTAGCGTTGCGGATCTGGAGCGATGCGCCGAGCCCGAGCTCGGCGTCGTCGTCGGGCAGCAGGTCCCAGGTCCACGACCCGCGGTAGAAGTCGAAGCCGTACACCGATTCGAGCCCGCCGCCTTTGCCGAACCGCACGTTGTCGAACACCAGCGGGCGGGTGACCTCGGTGGAGGTCTTCAGGGTGAGCGGCTGGTACAGCACGGTGACCGTGTGGCGGTCGATGCGGAGGTCGAGGGACCACCGGGTGACGAAGAACAGGTTGTCTTGCCCGCCGTCCTGGATGTAGTTGAAGTAGGTGCCATCTCGGCCGAACTGGATCTTGTGCGACAGCGGGGCGAGGAAGCCGAGCTCGACGGCGGGCTCGAGCTGCCACCCGCGGTCGGGGTCGTTCAGGATGCTGCCCTCGGGCACGGGCGCGGCGTAGGCGGCGGTGAGGGCGATGGCGCTGAACAGGGCGAGCATGACGACCTCGTCGTGTATGGGTTGAAGGGTGCTGTCCTAGGCTGTTCGCGCCAGGGTGGTCCGTCAAGGTCTTGTTCAAAACCTATTCAATAGGTATTCACGTGGATTGAGCGTGCGATTGTCACCCGACGGGTGAGTGGCTGTCGCTCTTTCGCCGAAAATTCGAGAAAATAACTAAATTTTCGCGTACTGTAGATGTGGGCTGGTCGCCTTCGACTGAGCCCACCATCGGTCGGCGCTCGCAAATCCGTCCCGGTGGCCTCCCACTGTGCGGGCCGCAGGATCAGACACCATGGGCGACAAATCACCCCGGAAGCAGAACCGGGGCAAGAAGCTGACGACCAAAGAGAAACAGGACAAGAAGAAGGCCAAGAAGAGCGCAGACGGGGTCGTGTTGATCCCGGGCAAGGCCGCGTCCGGCAAGGCGGGCGCCAAGTAGCGGCCGCGTGTCGCCGCCGGTGTGAGGAGTCTCTCGCACAGTCGGGAGCCGACCATCAGCGATGGCGCATCGTCAGAGCTCGACCACGAAGGTGAGTCCGCCCCCGCCGAGACCGGCGTGGGGTGCCAGCCCGGCCGTGCGGCGGCGCCGCTGGTTCTCGCCCAGCACTCTCAGTCCGTCGTTGCCATGCGTGCGTCGGTGGATGCCGCTGACGAGCACCGGGATTCCCGAGCCGAGACACACCAGCGGTGACACGGCGGCGAGCTCGGGGGCTACGTCCGCCAGGGCGATGGGGGCCACCAGGGTGGACACGATGAGGATGGCGCCCACGGCCACGCGCGCGCGCGCGCCCGGAGTTGCGCAGCGCGATGTTGTAGTCGACGAGGGCCGGGCGGTCGGCCTGGGAGGTGGCGAGGTCGGTGCCCTGCCTGGACGCCACGCGGTCCAACCGGTTCTGAGCCCGGGGGCGGAGGACGCAATGGACAGCTGGCTCTGTTCCACCACGGACTGCACCGGCTCACCGACAAGAAGCTCGCCGCGCTGACTGCGGTCCACAACTTCCACACGCGCCGACCCGACGGGACCACACCCGCCGACCGCTTCTTCGAGACCCAGCACCGCGATCTGTTCAGCACGCTGCTGGTGCGCCTGCCGCAGCTCCCAAGGCCCGCGAAGCCCCGCTCGCTGAGACCCTACAGAGCGGCGATGAAACGAGCTACCTGAGAAGGGTAATGGGCCGAACGATGATCAAGGCCTGCTGGGGGCGTGACCGTCATCCAGTCCACCTCGGACGAGGCCAAGGCGCTGCTCCGGCATGCGCAGGACATCGGCGCCCATCACTCGCCCGACCTGTTCCATGGGCAGCGGGAGATCACCAAGGCGCTCGCCCTGCCACTCCATCAGGGGGTGAAGCAGGCGTTGGAAGCGGTTGAAACTGCGCAGGAGCGCGTCGACGCGGTCGAGGCAGCGCAGCGGGAGTACGCTGCGCAACCTCGCGGTCGGGGTCGCCCTCCGAACTGGGCCAAGCGCCTGAACGCGCCGCGGCAAGAGCTCGAGGCCGCGACGGCGGCGAGGACAGGTAGCTTAAGGCCGCTCGTGGTCGTAGATATCTCGGATCGACGCGTCCCGTGGGTTCACCTCCACGACGGTGCCGCCGCGCGCCCCGATGGCGCCGGTCACGCCGAACAGCCGCCCGTCGGGCCCGAACGCCAGGGCGGTGAGCGGCACCCCGGGGTCGCCGATGAAGGTCAGCTCGCGGTGCGTGGTGTCGAACGCCCACAACCCGGTGGCCCCGCCGCGAGACTCCGCCAAGTAGAGCGTGGCCCCTGGGATGCAGAGCGACGCCCGGCCCGGCGTGCCGCGGTCCCCGTCGCCGTAGCGGGCGTACTCACCACACCAGCCGTCGCCGCGGTCGTTGTCGCGGGCGTCGGGCTCGGCGGAGAACGCCGTGGAGACGCCGGGCTCGAGCGGCCACGCGTCGCCGTCGTCCCACCCCACGCTATCGAGCACGCCGTCACCGAGGAGCAAGATCTCGCCATACGAATCGCTGAGCGACAGCGCCCCTCCCCACGCGGCCGCGACCGGCGGGAGGCCCCCGTTCACCGCCGGGTCGGCGCTGGCCGCGAGCAGGACGTACGCGCCGGCCGGCACGTAGGCCGGGCCCAGGCGCAGCTCGCCCCCCGCGGACACCCGCAGCCCCTCGAGGTCGACCGCGTCGTCCGTCGCGTTGTACAGCTCGATCCACTCGCCCCCAGGGGCGGACGGCTGGGACATGAACTCGGTGATCACCAAGCTGCCCGGCGGCAGATCCGACACCGGCCGCGCCGTCTCGATCACCCGGGTGACCGGGGCGCTCTTCTGCCAGAGCAGGCCCGAATCGCCCCGCCGCACGACCGCCTGCAGGCTCACCGACGCCCCGGGCGGCACGAAGCCCGGCAGCGTGAGCTCCAGGGTCGCGACGCCGAGGTCGTCCGCCGTGCCCGTCGCGTGCACCGCGACCGGGCGCGCGATGTCCAGGCACAAGCCACCCAGGGTGCCCAGGCACGGGCCGGCGCCGGGACCGCGGAGGGAGCGCGCGATCACGGAGGACAAGTAGCTTAAGGCCACTCTCCGGTGCATCTGGAGCATCCTACCCTCTCGCCGAGCCGTCCGCACACCCCGCAGCGGGGCCCTCCCGGGACCCGATCCGCCGGTTCCGACCCCCGCGCGGGAGCAGTGAGGCGCGAGGCCCGTCGCAGGCGCACGTGTGCGTCGAGGCATGGAGCCACCGTCCTCACCCACCCGCAGCGCTGTCGCGTCCCCTCACGGCCCCACGCACACCGCCGGCCTTGGGGGCCCGCGGGCGCCGTGTACCTGCCAGCGCAGGGCGATGAACGCCCGCTCACAGACGAAGCGGTGGTCGTGGACGGGTTCGTGGTCTGGGTCGTGGTCGTGGACTGCCAAGAGGTCGAGGCCGTGGTGGGTGGCGACACGCTTGGGCTGGTCTCCCCCGCACTTCTCTTGCAAGCCGCCACACCGGTGAGGAGCGGAGGCTGCTCTATGGCGCTGACGGCTGTGGGCAGCGACCTGCAGGACGGCTCGCTCAACTCTACCATCTGGTCCGCACCGAGGTGAATCACCGCCTGCGCTGCGATGGCTGTCGCGTCGCCTGGAAAGTCATCAAGATGCTTTGACCGCTGCCTTGCCCTCAGCGTGTAGCGCCTGGGGCAGTTCGACAACCGAGAACGGGTTGAGCCCAATCCAGTCGCCGAACGTCTTCAACAGGTCTGGAGCGCCCTCCATTCGCAGCGCTCCCGTTTTGCGGGCCTGCACGATCGTCAAATCCCCGGTCCACACCTCGGTAAAGGTCCGAACATCGCAGCGGAGCGCGAGATCGATGTCGCCACCCGGCGCTTGCATACACAGCTCGGCCTCGCCCTTGCGCACGCGAATCCAGAAGCTGCGCTTGCCTTGGGGCGCGTCCTGAAAGTGCAAGAACAGCACCATCTCGGCTCGAGGAATTGCCTCGATATCGACGCGACGCCTCATCTCCCACATGAGCAGACTGATATCCAGGTCGTCGTCGTCGAGGTGGCGAACCCAGCGCCGGCCCCACACACCAAGCCCTTCGAGGATGGGAAGTAGTTCGAGACCAGCCAGAGACGGCCGATAGTTCGGCCGCCCGTCGATCTCGACCCGCTCGATGACCCCCGCGTCCTCGAGCGTGCGCAGTCTCGTGGTCAGTAGCGTGGCCGACATCTTGGGGACGCCCCTGCGCAGGTCGTTGAAGCGACGACTGCCACAAAGCAGTTCGCGGAGAACCAAGAGCGTCCATCGGTCGCCCAGGACCTCGAGGGCCAGGGCAATCGAGCAATACTGCCCGTACTTCTTGTTGGGCAAAGTGACTCCCTATATTCCGGTAATCGGATTCACTCCCAGGGCCAAGCGCCCCGAAAAGCGCGCCTGCTGAGCGGCCGGCAGGGGATGGTAATGCCCCGCGCGCACGTCCCGCAACAACCGCTCGAGACCGTAGCCGCGGAAGTATCCGACGCCACCAACGGCTTGGACGGCGAGCTCTGTCGTCTTGATGGCCGACCGGGCGATGAGTGTCTTTCGAATCAACGCCGCATTGGCCAGCTCGTCCGACGGCATGAAGTCCAGCTCATTGGCGTTGGCGACCAACTCGCGCCAAGCCATCTGCGCAATGGTCAGCTCGGTGTCCATGAGACCGATTGCCGACTGCATATCGGGATCGAGCCGGCGCTTTTGAGCGCGCTCATGTGCCATCTGCGCAGCGCGTTCGGCCACCCCGACGTAGACCCCCATGAACAACGGCAGCGCGCTGGTGAGTACGACCTTCCACGCCGGGGGAAATACAAACCGCGGTCGCACCAGTGAAACGGCGCCGTCCGGGACGAATACGCCGTTGAGCACGATGTCATTGGACCCTGTTCCACGCATGCCATGGACCTTCCAGACGTCCTCGATCACAAGGCCTTCGCTGGTCATTGGAATGCCGAAGTGAAGCACCTGGGGACCGTCATCGGGGTGGTCGTACACGGCACTGGTGGCGAAGAGATCGCCGGCGCCCGCACCGCTGCAGAACGCCTTCTTGGCAGTGACGCGGTAGCCGCCCTCGACCCGCTCCATGGTGCCGTTGGACTCCAGAAAATCGCGGCCGCCACTGCTCACGATGATCGCCTGGTGAGCCGCGACCTTCTTGAGCACCGGCTCACCGCCCTTTCCGTGTATGTACTTCCACTTGTTGAGCGCGATGGGGTGTTGGTTCATCGATATCGCCAATGCGGTGCTGCCGCAATGGTGGGCGAGCTGGCGCAGGAAGTCGCACATCTGCGAGTGCGAGGCACCGCCGCCCCCGAGCTCGACTGGCACCTGGGCCCCGATGACCTTGTGCGCTTTGAGCAAGGCGAAGTTCTCGAGCACGAGCGTGTCCTCGGCGTCGTGCTTCGCCGCACGCTCGGCAATTTCGGGCCCGATTTGGGTGAGGACGTCTTGCAGATTGATGGACATGGTCGCTCCTGTGATGACCGGAGCCTACGACCGGTCCTGAAACCCGACCAGTGTCATTTCTGTAGTGTCCCCTCGGCAAACGTGCGTGACTCACCGGACCCGGACCCTGTAGCCTGCTGATCATCGGCGTAGCGCCGGTGCTCAGGAGGATCTGGTGAGCGGAACGAAGACGGAGCCAAGCGCTGAACTCGAGGCCGTGCAGGCGCGCGTAGACCAGTGGCGGCGGACGCGGCCGAAGCGCGGGGCCATGCCTGAGGAGCTCTGGGCGGAGGCTGTGGCGCTGGCGAGGCGACTCGGCGCATACCCGGTGGCCCAAGGACTGAGGCTCAACTATGGCAGGTTGAAGCGACGGTTGGTCGCGCTCGAGGTCCCACAGTTGGGAACCAACGGGCCTGCGGACCCCGCGCCACTCCGCTTCCTGGAGCTGCCCACGGCTGCTCCGGTCGGCAACGCCCGTTGTCCGGTGCCCGTCGCCGAGGTCGAGCTCGCAAGGGCCGATGGCGCGCGGGTCACCATCCGACTGGCGGGCGAGCCGGCGCTCGACCTCGCGCACCTGTCCGAAGCCTTCTTCGGGGACGGGCGGTGATTCAGGTCACACCACAGATGCGGGTGCTGCTTGCGGTCCAGCCCGTCGACTTCCGGCGGGGCATCGATGGGCTGGCTCAGGTCTGCCGAGCGACGTTGGACGCCGATCCCTTCTCGGGCGCAGCGTTCGTCTTCCGCAATCGACGCGCCACCGCGGTGCGCATCCTCGTCTACGACGGACAGGGCTTCTGGCTCTGTTACAAGCGATTGTCCAAGGGGAAGTTCAGGTGGTGGCCAAAGGCAGGTGACCTCGCCGTCCATCCTCTGCAGGCCCACGAGCTCCAGGTCTTGCTCCGTGCCGGAGATCCGACGGGGACCCGCGCGGCTCCAGAGTGGCGCTCCGTGGCGCCGCCTGCCCGCGCTCCCCAAGGTTGAAACTTGACAGTTGTCTGACGTCAGCGCCGTGCGTGGGGAGCCCAATCGGGTGATCGGGACGACATGA
>JBLFXJ010000259.1:0-11826 GCA_047609825.1 Myxococcota bacterium
TCGCCCGGCACATGGTGTGCGATCTCGGCATGAGCGATGAGCTCGGCCCAGTGGCGTGGGGCGAGGCCCAGGGCGAGGTGTTCCTCGGCCGGCAGATCTCCCGCCAACAGAACTACAGCGAGCAGACCGCCCAGCGGATCGACGGAGAGGTGAGGGGACTCCTCCAGCGCGCCTACGACGCCGCTGTGCTCATCCTCACCGACAACGTCCACGTGCTGCACCATGTCGCGGAGGCCTTGCTCGATCGGGAGTCGCTCGACGCCGAGGAGTTCGCCCGGATCGTGGAGGAGGCTGGCCCCATCGCGCCCAGAGGCTTCGCATGGATGGGGCTCTGATCGCGGGGATCGTGAACGTCACCCCCGACAGCTTCTCCGATGGAGGGCAGTTCCGCGACCCTGCCGCGGCCGTCGCCCACGCCCTGCGGCTGCTCGATGAGGGAGCGGACTGGCTGGATGTTGGCGGCGAATCCACCCGACCGGGCGCCACAGCGGTGTCTGCCGAGGTGGAGGTGGCCCGGGTGGAGCCGGTCGTCCGCGGCATCGTCGCCGCCCGCCCTGGGGTCACCGTCTCGGTGGACACCCGCAGGGCGTCGGTGGCCGAGGCTGCGTGTCGCGCCGGTGCGAGCGTCGTGAACGACGTGAGCGCGCTGGCCGATCCCGCAATGCCTGCCGTCGTCGCCCGACACGAGGCGCAGGTCGTGTTGATGCACATGCGTGGCACGCCGCGCACGATGCAACGAGACACCGCCTATGCAGACCTGCTGGGCGAGGTCATCGAGTCGCTGCGTGAACGCGCCCTGGTCGCACAGCGCGCAGGCATCCCGCAACGCGACATCCTGCTGGACCCAGGCGTCGGATTCGGCAAGGCCCCCGCGGACAACCCAGCACTGATCGCCGGGCTCCCCCGCCTGGCCGCCCTCGGGTACCGCACCTTCGTCGGCGCATCGCGCAAGCGCTTCATCGGGCAGCTGACCGGGGTGGAGCGTGCCGCGGACCGTGTGTTCGGCTCGGTTGGAGCAGCCCTGGCCGCGGCCGCCGCGGGTGCCGACGTGATCCGCGTGCACGATGTGGCCGCCACCCGCCAGGCCCTCACGGTGTTCCAGGCCTGTAGAGCGCAGCGATGAACCAGCTGTGGTCATGGGTCTTGGATGGACCATTCGGCACGATGAGCCTCGTCGACTGGGTCGACATGTTGCTGCTCGCCATCGTGATCTACCGGGTGCTCATCGCGATGCAGGGCACGCGGGCCATGCAGTCGCTCGTCGGGCTCGCCCTCCTCGGGGCGCTCTACGTTGCGGCCGAGTTCCTCGGCATGAGCACCACACATTGGGTGCTCGACAACCTGTTCGTGTACGTGGTGCTGGCGCTCCTGATCTTGTTCCAGGAGGACATCCGGCGCGTGCTCGCGCGCGCCGGTGGCACGTTCTCACCCTCCGTCACCCGAGCCTCCGAGACCGCGGTCGCAGAGGAGATCATCAAGGCCGTATTCGCCCTCGCCCACCGCAGGGTCGGCGCACTGATCGTGCTCGAGCGCCGGGCCAGCCTCGAGCAGTGGTGCGACACCGGCCACATCGTGGACGCCAGGGTCAGCACCGAGCTGCTCCAGGCGATCTTCCATCCGTCCAGCCCGCTGCACGACGGAGCGGTGGTGATCCGCGCAGAGCGCATTGCAGCGGCCTCGGTGTTCCTGCCCGTGAGTCTGGCCAAGGAAGTGTCGCGCCGGTACGGAACCCGCCACCGCGCGGCCCTCGGCATCACCGAAGACACGGACGGCGTGTGCCTCGTGGTCTCCGAGGAGCGGGGCACGGTGTCGTTGGCGCATGGGGGCGAGATCACCCCGGTGGCCGACCTGAACGACCTCCGCCAGCTCCTCACCCGCCAGCTGGAGGCCGACGAGCCGGCAGCCGTGGAGGCCTCGAGTGGCTGAGAGCCTGTTCGAGCAGATCACCCGTAATCCGGGCTACAAGCTTCTGTCTCTGGCAGTAGCTGTCGCCGCGTGGGTGTACGTGCAGGGCGGCGAGGAGCAGGAGGCCCGAATCCGCGCGCGGCTTGTGTGGGAGCTGCCTGAGGGGCTCGTTCCCGTTGAGCCCCCGACGCAGGAGGTGACCCTCGAGGTCCGCGGTACCCGCGCGGCGACGCGTCGGGCCCACGACCGGGACCTCACCATCGCCCTGGACGCCACAGCACTGCCCACGGGCACCCACGAGATCCTCGTGGAGGGCCTGCAGGTGGAGGGGCTGGGCACCAGCGTCGAGCTCCTCGGCGTCAGCCCAGAGACGATCCAGCTCGAGCTCGACGAGATCGCCCGACGCAACGTCGCCATCCTGGCGGTTCAGGTGGGCGAGCCGGCGCCCGGGTATGCGGTGAGCGGCATCGCGATCGAGCCTGCGGTGGTTCCGATCACCGGCCCGAGGGTGACCGTGGAGCGTCTGCGCGAGATTAGCACCGCCCCCATCGATATCTCCGGTCTCCGCACCGATGCGTCGATCGCCGTAGCCCTTGAGCTCCCGCGCGGCGTCGAACTCTACGGCGACATTGAACCGATCTTGCGCGCTTCGGTCAGCGTTGCTCCCAACCTCGAGCGCGAGGTGATCGCCAACGTGCCGGTGCAGGTGTGGCAGGAGGCCGGCTGGTACACGGCGGTGCAGACCGTCGCCGTCACGCTGGAAGGGCCAGCGAGCGAGCTGCGCAGCCTCGCGCCCGAAGAAGTGGTCGCGTTCGTGCACTTGCCGGAGGCACCGGATCGCGACCGCTACGAGGCCCCATACGGGCCCAGCGAGGGGCTACGCTTGCGCATCCTGCACGCGCGGAGCGATGACGTGACCGTTGTTCGCGTGGAGCCGTCGTCGGTGGAGGTGCTGCGATGAGCGTCCAGTTCGGCACAGATGGCGTGCGCGGACCTGCGGGACAGATGCCCATCACTGCCGAGGTCGGCGTGGCCGTTGGTCGCGCGGTCGCGGAGTGGGCCGGCGGGCCCATTTTGGTGGCTCGGGATCCCCGACCGAGCGGGCCGGGCCTCGCCGCCGCAGTGGGAGCCGGGGCCGCATCCCAGGGGGCCGCCGTGATCGACGCGGGCGTCGCCCCGACGCCAGCGGTCGGGTGCGCGCTCGCCGCTGGCATGGCGAGAGCGGCCGTCGTGGTCACGGCGTCGCACAACAGCTGGCCAGACAATGGGTTCAAGGTGCTGGGTCCCGGCGGTCGCAAGCCCACTCCGGATGATGTCGCAGTGCTAGAGGCACTGATCATGGCCCCGCCAGCCCCGAGCCATCCCTTTGCCCCGATCATGTCCTCAGAAGCCATCGTATCGGCCTGGCTGGACAGGCTGGTGCCGAGCGACGCGTTGGCCGGCGCTCGCATCGCCGTCGACTTCTCCAACGGGGCAGGGGCGGTGGCCCAGGACTGGCTTCGGCGCTCCGTACCCGCGCAATGGACGTTCATCGGGGTGGACGGGCTACCGAACGACGGGTGTGGGTCCGAGCACCTCGAGGCACTGGGCGACGCAGTGCGCACCCACGGCTGCGCGCTCGGGATCGCCCTCGATGGCGATGGGGATCGGTGTCGAATCGTGGACGAGCGCGGCAAGGCCGTGTCTGGCGACGCGGTCACCTGGCTACTCGCCCGTGATCTCGGGGTCACCCACCTCGCCGTCACCGTGATGAGCAACGGCGCACTCGAGGTGGCGCTGCCCGGCGTCCAGATCCTGCGCACTCCCGTCGGCGACAAGCACCTGCAGGCCGCCCTCGAAGCAGGTCAGGCGACGTTGGGCGCGGAGGAATCGGGCCACATCCTGTTCAGCGATCACCCTGCGGGCGATGGCCTGCTCGCCGGACTCCGCATCGCCGACGCCGCACTTCGTCGCGGGGCTGCATCGGCCGTGTTCGCCGAGTTCCGCCCGCTGCCACGGCGGCTGGCCAAGCTGGCGGTTCACCACCGCCCACCGCTCGCCGATCTGCCAGCCCTCACCCAGGCGACCGCCCTTGCCGAGGCAACCCTGGGACCCGGTGGGAGGGTCTACCTGCGTTACTCCGGCACCGAGCCCGTGCTCCGCTTACTCGTCGAGGGGGCCACCCAGCCGGCCGTCGAGGCGGCGCTCGACGCGGTCACCGCGGTGGCCGCCGAGCTGCTCGCATGAGGTGGGTGTCGTCGGCGCAGCAGGTGCGCGCCCTCGATGCAGCCACCATCGAGGGCCTCGGCGTGCCGGGATTCGCGCTGATGGAGGTCGCCGCCCGGGGGGTGGCGATGCACGTGCGAGCGAACTTCGCCGTCGCCGCCCGGCAGGGAACCGTCGTGGTCTGCGGGGGAGGGAACAACGGAGGCGACGGCTACGCGATCGCCCGCTGGCTGCACGGCTGGGGCTGGCCGGTCCGGGTGGTCGCGACCACGCCCAACTCGCGGGGCGACGCCGGCACGAACCGGGCGCTGTGCGACACCTTGGGCATCGCCGTCGGATCCGACGCCTCCGTCATGGCCAGCGCGGGTCTGATCATCGACGCGGTGTTCGGCACCGGGCTCGACCGGCCCGTGACCGGTCCGCTCGCGACGTTGCTCAGCTCCATGGGGGAGGCGCCCGCTCCGGTGATCGCGGTCGATCTACCCTCGGGGCTGCACGCCGACACTGGGCAGCCGCTGGGGCCAGTGCCGCCCGCAGCGGTCACGGTGACCTTTGGCCGCCTGAAGCCGGGCCTGCTCCTCGCCCCGGGCGTCGACCTGTGCGGACGGGTGGAGGTGGTCGACATTGGGCTGGGGGTCGCCGAGACCTCGCCCTCGGTCGTCGCTGGCATCCCCGAGGCCTCCGACCTGGCCGACCTGTGGCCCCGCAGGAAGCCAGGGGACCACAAGTCCCGCTCCGGCCACCTGCTCGTGGTGGCAGGCTCGCCGCGGATGGCGGGAGCCGCGGTGCTGTGTTGTCGGGCCGGTCTGCGGGCAGGTGCAGGCCTGGTGACGCTGGCCGTCTCGGCCGACACATGGCCTCGTCTCGCCGCCCTGCCTCCCGAAGTGATGGTCACCGAGTGGTCCGATGCGCTTGACCTCGGTGGATTCTCGGCGATCGCCGCGGGGCCAGGCCTCGGTGGTGGCCGTGCTCTCGCCCCCGACATTCGGGCCTGGTTGGGTCGGGCCTGGGCCTCGGATCTCCCCGCCGTGTATGACGCCGATGCGTTGGGCTCGGTCGACGGCAAGGCTGGCGCCAGGAAGGTGCTCACGCCCCACCCCGGAGAGGCGAGCCGACTGCTCGGGTGCAGCGCCGCAGAGGTCGAGGCGGATCGATTCCACGCCGCCCACGCCCTGGCGAAGGATCGGGTCGCCCTGCTCAAGGGTCGAAACACAATCGTCGCACTCGGAGGAGCCCCGCTGTCGATCAACCCGACCGGCGCATCCACCCTGGCCACCGCAGGCTCTGGCGACGTGCTCACCGGGGTGATCGGGGCGCTCCTCGCGCGTGGGCTGACGGCCTGGGATGCCGCTCGGCTCGGCGCGTGGGTTCACGGGCGCTCCGGTGAGTTGTTGCACGCGCAGAACTCCGTTGGCTGGACTGCCGGCGACGTGGCCGATCGGCTGCCGGTCGCCATCGACGAGCTGCTGCGATGCGGCGACTGATCCTGTCCTCGCCCGAGGCGATGTTCGAACTGGGCCGCAGCCTCGGGCGGGCCGCTGGTCCGGGTACCGTGATCGCGGTCCACGGCGAGCTGGGTACTGGCAAGACCGTGCTCGCCCGTGGTGTGGGTGCCGGCCTCGCCGTGCCCACCCGCGTGCAGAGCCCGACCTACGTCATCATGCAGTCCCATCCTGGCGGGCGCCTGCCGCTGTGGCATGTCGACCTGTACCGGCTGTCCGACCCCGACGATCTCGAGCAGCTCGGGCTGGACGAGGCCCTCGCAAGCGGCGGCGTGATGGTCGTGGAGTGGCCGGACCGGTTCGATGGCTGGCTCCCGGCGGACCACCTGGCGATCCACCTCGAGCACCGAGGCAGCGAGCGCGCCGCGACCATCGAGGGGAGGGGAGCGGCGCACGCCGAGCTGGAGCGGCAGGTTGGCTGATCGGCTGCGATTCGGCCGCGCCCGTAGTCCCGAAGCGAACCGCTCGCTCCGGGGCATGGTGGCATTGCTGTTGCTGGTCGGTGCCGCACTCCTGGTGCGCGAGACCTGGCGCACTGCGCCACCCGTGCACGGCGTGCTGGTCGAGGTCCGCGGTGACGTTCCGCGCCCGGGCACCTACCGGGTGTCGCCGCCGACCGTCGAGGCGGCGGTGACGGCCGCGGGAGGTGGACCGGTCAGTGCACCCGCCGGGAGGCTCCGGCGCGGCGACCGCGTTGAGGTGAAGGAGGATGTCGCGCAGGTGCTCCACCCCACCGACCCGCTCCTGGTGGCGCTCCCGATCGATCTCAACACCGCCGACGCCACCGCACTCGCCTCGATCCCCGGGGTCGGCGCCACCACCGCGGAGGCGATCGTCGCGGACCGCGCAGCGCGCGGTCCATTCGACCTTGTCCAAGACCTCGCTCGGGTGTCGGGGATCGGGCCGGCCACCGTCACGCAGCTCGCGCCGTTCGTCACCGCACTCCCCGAGGGCCCACCGCCTCCAGCCACTCCAATCAACGTCAACGAGGCGTCCGCCGCGCAGCTCGAGCGGCTGCCTGGTATCGGCCCGGTGTTGGCCGCCCGTGTGGTCGTGGACCGGGATGAACACGGGCCCTATCCGCAACTCGACGACCTCCAGCGGGTGCGTGGAATCGGGCCAGCGCTGGTGGAGCGTGTGCGGCCATATACGACGGTGCCCCCATGATCTACCTCGACCACAACGCGACCGCGCCGATGCTCCCCGAAGTGCGTGACGCCATGGCTCCATGGTGGGGCCGGCCCTCGAACCCTGCCTCGACCCATCGGGCCGGCCAACGGGCGCGCACCGCGGTGGAACAAGCCCGCTACGAGGTAGCCGCGCTCGTGGGCGGAGATCCGCGCGGGGTGGTGTTCACGTCGGGCGCCACAGAAGCGAATTACGCTTGGTACGCCGGCTTAGCGCGACTTGGAGTGCGTTCAGTGGCCGTGAGCGCGGTGGAACACCCGTCCACCCTCGCCGCCGCACAGCAGATCGCACGAGCGGGAGGCGAGGTGCATCCGCTCGGAGTGGATGCCGATGGCCGCATCGACCCAGCGCCGCCGCCCGGCGTACAGGCGTTCTCGATGATGGCCGCGAACCACGAGACCGGCGTCATCCAGCCGTTGTTCGCTGCCCTCGCCGTGGCTCGGGCCCGGGGCCTGCGGATCCACGTCGATGCGGTGCAGGCCGCCGGGCGGATCGAGCTGTCGCTCAGCGCCGCAGACGCCGTGGTCCTGTCCGCGCACAAGCTGGGTGGGCCCGGCGGGGTGGGGGCGCTGGTGCTGCAGGACGGCGAGCCATTCCCGCCGCTGCTCGGGGGGGGCGGGCAGGAGCGGGGGCGGCGCGCCGGCACGGTGTTCACCGCCGGTGTGGTCGGGTTCGGCGTGGCGTGCCGGCTGGCCAGAACCGAGCTGGCCAGCCGAGCGGAAGGCATGGCGGATCTGTCGCACCTGCTCAGGCGCGAGGTCACGGCACTCGGCGGTCGTGTCGTCGGCGCCGAGCTCCTGCCGAACACGACCTGCGTCGTATTCCCCGGCATCCCAGGAGAGTCCGCAGTTCAGTCGCTGGACCTCGCTGGGTTCTGCGTGTCGTCCGGCGCCGCCTGCGCGAGCGGCAGCCTCGACCCGAGCCCGGTCCTGATCGCCATGGGCGACCCCGAACCCGCCGGAGCGGTGCGGATCAGCCTCGGGCCCAGCACCACACGCGACCAGATCGAGGCGTTCGTGTTTGCGCTGTCGGAGACACTCACTGCGATTCGGACGGCCGCAGCGCTCGAACTCTGACCGGGAGCGGGTTCAGCCGTCCGACAGGCTCAGCAGCGTCTCGCTGGGCTGATCGGGAAACGCGTGCATGATGTCGTCTGCCTTCACTGCGGACGGATCTTGCGTTTCCCACGCCTCGGCGACCGCTTCCGCCATCGCGCGCGCTGTGGGGTAGCGGTCGGACGGCCGGTGCGCAGTAGAGCGACGAACGACGGGCCGCAGCGCGGGCGGCAGCCGCTCGAGCACTGTGGGGTCGAGGCTGGCCATGGCGAGATCGAACGGACGCCGACCGGTGACCAAGATGTACAGCGTGGCCCCGACGCCGTAGATATCGGCGGTCGGACCCGCCTTTCTGGGGTCCACCCGCTGTTCCGGAGACATGTACGCCAGGGTGCCGAGCGTGTCTCCGGTTCCCGTGATCCGGGCGCCCTGGTCACCGGACAGGGTGCGCGCGATCCCGAAGTCGGTCAGCTTCACCACCTCGCCGGAGAGCAGCATGTTGTGCGGCTTCACGTCGCGATGCACCACCTCGTTGGAGTGCGCAAACTCGAGCCCCTGCAGCACTTGGAACATGTACGCGAGGGCCTCAGCCGCGGGCCGCTGGCCATTCTTTCGCAGATAGTGCGCCAGGGAGCCGCCCGCGCAGATCTCCATCACGAAGTAGAAGTGGTCCTCTTCCTGCCCGATATCGCGGATGCGAACGATGTTCGGGTGCGCGAGGCGGCTCATCGTGCGCGCCTCCCGCGTGAACCGTTCGCGGGTCTTCTCACTGCGCGCGTTGTGCGGAAGCAGGAGCTTCAGCGCGCACTCCTCCTGCAGATCGTGATCGTAGGCGAGGTAGACCGTGGCCATCCCGCCAGATCCGAGTGGCTCGCGGACGTCGTACCGTCCCTTGCCGAGGGTGAGAGGCGGGGGGGGGGATTTGAAGGGGCGACGCCGCATGACCCGCAGCTTAGCGCGCAACTCGCCCGCTGGCCCGATCGCGTCGCCAGCGTCACCAGGATGATGCAGCGCCACGCACGCGATGCCATCGCGCACGCTGGACCCGACCGCGCTCGCACCGCAGAGCAACGCCGCGTCGTGCTCGGCCAATGACGGCATGTACCTGCCCTGATCGCGTCGGCATCCGGTGCGCGGGCGTGGGAACCGGTGCGCTCAGGCAGACTCGAGCGAGCGTCAACTCAAGGGAAGATTTCTGGTCGCACGGGGCCAGGATTGACCGCGCTCTTGCTCACACTGCTCGCTGCCGCCCCGAAGGTCGCCGGCGAGGTCGACCCCTCTCAGGCGCTCCGTGCCGAAGACACCGACGCCCGCTGAACGGTCCCGTCTGTCAGCTGGACCGCGTCTTAGCCAGGTATTTCGCGGACTGTTTGAAGTCCCAGCCCGTGCGCGCCATGATCTCCTTCACGGCCGCTGCGAGGCCCGCGCTGGCCACCAGCGCCTCGAGCTCGGCCGCGGTGGGGGCCGTGGGCCGCTGCGGCGATGGAGCACGAGGGCGCTCCTGCACGGCGACATCCGGTGCCCGGCGAGCCGGGGCTGGCTTGGCGGGCTTCGCGGGCTGAGCTGGGGCTGGCGTTGCTGGCAGCTGGACCGTCACGGAGCGGCCCCGACCGAAGTGCGGATCATCCCAGGTCTCCGACGGCCACGGCGGCAGCTTGGTCTCTTTGCGCCGACCGCGGCGCAGCGAGGGCCACGCCACGAGGTCCTCACCCATGTCGATCGGGGTGAACGCGGGCTCGATCCGAGTGTCCTGCGCCACAGCGATCCGGTGATCGCGAGGCGCCGCGCGCCGCCATGCGCGCCTGGACGCGAGCCGAATAGCGAATGGCAACGTGGCGGAGATGGTCACAACAGCACCGGTGATCACCGCCACCAGAGTCCACAGCATCGCACCTCCCTGCTCGCATGGTAGCCGTCGCCCGGCCTCCCCGTGCGCACTACGGGCCGACAGCCGGTACCATTTCGTCCAACCTACCTCCGGAAGGCGCACGGTGAGCATGCTCGACAGCCTCCTCTCATTCGACGGAGGCCTCACCCTCCTCGCGCCCTTCGTGGCCATCGCGCTGGCGCTCGCCACCAAGCGGATCCTCCCGTCCCTGGGGCTGGCGGCGGTCGCAGGGGCGCTGGTCGCGACGGATCTTGATCCCATCGATGCGTTCGTGCTTCTGTTGGGCATCGTGCGAGACGTGGTCTGGAGCGGCGAGCACCTCACCATCAGCGGGTTCAGCATCGCCGTCGCCGCGATGGTCGGCCTGCTCGGCCGCGCCGGTGCGACCCGGTCGCTGGTCAAGCTCGTGGAGCGGGTGGCGCGCGGGCGCCGAGGCGCGATGACCGCGAGCTGGCTCGGTGGCGGTCTCGTGTTCTTCGACGACTACGCCAACTGCCTCGTGGTGGGCAGCTCGATGGGCCCGCTGTGTGATCGGTTCCGCGTCAGTCGCGCCAAGCTCGCCTACATCGTCGATGCAACAGCTGCTCCCATCGCATCACTCGCCCTGGTCTCGACCTGGGTCGGGTACGAGGTCGGGCAGATCGGTGAAGCGCTGCCACCGGGCTCCGGCGTGCAGCCGTTCGAGCTGTTCCTCGGTGCCCTGCCGTACCGGTTCTACTGCTTGTTCACCATCGTATTCGTCGGCGCCATCGCCCTGTCCGGGCGCGACTTCGGCCCGATGTGGCATGCGGAGTCCCGCGCCATCAACGAGCCACGGGAGCCCCGCAAGGCGAAGACATCGGGCGCCAGCGCACCGGCCTGGGTGGCGGCGCTGCCCGTGCTCGCGCTCGTGGTCGGCACGTTCGCGCTCTTGTACCAGAACGGCGCGGCGTCACTCGGGGCGGCGGCGGCGGACGCACGACTGTTCGAGATCCTCGGCGCCGTGGAGGACCCCTACACGCCGATGCTGCTGGGCTCGCTTGGGGCGCTTGCGCTTGCGCTCGCGTTCGTGCTCGGGGCGCGCACCCTCGCCCCGCTGGCGGCGCTCGACGCGATGTGGGATGGCGGCAAGGCGGTGCTGCAGGCTCTCGCCGTGCTGTACCTGGCGTGGACCTTGGGCGACGTGATCGACGCCTGCGGAGCCGGAGAGTTCCTCAAGACCCTGGTGGCCGGCCGCCTGCCGCCAGCGCTGCTCCCGCTGCTCACCTTCCTGCTCGCCGCACTCACCGCGTTCTCGACCGGAAGCAGCTTCTTCACCATGGGAGCTCTCATCCCGTTGGTGGTGCCGCTGGCGTTCGCCCTCGACGGCGGCGCGATGGGCCCCGTCCTGCTCGCGTCCACGGCGGCGGTGCTCGACGGCGCGGTGCTGGGCGACCACGCATCACCGATCTCCGACACCACGGTGCTGTCGGCGCTCGGCTCGGGCGTCGACGTGCTCACCCATGTGCGCACGCAGCTACCCTACGCGCTCACAGCCGGTGCGGTCGCGGTGCTGGTCGGCTCACTGCCCGCGGGCTTCGGCGTCACGCCCTGGGTGCTGGTGCCCCTGGGCGCGCTCGCCTGCGTCGGAGTGGTGCTGGTGGTCGGTCGCCCACACACGGCCGCCGAACCGGCTCAAGCGGCCTGATCGAACTCGCCAGCGCTGAGCTTGCCCATGTACTCGTCCAGCGCCGTCTTCACCTTGCTCGACAACAACAGCGCGCCGAGGATGTTCGGGAACGCCATCCCGAGCACCATCAGGTCGGAGAAGTCGATCACGCTGCCGAGCTTGATCACGGAGCCGAGCACCACCGCGCACAGGAACAGCACGCGGTAGGGCAGCACGGCGCCATCACCGAACAGCCAGGTGGCGCACCGCTCGCCGTAGTAGCTCCACGAGATCATGGTGCTGAACGCGAACAGCAGAACTGCGACCGAGAGCACGTATGGGAACCACCAGATGGCCGACCCGAACGCTTGGCTCGTGAGCGCAACACCATCCAGACCCTCCACCTCGTACACGCCCGTGACCACCACCACGAGGCCGGTCATCGTGCACACGATG
>JBLFXJ010000260.1:0-11805 GCA_047609825.1 Myxococcota bacterium
GCGGGTACGAGGCCCGGCATCCTGCGGATTACACTCGGGAACGCACGACGCCCCCGGGCTCCACACGATCGGAGCTCCGTGGCCCCGACGTCGGTGGGTCAGTGTGGGTTGGGGGCGGGATGGATTCGTCGGGTTTGGACGGGGCTGGTGAGGGCGTTGGTGCAGGATGAAGGATCTGGGCTCGGACGGATCCGGTAGGGCGGTGGTCTGTGGTGGACAGAGGATCTCGGTTCGGACGGAATCGAGGAGAGCCGGTGCCTGCTGGCGTGGGTCCTCCCCACTTGCGCGGCCCCTTCAGTCGCGTGGGTCCGGGCGACTGAGG
Source organism: Myxococcota bacterium (assembly GCA_047609825.1). Lineage (GTDB taxonomy): Bacteria > Myxococcota_A > UBA796 > UBA796. The sequence goes on from JBLFXJ010000260.1 coordinate 323, forward strand.
GGGTGTTTGCCAGTCAGGTTGGGGTTGGGTGGGGATTCAGGGCGGCGGCGGTCCGGCGGTCGAGGTCGTGGATTCGAGGCGCTGCTGGGTGGTTGGTGATGACCGCGGATCGGCTGCGGCCGGGTGAAGACCTGGGTCCGCCCGGGGTCTGGCACCTCGGGCGGACCATAGTCCGCCCGGGGTCTGGCACCTCGGGCGGACCATAGTCCGTGCGAGTCCGGTGGCTGTGGTGACCGCGGATCGGCTGGAGCCGGGTGAAGGCAAGGATCCGGGCGAACAGTGGGCGACTCGGCGGCGTGCGGTTGGCGGCCGGCTAAGATGTAACACCTAGCGTCCAGACCCCGGGGCGAGGGCCTGCGAAGGTCCAACACCCTGCGTCCAGACCCCGGCGTTGGGGGTGGGACCTGGCGGGGGTTCGAGGTACACCGGCGGGCGGAGGCAGGATGCTGGTCGGACTCGCGCGGGCGGACCTCACGGTGTGGGAGCCGGGCGTGGAGATGCTCGGGTGGGGGCAGCCGGATGGCCGGCTGTCGGGCGTCGCGATGCCGCTCAACGTGCGTGCGCTGGTCGTCGACGAGGACGGTCGCACCGTGGTGCTGGTGTCGGTAGAGCTGTGCTTCGTGTCCCAGTCCCTCCGCGACGGGGTGCTCGCGGCACTCCCGCCTGAGCTCGGCATCGACCCCGCTGGCCTGGTCCTCACCGCGAACCACACCCACAGCGGGCCCGGCGGCTACTCCCACCGACTGCTGTACCTGCTGGCCAATGGCGGCTATGTAGCGTCGATCTACGCCGGTCTGGTCGAGCGCATCAGCGGGTGCATCGTCGCCGCATGGGAGGCCCGCGAGCCCGGCCGGCTGGTGTTCGCCGAGACCCTCATCCCCGCGTCGGAGCCAGTGTCGTTCAATCGAGCGATGTCGGCCTACCGCCGCAACCCCGAGGCCCACACCGAAGACCGCGCCCTCGCCGTGGACCGCCGGATGCGGGTGCTGCGGGCCGAGTCGGCAGACGGGCGCCTGCTCGGCGCATTCACCTGGTTCCCCGTGCATTGCACCTCGCTGCACTTCGACTTCAGGCGGGTGCACCCCGACAACAAGGGCATCGCCGCTGCGCAGCTCGAGGCCGACGGCTGCCCGGTCGCGGCGTTCGCCCAGGCGGCCGCCGGCGACGTGAGCCCCAACTTCCGCCTCGACCCGGCGCGCCAGGTGTACATGGGTGCGGAGGACACCGACTTGGCGAGCGCCACGGCGAATGGTCAGATCCAGGCCCGCTATGCGGCCGACGCCCTCTCCGCCGAGGGCACCGCCATCGACGGTGGGGTGGACGCGCGGCTGCACTGGGTGGACTTCCACGGCCGGCGCGCCGACACCCGGTTCACCGGCGGCACGGAGGGCGTTGGAACGGCCCGCGCCCGCCTGGGGCTGGGCTTCATCGAGGGCACCCGCGACGGCCCCGGCCCCCTGTGGAAGGCCCGGTGGCTCCGTCGCGGCCTGGTGCGCGCGGTCGGGGCGTGGAAGCGCCTGCGACCCCAGGGCGTGGATGACCCATATGGCGCCAGCTTCCCGTTCCTCGAAGTGGGCGTCGGCGGCACCGGGCTCTGCTTCGGACTGTTCCGGATGGGCCGACCGATCCTCCCGAGCGGCAGCGACCCGGTGGTCACCGAGGTGCACCGCCTCCACTCCCAACACGCCGACGTGGACAGCCCGTGGTCGGAGAGCATCGTGCCGGTGCAGGTGGTGCGCCTCGGGCCCCTCGCCATCGCCGCACTGCCGTGCGAGCCGACCACCGTGGCCGGCGCCCGGATCGAGGCCGACCTGCTCGCCGCGCTGCCCGGGCTCGAGCACGTTGTGGTGCAGGGCTACTCCAACGCCTACCACGGCTACCTCACCACCCGGGAAGAGTACGCGGAGCAGCGCTACGAGGGCGGGCACACGGTGTATGGCCAGTGGACGCTGGCCGTGTACCGCACGGCCCTGGCGGCAATCGCCGAGGCGCTCAGCGTGCCCGCTGAGGACCGTCCCGACCCTGTTGGGCATCCGCCCGCGCAGGTGTCTGCCGAGGAGCTGGTGCGGCGGCGGTATGACGGGGCGCCAGGCACGCGTCGGTGGTGAGCGGCGGACGGCCTCCTGCATCGCGGACGATGACTACCCCATAACCCGGATTCCACCATTTCTATCATCGTTGTCGTGCGCAAGGGCGGGCGGGCAACCATCGCCGCTGACACTCTGTACACGGCCGGTTCTCTGCGCACCCCTGGGACCTACGCGAAAGGTCGTTCGAAGCTGGTCCCGGTCGACGACGGCTGGATCGGCCTCGTGGGCTCTCCGGCGCACCAGCTGACCCTGAGCGCCATCCTTGCCGAGGATTCGGTCTCAGCGGACTTCTCGACCGTGAACGGCATCTTCCAGACGCTCGTGTCCATCCAGCAACGCCTGGTGGACGGGTACTTCACCCGCGAGAAGGAGGATGATGATGACCAACCATACAGCTCGAATCATCTCAATGGGCTGATCTGCAACCCGCACGGCATCTTCGAGATGGAGAGCTATCGGGAGGTCTGCGAGTACGAGCACTTCTGGGCGATCGGATCGGGGGACCGGCTCGCAATCGGCGCGATGCATGCCGTGTTCGGACTTCACGACGAGCCCGAGGCCATCGCCCGCGTCGGACTGGAGGCCGCGTGCACCTTCGACGCACGTTGCGGCGCCCCGTACGAGATCCGGACCGTAGACCTGCTCTGAGCGACGCCGCCGAGTCGTCTACTGTTCCCCCGGATCGCCGCTTTTGCCGCGCCAAAGCCGACCCGCGGTCACCGCCACCGCGCGGACGTGGGTCCGCCCGAGGTGCCAGACCCCGGGCGGACTATGGTCCGCCGCGGTGCCAGACCCCGGGCGGACTATGGTCCGCTCAGTGCCTGACCCCGCCCGGACCCTGGTCTTCACCCGGCCACGGCCGATCCGCGTTCAGCGTCGATGACCCAGCGGCGCTCCGAGTCCACGACCTCGACCGCCGGACCGCCGCCGCCCTGAATCACCACCCAACCCCAACCTGACTGGCAAACGCCCCCGCCGCCGCCCGGACCCACGCGGACGAAGGTGCCGTGCAAGTGGGGGGGACCCCAGACGCCGCCAGCAGGGGACTCCGGCGCCAGTGGACTCCGTCCGCTGGCGCCGGAGTCCGCGATGCCGCGGATGGGGAGGACCCACGCCAGCAGGCACCGGCTCTCCCTGATTCCGTCCGAACCCGAGACCCTTCGCCCACCGCGGACCCTTCGCCGCTCCTCGATCCGAACCCGCTACGGTTCCCAGATCGCCCACTGCATATGTGTTGGGCCCGCATCGTCGCCCCGCGCCGAGACCACGCCGACCGAGCGCTCGATGCCCCCGATGGTGATCACCGCGGACTCACCGGGGTTCACGGCGATGAAGTCATCGCCGTCGAACACCACCGCGTAGTCGGTCTGGGTGAGCGTGGAGTCGAACACCTCGCCCGGGCGCACCTCGAGCTCGGGGTAGTCCGACGCCGGGTTCAGCGGCGCGTCGTGCAGCACCCCGAGCAGGGGCCCCGTGGACGACTGGCGGACGACCAGGCTGCCGGCCGGCCGGAAGCCGTCGTCTGCGTCCTCCACGCCGCCGGCCAGGTAGAAGAAATACAGCGAATCGCCAGGCGAGAACTCGAACCTCGGGGTGAATGGCACATCCACCGTTCGCCAGTAGAAGCTGAACGCCGTGCCGTGCTCGGTGCGCACGTGCAGCTCTTCGCCGCCGGCACAGGCAACATCTGCCTCGTGCACATCGCCGGCCTCGGCCAGCACCGTGGAGGTGTAGCCGAAGCCCACCCCCGACTCGCGGCTCGAGGCGTCGAGCAGCTCGGAGTACCCGCACACGGCCATGGCGCCCGGCTCATCCAGGCCACCGTCGCCACAGGCGACCAACCAGAACAGGGCGATCACCCTTCCGCCCGCCCGGTCGTGGTGCCCTCGCCGGAGTTGCCGTCGATGTCGAACACCGTGATGATCCAGGTGTACGACTCGGGCTCGTTCTGGCACGACACGTTGATGTCGTCGGCGCCCCAGGCGTACTCACACAGCGGACCCTCGGCCCGGGGCCCGCATGGCGCCCGCAGGTTGGCCACAACCGCGCCGTTCTGCTCCACGCGCACGTCGGCGAACACCTGCACGGTGTCGTTGCCCTGCGGATCTTCGTAGACGCAGGAGAGGTTCCACTGGAAGAAGGTGGAGCCCGCGCCGCCCCCGTTGTTCAGCCTGCACACCGCATCGCAGTTGCGTAGCACCGGCGAATCCGCAGGTACAGTGCCGCCGATGGCGGTATCGGTGATCAGGGCGCCACCGCTGTCTTCGTCCTTGCCGCCGCCACAGGCCACCAGGGCCAGCAGTGCGGCCGTCGTCGTCCACCGGGTCATGCCATTCCTCCCATCTCACGACACTGTAGCCAACGCCGCGGCCGCCGACAGGCAACCAGCTGTCAGAACCCTGCGGAACCTCTGACCTCGCCCACCGACAGGCCCTCCCAGTCCGCCCTCACACCGCCCGGCGCGGCGTGCACCGCCCAGCCGTCCACCCGTTCGTCTTCGCCGGCCCACTCGGGCTTCAGGCCGAACACCGGCAGCGCATCCTCTGTCCAGCCCACAACCCGGGTGAGCCACACGGCCTCGCCCTCGTCGGTGGTCACCGTGTGGGTGTCGAGGGTGATCTCGACGACGTCGTCGGCGTCCACCTTCACCAGCTCGGGGCCGGCATGCGCCTCCGCACCCACCTCGAGGGTCAGCCCCCGCAACGCGTCGCCCGGATGGAGCACCAACCCGTCAGAGTCGGTCCAGGTGACTGCGTCGGCCCCGGTGATCGCCACATCGGTCGGGTCATACCCCAGCGACCGGCCCCGGCTGTCCCGCAGGCTCACCGTGACCGGCAATGGCCCGAGTGCGCCAAACCGGTCGGGAAAGGCCGCGTCTTCCGCTCCGGCGTAGGCCAGCCAACGGTCGACGAGCAGCGCCTGTTCCACCGGCCGGAACGCCACGCCGAACTTGTCCGCCACCTCGCCGTCGAACCGCAGCACGCCCCGCTCGCCAGCGCCGGTCACGGTCAGCTTCGGGCCCACCGCGCGCACCACCTGCACGCCCCGCGCGCCTCCCGTGACCTCGGGCGTCTGCTCGCCCTCCACGTCCAGCCGGTCCACGGCGACGAAGCGCGCATGGGTGCCGTCCGCCACCCCGCTGCCCGGCGTCCACTCCCGCACCCCGTCCACCGCCAGGTTGGACGCGAAGCCCAGCTTGCCGCGGTCGCCCGCGAACTGCACACACCCGACCACCAGCAGACACACCATCGGAATCGTCGCTCGCATCCGTTCCTCCCTGAAGTGATCTGGGTGTAGGCTGGCCGTGTAGACACCCCGTGGGACGCATGTGGACACCAGGTGAAACGAGCCCCGGGATGCTGAAGCGAATCCACCCGGTGCCGTCGGACGCAGCATCGGCGCTCACGGTCCGGATCACCGGCGGGATCACCGCGCTGACCATCACGCCGGAGGGCCTGGCGGCGGGCACGGATCGCGGCGACGTGGTGGGCGTGGCGGACGGCCGGGAGGTGTACCGCCTCACCGGCCACCGCGGGCGGGTATCGGCGCTGGCGGCGCTGGACGACCGGCTGGTGTCGGGTGGGGAGGATGGTCGGGCCCGGTACTGGCATGCGGGCCAGCCCCTGGCCGAGACACGGCTGAACACGCCCATCCGGGCCCTGTGCACAGCCGCGGACCGGGTGTGGATCGGCGGCGCGGACGGGTCGGTGGCTTGGTGGCAGCCCCGCGCCGAGGTGCTCTCCCGCTGCGGCGGTCCTGGAGCGGAGATCACGGCTTTGGCGGCGTCGGCCGACGGATCCACGGTGGCGACGGGTGATGCGGCGGGCGTGCTGTGCGCATGGGAGGTGTCGGGCGGGCACCGGGTGCTCGGGGCGGGAGCGCCGGTGGTGGCGGTGGCGCGGGTGGGGCTGCACCTCGTGGTCGCCCGCGCGGATGGCAGCTTGAGCGCCCTGCTCGGCGCGGTCGTGGTGGCGTTTCAACAGGTGGGCCCGGTGGAGCGGCTCGCGGCGGATGGAGACCGGGTGTGGTCCACGCTGGGCCGGACCGCGCGGGCCTGGCGGGTGCCGGACCTCACGCCGGCGGCCTGGCAGCCGGGTCCCGGGGCCTGCATCGGGGTCGTGGTGGCGACGGAGGGCCAGCTGTGGACCGGGGATGGCGACGGCGCGCTCCGGGCATGGGATGTGCCGTGGCCGGTGGGGCGCCCCGCGCTGGGGCACGATGATGCGGTGCGAGCGGTGGCGTTCGGTCCCGGACTGCTCGCGTCTGGCGGAAAGGACGGGCTGCTGCGGGTCTGGGATCCGGAGACGGGCGCCCAGCTCGCCCGGCACGCGGGCCACGACGGCGGGGTGGAGGCGGTGGATGTGCGGCTGGGCGACATCGCCACGGCCGGCGCCGACGGTACGGTGCGCCTGTGGTCGGGAGACGCCGACCCGGTGGTGATCCGCGCCAGCGTGGCGCAGCTCTCCGCGGTGCGCCTGGTGGACGATCTCGTGGTCTCGGCCGGCCATGACGGGGTGGTGCATGTGCACGACCGCTCCACCGGCCTGCGCCGACACGCCCTGGAGGGCCACTCCGAGCGGGTGCGCGCCCTCGCCCGACACCGGTCGGGGGTGGTGGCGAGCGGCGGCTATGACGGCGTTCTCGCCGTGTGGGACACGCGGGAAGGCACCCGAATGGGCCACGTGAACGCGCATCCAGGGCCGATCATCGGCCTGTGCGCGGCCGGCGACGGCTGGGCGACCGCCTCCCTCGATGGCACGGTGGGCCTGTGGGACCCCGCATCCACGCGTCTCGCGACGCTGCGCGGCCACACCGGCGGGGTCACCGGCGTGGCCATGCTCGGCCCCGCACGACTCGTCTCGGTGGGCCTCGACGGCACCGTTCGGCTGTGGTCCATGCCCGGAGGAGAGCTGCTCCAGGTGCTCGACCTGGGCGGCCCGCTGACCGGGGTCGCGGCCGACGGTCGCCACGTCGCGGTCGCCACCCGAAGCGGCGACGTGGTCACGCTGGCGCTCGAGCCCGCCGAACGGTGACCCCGCCCTGTCGGTGGGGCGGTCCACCGTCGGTTCGGCTCGACAACGGCGGCATCGCCGGTGATGCCTCGGTATGCTCCTGCTCCTCCTCGCGTGCGCCGAGCCCGATTCCCCGCCGAAGGTGATCAGCCCGGACCCCACCGCGCGGCTCGATCTGCGGCTCGACATGCTCCCCGGCGCCTGGCCCAACCGCCTGCCGGCCGACGGCACCGTCGAGGTCGCGGCCATCGCGTCCGAGGTGAGCGATCCGTTCGCCCTCCACGATACCCGCTTGGTCGCATGGGATCGGTCGACCGAGCTGGTGCTCGTGGACGCCCCCACCGCCCGCGACGTGGACGGCAACGGCACCCCCGACGCGGTGTGGACGGTGTCCGCCGGCGACCTGCGCGCCCTGCTCCCCGGCGACGTGGGCCGCATCGGGCTGGAGGGCACGGTGAACGAGGCCGACGCCTATGGGTGGGACCTGCTGGTGGACACCGACGCCACCGTGGCCGTGCTGCCAGAGCCCACCGGCCCATACCCGGTGGGCACGCTCCTCACGTCCGCCGACGCCGACGGCCGCGAAGATCCCCTCACCGAGACCGGCCGGCCGCGGATCCTCCCCGTGCAGGTGTGGTACCCCGCCGAGACCGCACCGGCGGCCCAGCCCGGCGCGTCCTACCTGAACCAGGCCGAATCGGAGCTTGCTGCTGCATTCCTCGCCCTCCCGTCGGACCACTTTCAGCGGGTCATCGGCCACGCCGTGGTCGGGGCGCCGGTGCAGTGGGTGCCCCCTGTCGAAGCCTGGCCGGTGGTGCTGCTCACGCCCGGCGACGGTCCCGTGGCCGCGCACACCGCCCTGGCGTCCGAGCTGGCGAGCCATGGGTTCGTGGTGATCGGCGTGAACCCTCCGTTCAGCGGGCTGCCGGTGCTCCTGGCGGACGGCACCGACGCCACCGCCCCGGAGCGGGACTCCGCGGTCTCGTACGACGAGGTGGCGTCGGTGTGGGTGGAGGACGTGAGCCAGCTCATCGATACCGCCGCCCGGTGGACCGACACCGACCTGCGTTTCGAGGAGCTGCTCGCCACCGACCGTGTGGCCCATGTTGGGACCGGACTCGGCGGCGCCGCGGGCATCGAGGCGTGCCGCGCCGACAACCGCCTGCTCGGCTGCGTCGACCTGGACGGCGAGCCGCTGGACGCGTCCACAGCAGGAAACACCGCACCCGCCCTCCTCATCCTGTCCACGGGCACCCGGTTCGCCGACGCGCCCACCCGCGAGACCGTGCTCGCCGGCACCCTCTCCCCGTCGTGGGGCGTAGAGCTGCCCAGCTCTGGCCCCGATGCCCTGTGGGACCTCGGCCTGCACGGACCGCTGCTCGACGGGCGCTCCGTGCGCACCGGGACCCTGTCAGCGGAGGAGGGGTTCGCCGAGACCGCGGCCTACACCCTCGACTTCCTCGACCTCATCCTGCGGGATGGCGCTGGGGCGCGGCTGGCCGCGGGCGGCACCGAGGTGGCGGTGGTCACGGCATGGTCGGACGACTGACTCCGTCGCGTGCTCCGTCCGGCATCGGCCCCATCGTTCGCGGCGGGCCAACAGTTCGTTTGCCTCTGCAGCCACTGAGCGCGACGCCGACGACATACAGGCTTCGACCAAAACAGGAGCCATCATGACAGATCCCGCCCCCTCCAAGCCGCTGCACATCGGTCTGTGGGTCGTTCAGGTGTTGCTCGCCATCGCGTTCGGCATGGCCGGCGCCATGAAGGCGATGACCGCCGCACCCGACCTCGTGGCCCAGGGGATGGCGTGGGCGGGGCGCGTGCCCGGGTGGCTGGTGCCGATCATCGGCGTATCGGAGCTGCTGGGAGCTATCGGCCTGATCCTGCCGTCCGCGCTGCGGATCCAGCCCAAGGTCACGGGCGTCGCCGCGCTGGCCCTCCTGCTGGTGATGGTACTCGCGGGCCTCGAGCATGGGATGGCGGGCGAGCTGAGCGCATTGCCGGTGAATGTGATCCTGGGTGGAATGTGCGCATTCGTCGCCTGGGGCCGGTTGAGCGGGGCGCCGATCGCGGGGCGATGAGCGACGCTGGGGGCTCGGCACACCCCGCGGCCAGCATGAGGATCAGCCCACGCAGATCCCCTCCGCGCACACCCAGTGCTCATCGGCTTGGCTGAATGCACAATATCCGGACCCGCTGCAGTCCGCGTCGTCACGACACTCGTCATCCCTCGTGTGACAGAAGTGACCGAGCAGGCCCCATCCTGGGCCACAGCTCGTCACGGATGGGCTGCAGTAGTCGTCACCGCAGTCGTCATCGGTCTCGCAGTCACCAGCGGGCAGGCAGGTGTTGTGCGCCTGCTCCTCGTCGGCCGCGCACGCGCACACGCCGGCGCAGTCGTCATCGGTGAGGCACTCGGTGTAGGTGCAGTCGAGGTAGGCCCCACCTCGATTGTACAGGGTCGTGCAGCGCCCGTCGTCACCGGCGGTGCAGTCCTCGTGTTCGGCGCAGAGGTCCTCGTACGCGCCGTACCCCGCCGACGGCTCCACAGTCCAGGTGGGCCGCCCCGCGTCACAGTCGGCAGGATTGGCCCGATGCTCGGCGGGCTCGGCGGGCGGACCCTTCGACTCGTCCGGCGTGCATCCGCCGGCGGCGAGGAACAGGCCAAAGCCCAGGGAGAGACCCATGGCGCGTGCTCGGGACGGGCGACCGCATCGCGGGTTGGTCATGGCGACTCGGGGAGAGGTGAAATCTCAGTCTGACACGGAAAACCCGGTTTCGTTGCACGATTCTGTCGGACGCCGAATCGAGCGCGCAACGCGGGGTCAGACGCTGAATCGTGCACGTCGTCGCGGCCTCGCGGCGGGATACCCTCGCTCGGAGAGGTCGTGATGCAGGTTCCACTCCCACCCGCTGACCGCGCGGTGGTGATTCTCTCGGGCGCAGGCCTGTCTGCCGCGTCCGGCGTGCCCACGTTCCGTGGCCCTGGCGGCTACTGGCAGGGGCACAAGGCGACCGACCTGGCCACGCCCCAGGCGTTTGCGCGAGACCCCGACCTGGTCCTGGACTTCTACGCCATGCGCCGGTCCACCGTCGACGGGGTGACCTTCAACCCCGGTCACGCCGCCCTGGCCCGGCTCCAGGCCGCGTGGGGGGCAGAACGCGTGGTCCTGGTGACCCAGAACATCGACGGGCTGATCCAGGCCGCCGCGGCGGCGGACGGCACGTCGGCGGACGTCATCGAAATGCATGGCACCCTGTGGCGGGAGCGCTGCGCCCGCGACCCGGCGCACCCGATGGTGCCGGTCGACCCCGATCGAGACGCCCGGGGAACCTGTGCGGTGTGCGACGCCCGACTCCGCCCGCACATCGTGTGGTTCGGCGAGATCCCACACCACATCGACCGCATCGAGGAGGCCGTGCGCCGGGCCGGCGTGCTCCTGTCGGTGGGCACCTCCGGCGTCGTCTACCCGGCGGCCGGAATTGCGGACATGGCGCGCCGGTGTGGGGCGCACACCGTGGAGGTCAATCCGGATCCCACCGGGGGGCCGTTCGACCAGACCATCGCCGAGGGGTCCGAGGGTGCGCTGCCGCGCATCGTGGGGGAGTGGTTGGGTGGGTAGGCGAGCGCTCGCCGACACGTCCGGCTCGGCGTTCGCAGCGTCCCGTGGCGGCTGTGCAACCAGTCCGACGATGTGGTGCCTGACCGTGCTGTGGCTGGTCGCTTGCGCGAGCCCTGTCGCAGCGGCTCCGCCCGTGGCGCCCACCCCTCCGGCGCGGGTCGAGGGCACGCCCGCGCCCCCACCACCAGCCCCGACAGTCCGGCTCGGCACCGTGTCACACAGCCTCGACCGCCCCGTGGTCTCGCTCGTCCTCGGTCGGCCCCGGGTGGCCGCCCTGGTCGACGAAGACGGCGCGCTCACCCCGTGGTGGCTGAACGACACGTGGGAGCCGCTGCCGCTGCCCCAGAGCCTCCGCGTCACCGACGCCGACCTGCGCACGGCGCGCATCCACTTCGGCCGCAACGACATGGCGGGAGGTCTCCGCGGGGGCGGCGCTGAAGCACGCGCGCGGGGCCTGTGGCGACGGGCGCGAGGTGTGGATCAGCGACGATGACGGCGGCGTAGAGCGGCTGTGGCACGGGGTGGACGGCACCTTCGAGGCGGTGGCGTCGCCGGTGAGCGACCCGCGGGGCCTGTGGGGCACCGGACCGACAGATGTGTGGCTCGCCGGCGGCGACGGGCTGGCCCACTGGGACGGTGCTGCGTGGTCCCGGGTGGAAGGGGTCGACGGGGCTCTGACCGAGGTGCTCGGGCGCGACGGCGAGGTGTGGGCCGCCGGGGTGAGTGGGGTGTGGCGGGTGACCCGCTGAAGGTTG
>JBLFXJ010000261.1:0-11805 GCA_047609825.1 Myxococcota bacterium
CACTGGACCGCCCGCGCGGATCCGCGGCGCGGTGGACCCACTCGCCGACACTGCACCGCCGGTTCGCTCGCGATCTCCGATCCCGCCGCGCCCAGGCCGGCCGCCGCGGCTCGCACTCTCTGGATGCAACCAACACGATGTCGCGCCAGGCGACATCCTCGAGGTCATGGTCCGAAACAGCGGCGGTCAAGTCCTCGAGGCCGAGGTGACCAGCCCCGCCCCGTGGGTTCGCGTCTATCCGATAGTGTTCCGGATCGACGGCGGCGACTCAACACTTGTACAGATCACGGTAGGCGACCGAGAGAGCATCCATCAGTCCGAGCACGCCGAGGTGCGCATCCGGGCGGGCGAGCAGGAAGTCGTGATCTCCCTCGACGTGACACCGCTGAAGGCGGAGGTGTGGCGATGGGGCGTCGCCGTGCTCGCTGGGGTGGTGCCAGTGCTCGTCGTCGCCGCCCTGGTGCTGACCTACGAGGCCCGCCGACTCGAGGCCGAACGACCGGCTGAACCGCTCTCCGGAGTGCTCGTCATCCCAGAGCTGCCCCAGCCCAAGGCAACGCCGACCGCAGCGCCGGAAGCCGACCGCGATCTCGCCCCTCCCCCGCCCGGCGCACTCCGCGTCCGGGTTCGTCCCCGGGCTGAGGCGATCCTCGTCAACGGCGTGGTCGTGGGCAGCGGCGACGAGGTGCTGCTCGCCCGTCCCCCAGTCGGAGACGTGCAGATCGTCGCCCGGCATCGCAACTTTCGCACGTTCAATCAGCTGGTTCAGCTGGGCGAGGAAGGGCTCGATCTCGACCTCGAGTTGGCGTTGGAGCGCCGGCTCGACTTCGCCCCACGCCCCGAGATGACCCGCGGCTCGGTCTCGCTCCAGAAGGGCGAGGCCGCCCTCGGAGCCATCGCCGGCTCTCTCGACGCATGCATTCGGCGAGGCAGCCTAGCCGGGAGCTTCCTGGCAGGTACCATCACAGTCCACGTAGACGTGCTGGGCCGAGCGATCGGCATGGACGTGGAGGGCGACCGAGCTGGCGAGCCCCAAGTGATGACGTGTCTCGAGCGCGAAGTCGCAACGTTGATGCTCGGCGATCTGGGCGAGGGAGACTACGCTACTCTGCGTTACGACTACACAGTCAGCGCTGGAGAGGACCCTCGATGACTCCCGTTTCATGCGGCTGACGTCCGCGGACTCCACTGTCAATCAGCTCCTGGACCTCGCCGAAGATGCGCTCGGACGGGGAGATGCACGCGCAGCTCTCGACCTTTGCGCCAAGGTGCTTGCCGATCTACCAGGCCACACGGGCGCGACATTCCTCAAGGCCGAAGCGTCGCGTGACCTTGGCCAGATCGAGCACGCAGAGCGTCTATACACCGAGGTCGTGCGGGCTGAACCAGGGCATGCGCTGTCTTGGTGCGGGCTCGCATGGGCACGGTTCGACATGGTGCGCATCGCCGAGGCCCGCAGTGCCGTGGCTCGTTCGATCCGCCTCGACCCCCGCAACCCGGATGGGGTGTACCTCCGGGCCCTGTTGCGCGAGCGTAGGGGCGACGACGACGGCGCTACCCGTGACTACCTGCGGGCCTGGCGGCTGGACCCCGAGCACTTCCCCTTGCCGCAGCTGTTGTCCGATTCGACCGTCGAAGCCATCGTGGAGGAGGCGCTAGAGGCGCTCCATCCCTCCATTCGCGCATACCTCTCGCAGGTCTCGATCCTGCTGGAGGAGTTCCCCGAAGAGGACCTCTGCCTGCAGTACGACCCACCGGCCAGCCCCGCCGAGCTGCTGGGCTATTTCACGGGTGCGTCCATGCGCGAGCGCTCCATGGACGACCCGTGGACCAACCTGCCATCCGCCATCGTGTTGTTTCGGAAGAATCTCTCCCGGGTCGCCGCGGATCGCGCGCAGATGCTCGACGAGCTCCGCGTCACGGTGTTCCACGAAGTGGGTCACTTCCTGGGTCTGTCCGAGGAGGATCTGGAGGCTCGAGGGCTCGAGTGACCACGGCGCCGTGGGTTGCACCCCCCACGGCGAGTGTTAAGCCTGGCGGCGTCGGGGGATTAGCTCAGCTGGGAGAGCGCAGCGTTCGCAACGCTGAGGTCACGGGTTCGAGCCCCGTATCCTCCACTCAACGGCGCCTCGTTTGAGGCGCCGTTTCTCGTCTTGGGAGTCAAGTTGGAGATCAAGACCGGGTTCGCTCGCGCGTCGGACGGTGTCCAGCTCTACTACCGGGTTGTCGGCACGGGGCCGCCCATCGCATGCTGCAACGGCGTCGGCGTCTCCACGTTCTTCTACAAGTACGTAGTCCAGCACTTCAGCACCGATCACTCCGTCCTGGTGTGGGACTATCGCGGGCACGGACGCTCCCAGCGCCCCCCCTCCCCGCCCACTGCAGACCTCAGCATCGAGCGGAACGCCCACGACCTCGCGGCTGTGTTCGACGCTGCCGGGTTCGACACGCCGGCGGTCCTGCTCGGACACAGCATGGGCTGCCAGGTGATCCTAGAGTTCGCGCGTCAGTATCCGGCCCGTGTGAGCGGCTTGGTTCCCATGTTCGGCACCTACGCGCGCCCGCTCGACACTTTCCTGGACTGGCCCCACAGCCGTCTGGCGTTCGATATCCTCCGACGCCTGGCTGACGCAGGCGGCAAGGTCGGTACCCGCCTCGTGAAGCCGCTCTATGCCAACTCCTTCACGGGAGAGCTGGGGCGCGTGACTGGGGTAATCGATAGGTTTTATGCGGATAAAGTCGATATCGACAAGTACCTGGAGCACATGGAGCACATGGACGCCCAAGTGTTTCTCCGCATGGTGCACTTGATGGCGGACCACGACATGTCCGACTTCCTGCCCCAGATTCCTGTGCCCACGCTCGTGATCGCTGGCGAACGGGACATCTTCACGCCGCTGCACAGGTCGCACGCCATGGCTGAGGCGATCCCAGGCGCAGAGCTGATGGTGCTCGCCGAGGCCAGCCATGCCGCGATCGTAGAGGACCCCGATACCATCAATCTGCGCATTCGCAGGTTCCTAACGGAGCGGGTCTACGCCGGGTGATGCACCGGCCGGCCCGCTGCCTGGGCAAGCGCGCTGATCCACCGCGGCAACACCTCCCGCTCGAGCTCCAGCCACAACGGCGCCGGCACTGGCACCGGCGAACTCAGGGACAGGTCCCAGGTCACCGTGGCGCCGCCCTCCGACTGCACGACTGTGACCCGTCCGCGGGCGTCAGTGAGGTCCCCCTCCACGAGCATGAACACCAGCCCCTGCTCCAGACGCTCCACCTGTAGGTGCAAGCGAACAGGGACAGGGCCCCGCAGCACGCACCTGACCTCGCTCGGAGCGGGAACACCGTGCTCGAGCATTCCAGGCATCCACGTGGCCCAGCCACCGAGATCGTGCAGCACCGCGATGAGCGATTCGGCAGGTGATCGGACGAGGCGGCTGCAGGAAACCGACCTCACTTCCGCCGCCGGCGCCGCCGTCGCCGCCGCCGATCGGGCGTCAACTCCGGGATCGGGCACGGGGGGCCGTCCGGCCACAGCGCAGCCCAGCGGCTGCGTCCGGCCGCAGCGAGCCGCTGCCGAGCCGGTGCACGGAGGCTGGGGTCGTCGCGAAGCATCGCGTGCACGTGCTGCCGTGCGCTCAACAGGAGTTCGAGATCCCGCTCAGGCTCGAACCAGGTCCAGCACGGTGCCGGGGCGTGGTGTTCCTCCGGGACCCGCGCCAGCGGCCCCATCGGCGCCAAGGCCAGAGCATCGAGCCGACTCCGGGTCTCGGCGTCCGCATTGGGGCTCAGCACCAAGTGCACCGTGGACCGTGCGCCAGCCCTGACGAAGCCGAAGATCCGCCGCAACCGGGCTGGGGACACCCGATCGGCCTGTTCAACGATGACGGACGTGAGGGCCGGGATCGACGGCGCGTCTTCGATGTAGGTGGTGGAGACCATGACGTCCAAACGACGATGGACCACATCCTTGTAGACGTGCAACCTCTCATCGGGCGTCGCGTCTCCATGGAAGACACCGATCCGCGCGCCGGGAAACCCGTCGCTCGCGAGGGCGATCGCGACCCGATCCGCCTCCGCTCCATCGAGTGCGTCCTGACCTCGCAGGAGCGGGAACGTCACGAGCGCCTGCTCACCCCGGTCCACGGCAGCCGCCACCTCGGCGTACGCCCGTGAGCGTTCGGAGGCGGGGTAGACACGAACCCGGGTCTCGCCTGTAGGAGCCGGCAGCACAGTGACGTCGTGGTCGGGGTACGCCGTGAGCAGCGACGACGCCCCGAGGGGCGCCGTAGACACGATGAGCACATCGGGACGCGGCGGCCTCAACTCGTGCGCGAGACGCGACACGGAGCCCTGATTCTGGCCTTCGAAAGCAACGATCATCCCAAGCCGCCGGCACTCGAGCCCCTGGTGCAGCAGGTCGGGTGTGCCAAACACCAGCTGGATCTCCCCTCGCTTCAGCGCGTCCTTCAGCCCGCGCGTCGGGGCGCCGTCAGCCAAGCGGGCCACCAGGCCGGTGCCGCGTAGTCGTGCCTCTGCGAACAGGAATCGCTGCTCGGCGTTCGCAGGATTTGGGCAGAGTACGAGCACCTGGTGTCGACTATCGGCCACCATGGCCGCAGCAGCCACCGCCACCGCGCCCCGCCCGGCACCGACCTCGCCCGCGAGCACCCTGAGCATCGGCGATGGCCGACGGATGTCCCGCTTGATGTCCTCGAACGCCAGCTGTTGCGCGTCGGAGAACAACGCCTCTCCCCACACGCCGAGCTTGCTGGCGCTCCCATGCAGCACCGCATGCACCAAGCCGCGATCGCGTCCGGGCCGGAAGCGGGCGAGCGACATCCCCAGCTGGATCAGGAACGCCTCCTCGTAGGCCTGCCGCCGCCGAGCGCCGTCCGATTCCAGTTCTCCACGGCGA
The DNA here is from genome assembly GCA_047609825.1 of Myxococcota bacterium. Taxonomy (GTDB): domain Bacteria; phylum Myxococcota_A; class UBA796; order UBA796. The sequence goes on from JBLFXJ010000261.1 coordinate 4,916, forward strand.
TGAATCTCACCGAGGGCACGTCGCAAGCCGGGCAATTCCGGCGGGACGAGACCGGGGAGGGTCTCCCGGATGCTCTCCCACCTCGGCACCAGCGAGCGGATCGCAGCGCGAACCGCCACGTCGAGATCTCCGAGACCGTAGTGGACCAGAGCCTCGGAGTCCGGCAGCAGGACCTCCGCGTCAGCGAGCAGATCGCCGTCCTCGTCGTGGTCGGTTCGGCCCGCGATTATGATCTTGCCGCTGGACGGGACCCCCTCTCCTCCTAACGGCGAGCTGAACGCCACCCGCAGTGGAGCGTCACCGATCACACGAAGCCACGCCGTCGCCCCGCCCGGGGACAGAACGGTCCATGCGGCGTCTGGTCGGCCATGCACGGCCCGCCAGCCCGACTCCAGCGGCGATCCGGCAGCAACGGGGGCGCCCGTAGGCGTGACACCCGTTGGGCGTAGGCGCAGGAGGTCGTCGACGGTGCAGATGTCGTGGCTAGCGAGCTGCGCGGCCACGCCTTCAGTCACGCCGGAATCACACAGCTCGGCTTCGAGCGCACCCGACCATGGCTCGACCGGATCGATGACAGGTGCTGGCGTCTTCTCCGGCGGAGACCGGCGCTCGGCCTTCCGCTCCCGCGTCGGCTCCGGCTTCCGGTCCCGCGTCGGCTGGGAGCCCGAAGACTCCTTCACGAGCATCGGCGCCAACGACGGACGTGCGACGGGCTTGCGTGGGCCACGATTCGACAGGGGGAGACCGAGCAGACGGTCGAGGGCCGTGAGCTCGTGCCAGGCCGCGGCGAATGCCGTCACCCGCGCTTCGGGATCAGCCGAGTCGATCGAGTCGAGGTGCTTGACCAGGATCTCAAGCCGGCCCTGCACAGCCTCGGGCGCACCCAACCCCTGCGCTCGGATGAGCCATGACCTCGCGATCGGCACGCTGAACCGGGCCGCCTGGGCGCGCTCATCAGGCCGCCCGTATACCCACGCCAGGACCCGTCGGACGGGTGCGAGGTTGCGATCCAGCTGGAGTACCGACCAGCCACCGTCGCGCTTGCCACTCGTCATTCGTAGCGAACCTCGACGATTTCCCACGCCTGCTTGCCACCGGGAGCTGGAACGGTGACCTCCTCGCCCTCGCTGCGCCCGATGAGCGCCCCACCGAGTGGCGACTTGTAGCTGATGCTGCCGCCTTCGACGCTCGCCTCCGATTCACCGACGATCCGCCAGGTGCGCAGCTCGCCAGTGACGGAGTTCTCGATGTCGACCGTCGTACCGAACACCACGCGGTCGGAAGGCGTCAGCTTGCTGACGTCGATGATTTCCGCCGCCGCGACGCGACCCTCCAGCTCGCGAACGCGCCCCTCGGTGAGGGCCTGGCGCTCCTTCGCGTCTTCATACTCGGAGTTCTCGCTGATGTCCCCGTGTGCGCGCGCTTCCTCGATGTCGCGCACAATCCCTGGCCGAACCACCTCTTTCTGGTGCCGGAGCTCGGCGGTGAGCACTGCGTAGCCCTCGGGGGTCACCGGAAAGCGGGTCATGCATCGTCTCCGACAAGGGGTTCAATGGGTGAAGCACACCCACTTATCCTGCCACGGTAAGGCGTGTGGTGCAGAGACGCGGACCGGGGACGGCTCCGCGGAGCCGATCCGGCGCGCCGCTACCTACGTACGGCCCAGATGATCAGCCACAACTCGCTCGGCAGAATGGCGAGGGCGCGCCGTGTCGACGGGACGGCGCCAGAGAGCGGCGGCAGCGCACCGCGGCCACCCACTACTCCAGATGACCCGTCGCATCGATGGTCGCCTGGCTCACAAAGCTCAGCGGCACCACTGCGGAGCTGGGCCACAGCACCACCTCCACCGACCAGGGGCAGCGGACCTGCAGGCCGTGGGCCGACTCCTCGAACTCGCAGTCGGAGGCGTCTACGTGGGGACCGATACCGCCAGCGTCGAGTTCGAACCGCAGCTGCTCTTCTGCAGCATCGAGGCCTGCGTCGTTCCAGGTGATCGCCACGACATTCACCGCCCCATCGAGCGTGCGGTCGTCGAGCACATATGGGCCGATGGACCATACGGCCGCGCCCAGGGCGCAACCGACGATCAGGGCCCCAGCTCCGATCGCGCCGCCACCGGCCGCGACCCACCGAGAGCGCGACACGTCAGTCGTCCCCGACCTTGAGGACGGCGAGGAACGCCTCCTGTGGCACCTCCACCGACCCCAGGGCCTTCATGCGCTTCTTGCCCTTCTTCTGCTTCTCCAGGAGCTTGCGCTTTCGCGAGATGTCGCCGCCGTAGCACTTGGCGGTGACGTCCTTGCGAAGCGCCTTCACCGTTGTACGGGCGATCACCTTACTCCCGATGGCCGCCTGCACGGCCACTTCGTACATCTGCCGGGGGATGAACTCCTTCAGCCTGCGCGTGAGCGAGCTCCCCTTCCGATATGCCTGGGTGCGGTGGCACAACATCGACAGTGCATCGACGATCTCGCCGTTCAGGAGCACGTCGACCTTCACCAGGTCGTCGGCGCGCCACTCGATGATCTCGTAATCCATCGACGCGTAGCCACGACTCACGCTCTTCAGCTTGTCGAAGAAGTCGAACACGACCTCGGCATACGGGATGTCGTAGATGATCCTGACGCGGCCGGGGGCGGTGAAGTCGAGATCCTTCTGATCACCTCGCCGGTCCTGGCACAGCTTGATGACCGGGCCGATGTAGGCCTCGGGAAGGAAGAGCGTGACCCGACTGATCGGCTCGGAGACTGAGGCGATCTCTCCCGGATCGGGGAGCCGGGACGGGCTCTGGATCTCGATGGACTGCCCCTTCTTCGTCTCGCAGCGGTACACGACCGATGGCGCCGTAGTGATCAGGTCGAGATCGTACTCTCGCTCGAGCCGCTCTTGGACGATCTCCATGTGGAGCAGGCCGAGGAAGCCGACCCGAAATCCCAGGCCCAGCGCATCGCTGACCTCGGGATCGACCGAGATGGCGGCGTCGTTGAGCTGGAGCTTGTCGAGTGCGTCTCGGAGGTTGTCGTAGTCGCCGGATTCGATGGGGTAGATCCCCGAGAACACCATCGGCTTCACGTCCTCGAAGCCCTCGAGCGCTTCGGTCGCGCCACCAACTTGGTGAGTGAGCGTGTCGCCCACACGGGCGTCCTTCAGCTCCTTGACCGAGGCGACGAGGAACCCGACCTCCCCGGCCTCGAGCACATCACGGGCCACAGCACTCGGGGTGAACACACCGAGCTTGATGACCTCGTGACGCGCGCCGCTCGCCATCATGACGATGCGATCGCCCCGACGAACACGGCCGGCGAACACCCGGATCAACACCACTACGCCTACATAGGTGTCGAACCACGAGTCGATGATCAGCGCCTGCAACGGCGCATCGATCACCACCTTCGGCGGTGGGATGAACTCGACGATGGCCTCCAGCACGTCGTCGACCCCGAGCCCCGTCTTCGCGGAGCAGAGCACCGCGTTCGACACGTCGAGGCCGATCCCCTCCTCGACCTGCTCCAGCACCCGATCCGGCTCGGCGCCGGGCAGGTCCACCTTGTTGATCACCACGATGATCTCGAGGTCCGCATCAATGGCCAGGTAGACATTGGCCAGCGTCTGGGCCTCGACGCCCTGGGCGGCGTCGACCACGAGGATGGCGCCCTCGCAGGCTTGAAGCGATCGGCTCACTTCGTACGTGAAGTCCACGTGCCCGGGGGTGTCGATCAGGTTCAGGACGTACTCTTGACCGTCCTTCGCGGTGTACGGCACCGTGGCGGTCTGCGCTTTGATCGTGATGCCGCGCTCCCGCTCGATATCCATCGAGTCGAGCACCTGCGCCTTCATCTCCCTCGCGGAGACCGCGCCGGTCCGTTCGAGAAGTCGATCGGCCAAGGTGGACTTGCCATGGTCGATGTGCGCGATAATCGCGAAGTTGCGAATGTACTGCGATCCACCCAAACAGCGCCCCCTTAGGACAGGCCAGGCTATCCGGTCGGCACGGGCGGTGCAGGAGCGTTTGCCGCTGGCGCTACCCTCGGGTATAGGCCGCCGTCGCGGACGGTGCGATTGCGGTTACCCGTTCGCCGGACAGTAAGCCTCTGCGCCAAAGCGCTGAATCTCAGGAGAAGACGTGGCTCACCACAAAGATGCCATCAAGCGCATCAAGCAGAACGCGGGTCGCCGGATGCGCAACCGCGCCAACCGCACCCGGATGCGCAACCACATCAAGGCCGTGCGCGCCGCGATCGACACCGGCGACCACGCCGTTTCGATGGAGGCACTGCGTCAGGCCGTCAGCACCATCCAGGGCGTTGCGTCGAAGGGCGTCATTCACCGCAACCAGGCGAGCCGCAAGATCGCCCGCCTCAACGCCGCGGTGAAAGCCCTCGCGTGATCGCCAGGTGGCCGCGGCTCAATGAGTGCCGCGAGCCATCAGATCGAACACCAGCGCCTCGAGCACACGCTCGGCGCCCGCGCGATGGCCGTTCATTGCGAAGTGAGCGTCCCGCAGGCGTGTGTAGACGGTCCCGGGCTCGAACGCGTCCGTCTGGATGCGCGCGCGCGCTCGTCGCAGCACGTCGATTCGAACCTTCGTCCCACGAGTAACGGCTCTGTCGTCTGCGCCGCGAAGCAGCAGCTCCCGTGCAACGAGCAGCTCTCGCACTTGCCACAGGAGCATCGCCAGCAGCCGGCGAGGGTCATTGCCCGACCGGAGGAGCCGGTGGAGCGATGTGAGGGCCTGATCCCGGTCGCCGGCGGCAACGCCGGCCGTGAGATCCCAGATCGCTGCCTCCGACAGCGCCGAGCCGGCGGCTTCGATGTCGGCGTCCGTGATCTCCGCGGCCTCGCCCACGAACACCGAGATCTTCTCGACCTCCCGCTCGATGCGCGAGAGATCCGCTCCGATGACCGCGATGAGCACGGACGCAGAACGGCTCGACAGGCGCTTTCCGAGCCGCTCGGCCACCTCGATCGCGAAGCTCTCGGGTCGCACGCTCCGTGTGGCCAGGGTGACCACCCGACCGAGGATCGCCGATCGCTTCTCCGCTGAGTCGAGGAGCTTTGAGCGCGCTTTCTCCCTCGCCTTCAGCTTCTCGGCGGTGATGACCAGCGCGGTGGATTCCGGTGGTCGCTCCAAGTAGGTCACGAGCGCGGCCCAGAACGCATCGCTGGCCTCGTGTGCATCCCGGATCACCACCAGGCGGCGTTCCGCCATCATCGGCAGCGTGCGCGCAGTGGTGAGGGCATGGGTCGGGTCGTCCTCCCCACACCGGCAAGTCGTGACGTTGAACGCGGCGACGCCGACAGAGGGCATCACAGCGGCCGTCACTTGCTGGACTGCTCGATCGATGAGCGGCCGAGCGTCCCCCACCAGCAGGTACACCGGCTTGAGCCCGTCTTGGCCGAGCGACTTCTTGAGCTGCGCGAGCGACATGTCATCACCGCCGAGCCGCCTCCTAACCAGCAGGGCACGTTGACACCGGACTGGGTTGACAGTCAGCGGTGACCAACAGCATGGTGCCGTGCACGGGGACCGCATGCACGCGCGAGCGAGACGTCGAGCGTCGATGAACACAGATGGGCCCGGTCACGGCTCGCCCGTGGTCGAAGCGGTCCGACCCGGGTGGGTCCGCCGAGCGATCGCATCGCTTGTGCTGCTGGCCAGCGCGCCCGCGTCACTCGCCTATGAGCCGCCGGAGCGGCCCCCGTTCCAGTTCGAGAACGTCGCACCCGAGCGCGGCGAGTCCCGTTCGTGGGTGTACGAGGTCGGCCTGCGCGGGCGGATGCTCAGCATCCCCGCGAGCATCCTCGCAGGGAGGTATTTCGACGCCACGGCCGAGAACTGGGCCTACATCGAGGATCGGCCCGCCGTCACCGGGCGCGCACTCGGCCTCGAGGTCGTGGTTCGCGGAACCCGCGCCAACGGGATCTTCTACGGGGAGTACGTCGATTCCACGATGCGCGGTGGGTACTGGGACAAGATCGAGGAGCCGCCCGATCACCTGAACGGCGAGTACCTCGAGCCATCCACGGCCTTCGGCATCGCTGTGCTCGGCGCCGACTACGCGCACGAGCTGCCGTTGGTGAAGCCCGAGCTCACCAAGGGCGCGTTCGGTCTGTCCTTCTTGGTGGGTGGTGGCCTGGGTGTGGGGATCGTCACCGGTCGCATCGACCGATGGCTGCCCGACGACGAGGGCAATCCCGCCTACAAGCGCTTCCTCGACGGTGAACTCGCCGACGACCCAGCTCGAATCCCGCCCGTGGTGCCCATCGTAGACGCCACCGGGGCGCTGCGACTCACGCTCGGTGAGAGGGCCTCCATTCGGCTCGAGGGTGGCCTTCACACAGTGCTGTTCTACGGGATCAGCGCCGGCGTGGTGTTCTGAGGTTGGCAGAGCGACCATCAGCGGGCTACGTGAGCGGGCCCGTATCCAGCCATTTTGAGCCCGCCGGTATCCGCCTGAACTACAGCGGCCGGCCCCGTGAGTACCGGAGGACTTTCTGTGATTCTCGTCACCGTCCGCGACAACGAACCGTTCGAGAAGGCGCTACGCAGGTTCCGCCGCAAGGTCGAGCGCGAAGGGATCCGTAAGGACATCAAGAAGAACAGCTTCTACCTCAAGCCAGGCGAGAAGCGCCGGCTGAAGCAGCGGCTGGCCGAGAAGCGTCGCCGCAAGGCACTCCGTCGTGCAGCCCGCAGGGCGGCTCGTCAAGCCACGCGCAGGGTACGTCCGCGCGCAGCGACCGCGGCAGCCTCGGCGGCGACCGCAGCCGATGCGGCCACCCCCACGGCGTCCGCAGGGCCCCCCACGGCGTCCGCAGGGCCCCCGACGGCAGCTCCTGCTGCTGTTGCCGCACCCGAACCCGCTCCCGCCGCGGCCGAGACATCGGTC
>JBLFXJ010000262.1:0-11691 GCA_047609825.1 Myxococcota bacterium
ACCGCCGCCCCGCCTCAGCCGCCCCGCCTCAGCCGCCCCGCCTCAGCCGCCCCGCCTCAGCCGCCCCGCCTCAGCCGCTCGCCGCGTCACCACCACAGCCGCAACCGATCACCGACCGCGCCTACTCAAAGACAGCCGTCAGCACCCGTCCATCTCCACCGCCACCCACGACAACCGTCTCATCCACCGGCAGCCCAGGATCATCCCACCGTACGAACGTCCATCCCGGCTCCGGCACCGCCGTGATCGTCACGGGCACCGTGGCGAAATACAGCCCGTCGAACGGTGCATCCACCGTGACCGCAGCCAGCTCGAACCGGCCCGCACCCGGCGGGTCGCTGTGCAGCTCCAGCGGCCAGGTGCCTACCAGATCCAGGTTGGCGATCAGGTGCTCGCGGGCGTACGCCGGCCGGTCGGCGAGCCAGCTGTCGATCCACGCCACCTCGGCCGCCCACGCGCCATCCCACAGCGCCGCGTCCCCGTAGGTGCCCCAGCGGTCCAGGTGCTCGCCCATCGCCGCGATGCGCTCCGCCTCGGCCTCCGCCAGCACGGCCCGCGACACGTCCGGGTGGAACCGGGTGTTCAGCAGGTCGGCGTACTGGTTCACGAACATCGTCTTGAACTGGGGCAGCTCGATGGCCAGGCGGAAGAACTCGGTGGACCATGCCGGGTTTGGCCAGCCCGGTCCGTCGGGATCGAGGGCGAACGCCAGCGTGTCGTCGCCGGGCCATGCGCCCCACAGGCCGAGGCCGAAGTCGGTGTCGTACAGCAACCAGCGGTACCGACCGTCCGGCGTGCGCGGGCGCCACCACTTGAGGTTGTTGCCCGGCCAATCCGTGTTGTCGACGAAGACCTGGGTGGCCTGGTAGTTGGCGTATTCCTCGAGGTCGACCCGGGCGGCGAGCCAGTCGAACGAGCTGGGGTCGGTGCGGTCGGTGAGCCGAAGGACCTCCATCGTGTCCAGCCAGTGCTCGTTGTCGCCCTCGAGGGCCGTATCGGCCCACTCGAGCAGGTCGATGTCGCTGTGGCCGTGGGTCTCGGCGATCCAGTGCTTGTCGGACCGCTCGCGGAGGTTGTACATGCCCCACGGCTCGCCGTTGAGGTAGGTGAGCACGGGCCGGTCGGCCAGCGCGTCGATGTTCAGGCCCCACACCAGCCGGTGCACCACCACGTCGCGCAGGTAGGCGCCGCCTGAGCAGCCCGAGCGCCCGCAGCCGTGCCAGTCGTTGCCGCTGTTCCGAAGGATCAAGCGGTTGAACGACTCGATTCCGTGGCCGGGGAATACCGGATACTCCAGCGACTGCGCCCCATACCCGGCGCGCATCGTGAGCCGCAGGCTGCGTTGCTCATTCGCCCGCGACCAGCCGCCATGGATCACCACCCCGGCGTCCAGCCCGACGGACCGGTCTGAGTCGGGCTCGAACAGCTCCACATGCACGTCCCGCTCCCAGTCCTCCCAGAAGTTGGCCCCGAAGTACGGCAGCCAGTCCTCGAAGCTCTCGCCGAGCACGTACATGCCGCTGACCGGGTCCCACAGGTCGTCGGGGTCCATGACCAGCGACACCACGCCCACATCGGGCCGGGCCCGCGGCAGGTAGGTGCCCGTGGCGATGCGGCTCGGCCACAGCCCGTCGACCTCTGCCCGGACGCGCACCACGGTGGTGGCGTCTCCGACCGACGCCCCACCCCACGGCGGGCTCGATGCATCCGGCGGGGAGCCATCGCTCGTGCTGTACAAGACCGCTGCAGGATCGGCGCTGGACACCGTGATCGGGCTGCCGGCGCGGTGGAACCCGGGCGCGGGGTCGAGGATCGGAGTCGCGGCGAACCCTGGCCGAGCCTCGGTGTCGTTCGGGGCGCCTGGGGTGGATTCGAGGAACACACCCCACGGGCCGCCGTCGGGCGAGCGGCCGTAGGCCTCATCCCGCCACAGCTCTGGCACCACCACCTGGTCGGCGGTGCAGCCGTCCGGCGCCGTGAGCCACACCTCCTCGCCCGACGCCGCGAGCGAGAACGGGGCCGAGGGCAGGGTGGAGGGCAGGCCCAGCACAGGGGCCGCCATGGCGCCGTCGCGCAGTGAGCCGTAGCCGAGGGTGAAGAACGGTATCAGGCTCAGGTCCGACGAGTCCGGCGTCGCGTCGTGCACCTCCACCGCGAGCACGTTGGGGCCCTCCACCAGCAGGTCGATGGCGTCGGTGACGTCGAAGCCCTCCGGGGGCAGGCCCTGGTACAGCAGCGCCTCGTGGCCTGGGGAGGCGAACGCGTCCCACGCCGGCGGCCACCCGTCGACGTTCTGGCGCGCCAGCTCTACGCCGTTGAGCCACGCGACGAAGCCGTCATCGAAGTCCACGTGCAGCCACAGCGTGGTGAGATCGGCCAGCTCATCGGCCGACAGGTCGAGCTCGGTGCGCACGTACACCGTGTGGCCGTCCACCACGGTGGCGTCATCCCCGTCGGAGCGCCCGAATCCACTCGGGCCAACCCCCCATGCGCTGGCGTCGAACCCCGGCTCGGCCCAGTCTGCGGGTGGGGGCTCGGTGACGGGGAGGTAGGACCACAGGTGGCCCTCGTCCACGCGGGTGTCCCAGCTGCCCACCGTGCCGGGGTCGTACTCACCTGACGCGAGCACGAGCAGCCGACCGCCGGGGGGGAGCACCCGAGAATCGAACGTCAGCGCGTACCGGTCGCCGGCATCGTCGGACAGTCCCCAGCCGTCGAGGTCTACTGGGGTGGGGTCTGCGTTGTACAGCTCGATCCAGTCGGGGGTCTGGCCGTCGCTGGTGAAGAAGCTGTCGCGGTTGGACGCCACTACTTCGTTGATCAGCACCCGCGGCGGTGGCGTGTCGCAGATCGGTGTGGTGGTGCCAGTGGGCGTGGTGCCGGTGCCCGTGGGCGTGGTGCCGGTGCCCGTGGGCGTCGTGCCGGTGCCCGTGGGCGTCGTTCCCGTTGCGGTGGACCCAGAGGCGGTGGTGCCGCCACCGGGCGTCGAACCGGCGGGTGTTGTGCGGGGAGGACCGGCGTCAGCTGCGGTGTCGGCCGTCTTGATCGAGCCGCCACCGCAGGCGGTCAACAGGATCCACAGCGCGAGGGTCGGTCGGGGCATCGCTCAAGTGTATCGGATCCTCGAGTGCGCCGGCCGCGGCACCGCACCCGGGCCTTGCGTGTTCGTGAAATATTTAGTGGACTAAAAGTTTGGGTTCGCTAAATGTTTGCCATGAGCACTCTCCGTCAGACCAAGGCCGCCAAGACCCGCCTCGCCCTGCTCGACGCCCTCGTCGAGCGCCTGGTCGAGCGCCCCCTCGACGGCATCCCCACGAAGGAGCTGTGCCGGGCCGTCGGGATCAGCGAGCCCACGTTCTACAAGTACTTCCCCCAGAAGTCCGATCTGCTCACCTACTTCATCCAGCTGTGGTCCGTGGAGGGGGCCGCCCGCGCGTTCACTGTGGCGGAGGCCGACGGGGCGCTCGCCGGGCTGCACACGCTGTTCGAAGACACGGGGGACGGCTTCGTGAAGCACCCCGCCCTGATGCTCGAGGTGATCCGGCACCAGTCCCGCATGGGCCCGGAGCACGTGTTGCAGCCCCTCGCCAGCATCGACCGCCGCCTGCGGTTCGGCGACCGGCCCGACCTCGACGCCCTGCCCGACCTCGGCCTCGGCGCGCTGCTCCCCGATCTGATCGGCCGGGCCATCTGCGAAGGCGCGCTGCCCGCCAGCGTCGACGTGGGGTCACTCACGCTGGCCCTCGCGTGCATCTTCTTCGGTGTGCCCTTGGTCGTCGGTCCGCGCGCCCCCGACCAGGTGCCCGCCGCCTACCGCGCCCAGCTCGCGCTGGCGTTGGCCGGAGCCCGCGCCATGGCGTGAGCCCCGTCTGCTCGTTTCACCCTCACTCACGGAGGACTCCATGTCCGCTCCGACACTCGCCGTGCGTCCGGTCTCCGCGACGTTGACACTCTCTCCTGCCGTCTGGCTCGCGCTCGGGCTGGCGCTTCAGGTCGCCGTGGGCATGCGGTACAGCCTCGCGCCGCTGGCGTGGATCGCGCCCGTCCCGATGCTCTTGTTCCTTCGGCAGACCGACGGCTGGCGCTCCCGCGGTCTGTTCGTTGCCGGCATGACCCTGGCCGCGGTGCTCCAGGTGGCGAAGATCGTCACCGACCCGGTGCCGTGGGTGCTCGCGCTGGGGTTCGGCGCGCCATCGGGCTTCGGGGTGGGGTTGATCTACATCGCGTTCGAGGCGGTGCGGCGTCGGGTGGGGGACGCGTGGGGCCTGGCGCTGGTCCCGGCTGTGGTGATCACGGCGGACTGGCTCGGCTATGCGGCCTCCTCCAGCGGGGTGTGGGGCTCGCTGGCGAACACCCAGCTCGACGCGCTGCCGCTGCTGCAGGTGGTGTCGCTGGTTGGCATCACGGGGGTGTCTGGGTTGATGGCGGCAGTGGCTGCGGTGCTGGCGGTCACGGTCGCGACCGGTCGCCTGCCGGTTCGGGCGGCGGGCGCCACGGCCGCGCTGCTGGTGCTCGTGAGCGCCTTTGGCACCTGGCGGCTGGACTCGGCGGACGACGGCCCCACGGTGCGGGTGGCCGGGGTGGTGACCGATCTGGTGCTCGCGGGATCCCGGATGCCATCGGATGCCGAGCTGGCCGAGGGCACGGACGTGCTGTTCGAGCGCTCCCACGACGCGGTGAACCAGGGGGCGGAGCTGGTGGTGTGGAACGAGGGCGCCACCGCCGTGTGGCCGGATCAAGAGGACGGCCTCGTCGCGCGCGGTGCGGCGTTCGCGGCGGAGACCGGGGCGGACCTGGTGCTGGCGTACATCGTGATCGAGCACACCGACCCGCTGCAGTTCGCCAACCGCCTGGTGGTGGTGGGCCCGGAGGGGCCGGTGCAGACCTACGACAAGCGCGAGCCCGCCCCCGGCGAGCCATCGGCGGGGTCTGCCGTGGCATTCCAGCCGGTCCAGCGCCCGTGGGGTATCCTCGGCGCCGCGATCTGCTACGACTTCGACTTCCCCGCCATCGGTCGGTCGAACGCCGGCGCTGGGGTGGTGGCGGTGCCGTCGTCGGACTGGCGCGGCATCGACCCCCTCCACGGCCGCATGGCGTCGGTGCGGGCCATCGAGTCGGGCTACGCTATGATCCGACCCGTCCGCTGGGCCACCACCCTGGCCACCGACGCCCACGGGCGGGTGCGGGGCGCCGCCACCTGGTCGTCGGGCGACCGGATCCTCGTCGCCGACGTGCCCGTCACCCCCGTGCCTACGGTCTATGCCTCCATCGGTGACGTGCTCCCGGGGTCGGCGCTCGGGGTGGTGCTGTGGGTGCTCGTGCTCGCCGCGCGCCGGCGTGACACGTCAGCGTCACCGAGCGGCTGGTTGTTCACACACCGGTGACCTTCTGGGTGCCATCTTGCCCAGGCTGGAGGCTCGATGTTCGCCCTGCTCGCTCACTCGCTCCTGGCCAATGCGGCCCCCGCCTACGACGCACCGGTGGTGGCGCCGGGGCTGTCGCCGGACAGTCCGGCCTGGCTCCAGCTCGCCGTGAAGTTCGCCGACGATGCGCAGGTGCGGGCCACGGGCAGCCGGATCGAGCGACGGGATGTGGCCGCGGTCGCCCAGGCGCACGGGCTGAGCTTCCGGCACGCGGTTCCCGCTGCGCCGTGGGTCGAGGCTCTCCAGGAGCGGGCCGCCGAGCGTTCGGGGCGGTCACAGCCCGACCTCGCCGGGCTGTTCTACGTCGATGGCCCGGCCGACCCGGCCACCATCGAGGCGGCAGGGGAGGCGCTGCGGGCGCTCTCCGTCGTGGACGCCGCATGGGTCGAGGTCCAGGGGCTCCGTCCGCCGGGGCTCGACATCGACCCCGCCACCCCGGACTACACCGCCGAGCAGGGCTGGCTCGCGCCAGACCCGGGGCTCGGGTTCACCACGGCCTGGGCGGCGGGCTACACCGGCGCTGGCATCCGGGTGTCGAATGCCGAGTATGCGTTCACCGCCTCCCACGAGGACCTGCCCGTGATCGGGGTCGAGCCGGGTCAGACGCCCAGCGATCCCTGGGGCCCTGATCACGGCACCGCCACCTTCGGTGAGGTGCTCGCCGAGGACAACGGCTTCGGCATGACCGGCGGAGCGCACGGGGCCACCGGCGCGTTCTACACCGAGTACTCGGACGAAGAGGGCTGGCGCCGGGCGACGGCGATCACGGCAGCCTGCGCCGACAGCGCACCGGGCGACATCGTGATGCTGGAGATGCAGGCGTTCGGGGTGAGTAACTACGCGCCCGCCGAGTACGAGCTGGGCGTGTGGCTCGTCACCCGCTCCTGCGTCGACGCCGGGGTGTTGGTCATCGCGGCCGCCGGCAACGGCGACCAGGATCTGGACTCACCGGGGTATGCCGAGTACCGCGACCGCGGTGATTCCGGCGGCATCCTGGTCGGCGCGGGCAGCGGCGGCTGGGATGGGCTGCACAACCGCGAGTGGTTCAGCACCTACGGCAGTCGGGTCGACGTGCAGGCCTGGGGCGGTGCGGTCGCCACGCTGGCCTACGGCGACCTCGCCAGGGTCGGGGGCGACTCGAACCAGGCCTACACGGCTGTATTCAGCGGCACGAGCTCGGCCACTCCGATGGTGGTGGCGGCGGCCGCCGTGCTCCAGGAGTGCGCGGTGGACCGGTCGGGCGAGCGGCTGCCGCCCGAGGCGATGCGCGAGCTGCTGCAGTCCACCGGTGTGCCCCAGGGGGCTGCGACCGCCGGTACACCCATCGGGCCACTGCCGAGCATCGAGGCGGCTCTCGACGCGCTGTCCGACCCGGACGGTGACGGGCACTTCGGGTTCTGGGACGACTGCGACGAGACCCGGCCCTCCGTACACGCCGGAGCGCTGGAGGTCCCGTCCAACGGCATCGATGACAACTGTGATGGAGAGGTGGATGAGCTCGCCGGGTGGACGGACCTCGGTGGCGGGCTCGCCGGCGACTTCATGCCCACCTTGGTGGTGAGCGGTGAGGGGACCCTCGGCTCATCGTTCACGGTGACGGTGGACGGGCTGCCTGCGGGCGGCGATATGCTCATGCTGGCCGGGCAGGAGCGAGCGGACACGCCGATGTTCGGTGGCACCGTGATCCCCCGATGGGCCTTCGCGGGCAACCTGGGGCCGGCGGATGGGGACGGTCACTTCGAGATCACGCTGCCGCTGCCGCGCGTGGTCGATCTCGGCGAGTCGGTCTACCTGCAGGGCTGGGTGCGGGATGAGGGCGGGCCGGCCGGCTTCGCGGCCACCAACGGCTACGGGCTCACGCTGGCGGAGTAGCGGCGCGGAGCGGCCTGTACAGTATGCTCACGGCATGCACGAGACCGACCGGGGCATCGCCGATGGCACCGAGGCCGCGCGGGAGCCGAACCTCGAGGTTCAGCTTGGGTTCGCCGGCACCCTGGTGGCCACCGCGACCGCGCTGTGCTGGTACTTCCTCGAGGCCCTGCACGGGCAGGGGGCTGCCTCGGTCGGCGCGTTGATCACGTCGATCGCCGGTATCGGGCTGCTGCAGCTGTATGTGGTCGACCACTCCTGGTTCCTGGTCCAGCGGGCCGCCTGGCTCGGGGCGGTGCTCCGCGGTCGGCAAGACCGGCGCAACCACGAAGACGCGGAGTTCATGGCCGAGCTCGAGTGGCTGTACGACGCGGGCAGCGTGCGGTTCTACCGGGGGTTCGCCAACCTCACCTGGGGCTTGGCGGGTCTGCTGACCTTGGTTGGGCTGGCGCAGCTCCAGCGTCCGCTGCTCACCGGAGCGCCGCTGGTCGGCGTGCTCCTGGTGGCGCCGACGGCGCTGTTTGCGGCCGACCGCCTGCTCTCTGGACGGGTCGCGCTGTGGACGCGACGGGTGTCGCCGGTGGTGCGCGGCCTCCCGGCTCGGCTCGGCGTACCGTGGGTGGCTGTGCCGCACGGGGTGCACCGGTCGGGCTGTGGCGGGATGGCGCTGCGGGCCTTCCTCGGGCTGATGCTGGTGGCGGTGGACCTCGCGTGGGTGCTCGCTGCGGAGATCGCGCCGGCCGAGGAGGTGGTTCAAGTAGGAGATCCGGCGGTGATCCGGGTTCATCTCGGTGGGCTGAGTCCACGGGCGGTGCCGGCCGAGCTCACGCTGCACAGCGACACCATCGACGCAGACGTGCTCGACGCTGCGCGCATCTGGCTGGACCACGGGGCGCTGCTGGTGCTGCCCACCGACGGGCTGGCCCTGGGTCCGCACCGGATCGAGCTGCGCGAGGTGCGCCTGGGGGCGAAGCAATCGCAGATCACGCTGACGTCGACCCAGGGCACCACGTTCGTGCTGGTGGAGTAGCGCTCAGCGCTCGCGCCACACCCCATACTCGCCACCCACTGCGGGCGCGTCCACCACGCCGTTCTCCACCGCGCCGTCGTCGGACTGGGGCTCGCACAGGTACACAGCGACCGCGCCCAGGGGCTGCTCGGTCCGCACGCGCTGCCAGCCCTTGGGCACGGTGCGGGCCGAGGTCGACCACGACACCTCGATGTCGCCGAAGGCCTCGGATTCGAGGATGCGTCGACCGGCCTCGGAGCCAGCGGACTGCACGGTGGCCACCTCCACCTCGGCGGTGCCCGAGGCGGGCTCTACGGTGAGTCCGTGCCCGCGGAGGTGCGCGGCGAGGCGGGGGGGCACGATGTAGGCGGTCGGCCGGTCCACCACCACGTCGCCGACGAACCGGGCGAGGTGCGGGAGCGTGACCTCGGTGGGCGCGCCGGACAGGGTGCGGGGGGTGCAGGTCGGGATGGTCACCGGGGAGGGCATCGTCTCCAGGCGGTATCGGACGGCCACTTCCGTCGGCGGCATGCGGCTCGCGGCGACCACCTGGCGGATGTCGTCGGCATGCACATTGGCCCAGGCGAGGGTCTCGATCTGCCAGGCGGACGCGGTGTGGACGCGGCGCTCGAACGAGAGGTAGCTGTAGCACTCGAGGAGCAGGTCGAGGCGGTTGGTGAGTCCGCGGTAGTTGCTGCCGAACCGCGGATGGTGCGGGTAGGTCATCCATCCCTCGGCCACGGTGGCGGAGGGGTCGGGCAGTCCGCGGGCATCCATCGCCCGCTCGTCTTCCTTGAAGTTGCCATACCACCCCGACTCGAAGCCCCGGCGGCGCACGGCGGCGACCACGTCGGGCACGAGCTTCTCGCGCATGAACTCCACCGGCTCCGAGCGTCCGGATGCCACGGTGTGCGGGATGTCGACGGTCATGTCCATCCGGTGGACCGAGCCGTTGGTGGCGTGGTTGTCCACGGTGAGGTCCGGCGCCCACGGCTGGCAGACGTGCTGCTGGAGCAGCCGCATCTCGGGGGTCTGGTGCCGCATGTAGTCGCGGTTGAGGTTGATGCCGTGGCTCTGGGTGCGGGTGCCGACAACCGGCCCGGGCTGGCCGGCCAGGCGGGCCACATCGAGGGCCCGGTTGCGCGGGTCGAGCGCGTCGTTGCCGTCCGGGTTGAACAGCGGCACGAACAGAAGGGTCATCCTGTCGAACAGGCCGGCATGCTGCCCGTCGAGCAGGTCGCGGACGAGGGCGAGGCTGGCCTCCTTGCCCTCCACCTCGCCGGGGTGGATGCCGTCGA
Source organism: Myxococcota bacterium (assembly GCA_047609825.1). Lineage (GTDB taxonomy): Bacteria > Myxococcota_A > UBA796 > UBA796. The sequence goes on from JBLFXJ010000262.1 coordinate 9,600, forward strand.
TGATGAGCACCACGGGCAGGTCGGCCCGGCGGGCCTCGGCGGGCGTGGTGACCCCGCGGGTGGAGAGCACGAGCAGGGGCAGGTCGCGGCCCTGGGGGCTGGTGCCGAAGGTGGTCACGTGCAGGCGGGGGTCGTTGCGGGCGTCGAGGGCGGCCACGAACGCCATCACGTCGGCGTGGAGTGAGGTCTCGCGGAAGCCGCTGGCCTCGGCGCGGGTGAGCAGCATGGGTCCTCCGATGCCGGAGCCTAGCTCGCCCCGGGTCAACCCCGCCGCCCGACCGGCCTCCCAACCGGGGTCTGGACGCAAGGTGTTAGACCTCAAGTTGATGTTTCAGGTTGCGTCCCGACCCCCTGATGGGCCCCCTGATGTGGACCCGCGAGTTGATGTTGCAGGTGGCGTCCCGACCCCGTGAAGTGGGCCTGCCCGTCCGGCCTCGCACCGGGGGTCTGGACGCAAGGTGTTACATCTTGAGTTGATGTTGCAGGTTGCGTCCCGCCCCCGGGGTGGTGGGCCTTCGGGCCGGCTGCGGCGGGTCGGCTGGCGGTGTCTGTCAGTACAGGTAGGCGTCCGCGTCGTACAGCAGGATGCCGGTGAGCGCGTAGTAGCCATCGGGGATGGCCGCCGGGTTCGACAACACGTCACGGCTCTCCAGCAGCGGGGTGGGCTGGCCGAACTCGTCCGCCTCCAGGGTGCCGTCCGCGCCCAGCTCCGCCGCCACCGCGATGTGCGAGCCCCAGATCGCCGGCTCCCACACGTCCGAGTTCCACGAGCCGCCGAACAGGTTCCCCGACGCGTACGCGTCCGACCAGAACCCCTCAGTGATCTCCTCCTCGAACCGCGCCTCCACGTCGACTCGCAGCCCGCCCACGCCAACCCCCCACAGGTGCGACGCGATGTTCTCGCCGGGATCGCCGAAGGCGTCGGTGTCCACGCCTTCGCAGCCGTCCGTCTCCACCCGCGCATCGTCCGGCACGATGAACCCGAGGTGCTGCATCGACTGGCCCGCCGCCTCCTCGGTGTCGTCATCCCAGCTCCACACCTCGAGCGACACCGACACCGGATCGTCGATCACCAGGTACACAGTGCATCGCTCGGAGTCGGCGTCTGACCCGTCTTCCCACAGCTCCAGCGCGACGAAGGGCGCATACTCCACGTCGTCGATCCGCCAGGTGCGCAGGCGTCCATCATCCACACCGAACTGGGAGAACACGGTGAACGAGTCCGGCCGCCAGCCGCTGGCGGAGGACTCCCCGCTGTCGCCGGTCCGGTCGGTCGTGCCGGTGGGCTCGTCGGAGGTGCCGCCGGGGTTGGGGTCGGAGCCGGTGGACTTGTCGCCTCCGCAGGCGATGAGGGCGACGAGGGCGAACAGGCGCATGGGGGCTCCAGTGCCCGGAGCGTACCCGACCGATCAGGTCAGCGCGTGCCAAACCACGAGCAGGGTGGTCTGGAGCAAGGCGCCCAGCCCAACGCCCGCCGCGGCCGTGTGGGCCAGGCTGGCGGCGCCTCGGCTGTTGCGGACTGCGAGCCAGGGCACCAGCGGGAGCGACACGAGGGCGAGGCCGGAGGTTGCCGCGAGGGCGGTGGCCCCCGCGACGTTTGTGCAGGTAAACGCCGCCAACACCGGCAGCTGGGCGGCGACGGCGGCGGTGACCGTGGCGAGGGGCGCACCGGTCCGACCGTAGGACCACCGCAGGGCGGCGACAGCGGTGAGCCCCATGGCGGCCCCGAGCCCCGCGCCGAGCACCATGAACCCCCCGGTGATGTACGCGATGTCGGCCATCGACGCCAGGTAGGTGGGGAACGCGGCCTGAGCGTGCACGAGCAGTACGGCGCACGCCCCGGCGGCGACCCCGGCCCCAAGCACAGCACCGTCGCGCAACCAGTGGGTGGGGCGAAACGCGGAGACGGCCGCGGCTTGGCGCGTGATCAGGGGGGACGACACGGGCACCTCGCGTGGTGCCCCGGTGTAGAGCAAGCGGCATGCCGGGTTATTGTCGGCGTTGCATTGTTGCAGGTTCGACCACCTGTCGCGAGCGGGGCGCTGCGAAGGCCCCGAGCCCGACAACCGGTCACTCGCGTCGGTCTCGGGAT
>JBLFXJ010000263.1:0-11650 GCA_047609825.1 Myxococcota bacterium
GCAACGGGTCACCGCTGGTGATCGGTCTCGGGGTCGACGAGACCGTGATCGCCAGCGACCCGCAGGCCGTGGTCGCGCACACCCGGAACGTGATCTACCTCCAGGATCGCGAGCTCGCTGTGCTTCGTCGGGACGGCGCCGAGGTGTCGCGGATCGACGGCACGGAGGTCGCCTCTCCGGTGGAGGTGCTCGCCGGCGACTACGACGTGGCGTCCAAAGAGGGCTTCGAGCACTTCATGCTCAAGGAGATCTACGAGCAACCTCGGTCGATCCGTCGGTGCCTGCGCGGCCGGCTGATGCTGGAGGAGGGCAACGGCCTGCTCGGCGGGCTCGAGATGGCGCCTCGCGACCTCGTCGGCGTTCAACGCCTGATCAACCTGGGTTGTGGCACGTCGTACCACGCGGGGATGGCTGGAGCGATGGCCGCCGAGGCGCTCGCGCGAGTGCCCGCGCGTGCGGAGATCGCGAGCGAGTTCCGGTATCGTCACCCGATCGTGCCTCGTGAAGCGCTGTTCTTCGCCATCTCCCAGTCAGGCGAGACCGCCGATACCCTCGGCGCCGTCCAGGAGGTCCAGCTCAAGGGCGGGCAGGTGATGGGCGTGGTGAACGTGGTCGGATCAACCATCGCGCGCACATGCGCCCGAGGCACCTACGTGCACTCCGGTCCCGAGATCGCGGTGGCATCGACCAAGGCGTTCACCAGCCAGGTGACAGCCCTGCTCGTGTTCACCCTGATGCTGGCCCGCACGCGCAACCTGTCGCTGAGCCAGGGGCGTGCAGTGGCTCGGGCGCTCGACGAGATGCCGAGCAAGGTCGCCCGCTACCTGGAGAAGCCGGGGCCCATCGCCGAGGCTGCGGCCGTGGTCCAGGAGGCTCGCTATGTGCTGTTCCTCGGTCGGGGCTACAGCTACCCGGTGGCCCTGGAAGGCGCGCTGAAGCTCAAGGAGATCGCCTACATTCCCTGCGAGGGCTACCCGGCCGGAGAGATGAAGCATGGCCCCATCGCCATGCTTGAGGAGGGCACGCCGGTGATCTGCATCGTTCCTCGCGATGGTCAGCGCGAGAAGGCGCTGTCCAACGTGAAGGAGGTGCAGGCGCGGGGCGCGACCATCATCGCGATCCACACCGAAGGAGACGACGAGGTCGCCGCGTTGGCCGACATCTCGATCCCGGTGCCGGCGACCCCCGACTACGCCAGTCCCCTGGTCACGGTGCTCCCGCTGCAGCTGCTCGCGTTCGAAGTCGGCAAGGCGCTGGGGCGCGATATCGACAAGCCGCGCAACCTGGCCAAGTCGGTGACGGTCGAGTGAGCCGGCGTTATCGCGGGGCGTCTTGGCAGGAGTCCGAATGGCCATCGAGGTCCGTCCCGTAGAGCTCCCAGGCGACATCGCCCGGTTCTGCAAGAGCTGGTGGCCCATCTACGCCGACGATCCCCAGTGGGTACCGCCCCTGATCTTCGAGCGGAAGGACTTCCTGAACCCCTCGGTGAACCCCTACTTCAAGCATGCCGACGTGCAGCTGTGGATGGCGTTCCGAGACGGCAAGATCGTCGGCACGATCTCGGCCCAGGTGGACCACGAGCTGCAGGAGCACGAGCCCGGCATCGGCATGTTCGGCTTCTTCGAGTTCGTGAACGACGTCGAAGTGGCGCGCGCGCTGTTCGACACGGCGTGCGCCTGGCTCGGCGAGCGGGGGATGAAGGTCGCGCGAGGACCGTTCAACTTCAACACGAACCACGAGTTCGGGCTGCTGGTCGACGGCTTCGACACGCCGCCGATGATCGCGAATCCCCACAACCGCGACTACTACAGCACGGTGTACGAAGCGCTGGGGATGGAGTCCGCGAAGGACTGGTACGCGTACTGGCTCGACTACGCGAAGCAGCCCCCCGATCTGATCACGAGGATGGCCGAGCGATTCATGAAGCGCTCGAAGCAGCTCACCATTCGCACGCTCGACATGAGCCGGTATGACGAAGAGGTGAAGCTGTTCCTCGCGATCTACAACGACGCCTGGGAGGACAACTGGGGCCACGTTCGGGTGACCGACGAGGAGTTCCTTTGGATGGCGAAGGGGCTCAAGGAGATCATCGATCCGAGCCTGTGTTTCTTCGCATTCATGGGCGACGATGTGGCGGCCGCGGCGATCACACTGCCCGACTACAACCAGGTCGTGAAGAAGATGAACGGCGGCTTGTTCCCGTTCGGGTGGTGGCACTGGCTCACGGGCCGGAAGAAGATCGACGCCGTTCGCGTGTGGGTGCTCGGGGTGAAGAAGGAGTACCAGCGGCTGCCATTGGGCGCCCCGCTGTACCTGAAGACGTGGCAGGAGGGCGCACGTCGCAACATCCGCGGAGCAGAGGCCTCGCTGATCCTCCACGACAACCACCGCATGCGCGGCGCCATCGAGAAGCTGGGTGCGCGGATCTACAAGACCTACCGCACCTACGAGCGGTCGCTGGACTGAGGACCGCCCGCGGTCAGCGCGCCGGTGTCAGCCCTCGACATCGCGGAGGAGCAGACCGGCGCGAGTCCACGCCCACCCGTGGCCACCGACGGTCGCGTGACCGACTGTGCGAATCCGGACGGCGCCGAGGCGCACCGTGGAGGGAGGTGAGCGCGCCGGTCGCGGGTGGCGTGCAGGGCGCACCCCTGACGGCTCCACATCCCAGCAGCCTCCGAGCGCGCTCCACAACCGGAAGCCAGTCGCTGTTGGTTCGCCCCGATCCACCGCGTCATCCCGCTCCAGCGGGATTCTGTGGGTCCCTTTGGGTGTCCAGTCGGGAGTCGCCCACCGAGCTGCGCCGGTGTGGTCCACGGCGAGCCAGCCCGCGGGACCGCCCACGGTGAGCGCGGTCCCCACGCGGTGACGCGGGTGGGTCGGTGAGGGCTGGAGCGTGCGATTCGGAAGGTGGACCGTGACGGTTGTGTCGTCGCCATCCCTGCCGGTCACGGTGCATCCGTCGTCAGACCAGTCCACCGCCCCGTGCAGCGTCGCTGGCAAGGGGAGGGGAGTGCGACCGGGAGCCGCCCCCGCGGACCACGCTTCGCCAGTCCCCAACATCAGCGCGCCGTGCGGTCCGACTGTCCACTCGGCAGTCCAGGATGCCCGCGCGCGACGTCCGGAGGCGTCTAGCGTGCACACGATCCCCGAGCCCCACCACGCGACTCCGATCCCGCGCGCGTATGGACGGGTGGATGGCGATACGCGCGCCGTTCGCGGCAGATCGAAGGGTGCATGCCAGCCTCCTGGCCGCCTCCGCTGGAGTGCCAGGTCGAGTCCGAGGCGGGTGTGCTGCCCCACGTCTGCACAGCCAGAGGCCTCCACGACCCACCGCCCGTCGACGACGGCCCGCTCTCCATCCGTCACGACGCTCGCCGCGGCGTGGTCCAGGCCGTGCACCCGGTCCCCGATTCGGACGAAGGTGCAACCCTCGGAGGTCCACGCCGCGTCCCCGCTCCACCGCGCATCGGGGCGTCCGATGCACTCGATCGACGGCCCGATGGGGGCGCGCCACCTCAGGGCCCGGGTCATGTGGGATCCCGGACGAACCGGTATCCGACGCCTCTCACCGTGAGGATGTGGCGGGGTGGTCGGGCGTCCACCTTCTGCCGGAGACGGGTGATGAAGTTGTCTACTGTCCTGTCCGTACCGAAGTAGTTCCGGCCCCACACGCCCGCGAGGATGGTGTCGCGGGTGAGCGCCTTGCCCTCGCGATCGACCAGCAACGCGAGCAGGTCGAACTCGCGCTGGGTGAGCTCGATGTGTTGACCCGCGCGCAGGACGAGCTGCCGCTCCAGGTCCACCTCCACGTCGGCGAAGGTGTACACGGTTGGGGGGTCCGACCGACGGCGGAGGTGGGCGCGCACCCGCGCGAGGAGCTCGGCCCGACGGAACGGCTTGGTGACGTAGTCATCGGCCCCGAGCCCGAGGCCCATCACAATATCTTCTTCGGCATTCTTCGCTGACAACAGGATGATCGGCAGGTCAACCCCGGACCGTCGCAGGCGCCGGCAGACCTCGAAGCCGTTCATGTGCGGAAGCATGATGTCGAGCACGACCAGATCCAGCGTCTGTGCGTCGACGGCCGCCAATGCATCGGGGCCGTTGGTCGCCGTCACCACTTCGAACCCCTCAAGGCGGAGGTTCATCTGGAGTGCTCGGAGGATTGACGGGTCGTCCTCCACGATCAGGATCCGCTTCGCCATCCTGTCCTCGGGCCGAGGTCGGTTACTTCGCTGGCGCCTCGCAGCAAAGGACGCCGTGCGCCCCATCTTCACCCTGCTTGTACTCGTTATGTCGTGTGCAGGTCGGTATTCGGAGATTGTCGCGCTCCCGGCGGTCCTGGATGGTGGGGTGATCGGGCCCGGCGACGAGGTGATGCTGGCGGTGGTTGGCTCCACCGAGCCCGACACCGGACCGGCCGACGGACTGGCGAGAGACATCGCCGCACACGCCCCGGACCTGCTCCTGCTCCCGGGGGGCATCGTGCGCCGTGGTGGGCCGCGGGCGTGGCTAGCTGCGGTGGAGCGTTGGCACGGGGTGGCGCCGGCCGTGTCGGCGCTGGCGGGGGGCTCGGAGCGTAGGTGCGATCGGCGGTTACTAGGGTTTCATCAGGTGTTCGAGGCACAGGGAGTGCCCGATCTGGGCGGCCCGGTCACGTTCTCCCACCTCGACATCGTGTCGGCGGGAGTGCGCTGGCGCCTGGTCATGCTCGATTCCGACCGCCGCGCCATGGGGGACCGCTGGCACGACCAGTTGTTCTGGCTTCCGAAGGTCATCACCCCTGGGGACTACGATCACCTGCTCGTGGTGCTGGACGCGCCGCTCGTGAGCCTGGCTGATGCACGCCACGCCGATCCCGCGGCCGCGGTGTCCGCGCTTCTCGATGTGATCGTGGAGTATGCAGGACCAACCGCCCTGATGGGGGTGTTCATGGGTGGGGGCTCGGCCAACGAGATCCACCTGCCCGGCGGCAGCTTCGGCGAGGCCCACGTGGTCGCGGGCAACGGGGCTGTGCACGCCGAGGATCTGTGGCACCGCGGGCAGTCGGACCTCCCGGGGCGCCCGGTGGTTCAGCTGGTCGACGGCTTCGATGCCGCGCTCCGAGCCGAGATGACGCGCCGGGTCGCTCAGGGGCGCATCGGCCCGTTGTCCGTGGACCGGATGAACCGGGAGGCGTTTCCGAGCGACGTTCTGCCCATCCGAGGCTGGTGGGAGGTCGTGCTCGATGGGAGGGAGCTCGCGCTCGGGTTCCATCTCGAGGATGGCGACGCCTACGACGCCGTGTACCGGATTCGATACACGCGGAGCGCCGGGTGGGTGGCCGACCGCGACTCGGCCCAGGCCGACCTGGCTGAGCCCGACCTTGTGGAGCCCGACGCAGCGAAGCCGGACTGAGCCCGGTTCGACGTGGCTACCCGAGACTACTCGGGGGGCGGTGGCGCCCCGCCGCCGGCCTTGCCCGGGCCCTTGGCCTTCGCACGTGCGCCCGGTCCGGCATTCCCGCCGCCGGGACCTGCCTTCGCACCGCCCTGACCTGCCTTCGCACCGCCCGGACCTGCCTTGCCGCCCTTGGCCCCAGGGCCAGCCTTCCCGCCCTTGGACTTGCTCTTGGCCTTGGCCTTGCCGCGTGCGGCAGCCGCCTTCGCAGACTTGGCTGACTTCGACTCCAAAGTCTTGACCCGCTTCTCCAGGTTGGCGACGCGCTTCGTCAGTGCCTCGACCTGGTCCTTCGTGGGCGCATTGGAAGAGTCACAGCCCCAGAGGGTCGTCGAAAGCAGGAGTACCGTCAGAAGTCGCACGCCATCCTCCACAGTGCGGAGTTGCGCCCCGCCGCGATACCGCGCTTAACCCCTGCTGTGGGGCGGCGTCGACGCCACCGGCAGCCACATCGTGAACCGGCTTCCGCGACCGAGGTCGCTCTCGAGCTCCACCTTCCCCCCGTGTCCGCGGACTACGGCGTTCACAATGGACAGGCCGAGCCCGGAGCCCCGATTGGCGCCGGACTGGGTCGGCGCCGACAGCCTCACGTCCGCTTGGTAGAACTTCTCGAAGATGCGCTTCCGATCGCGCTCCGGAATGCCGGGCCCGTCGTCGAGCACCGTGAGCCCGACCCTGCCGGCGCGCACCTCGGCCGACAGCACCACGTGCCGCGGCGGCGGGCAGTACTTGACGGCGTTCTGGAGGAGGTTGACGAGGGCCTCCACGATGGCGTCGCGGTCCACCCGAACGGCCGGAATGTCCGGGTCCAGGTTGACGTGCACGTCCTCCGAGTCTGTCAGCAGGCGCTGAGACCGCAACGCGAACACCGCGGCGTCGAACAGGTCGGCCACGGCCACGTCCTCGAACTCGTACACCCGGCGTCCCGCCTCCATCCGGGCCCAGTTCAGCACCCGCTCGATCAACCGGGAGAGCCGATCGGTCTCATGGGCAAGGAGATCCAGGCACTCCTCGATCTGATCGGGGTCCTCCAGCTGCCCGGACTGGAGGGTCTCGACGAACAGGCGGATCGAGGTGAGGGGAGTGCGCAGCTCATGGGACACGCTGGAGACGAAGTCGGTCTGCAGACGGGACAGTCGGATCTCGCGGGCTGCGCTGACCAAGGTGACGAGCGCGCCCACGATCACGAGCGCTACCAGCACGGCGAGTCCGGTGGCTGCCAGCCACGACGCACGCGGTATTCCGCCGGGGTCGCCGCCTGGCCAGCGCACCACGAGCCGCCATCCGTCCAGGGGTCGCTCCAGGTTCAGCTCGTCTGGCAGGGGGTCCTGCCACCGGGCGAGCATGTCCTCGATGGGTGTCGCCGGGCCGGGATTCCGCCCCTCCAAGTGGTAGGTCGCGCCGTCTCGGTAGCGAGAGGTCGCGGCGATGGACACCTGTTCCTCCAGGTGATCGAGGTCCAGCTCCCACGCGAGCACACGGCCACCCGCCATCGACACTCCGATCGGCGACCCCGGCGAGAACCACAAGGTCTGGTCGTCGTCGGGTGGAGTGACGCCGAGCGCGGCCAGGGCCTCGGGCAGCGGCTTGCCCACCGGACCCGACCACACGGGGCGGACACCCGGACGATCCGGTGCGCATGGCAGGTCACAGGTGGCGAGCTCCAGCCGGACCGCAGCATCCACCCGGGCGATCTCCACGAATAGGGCGGCGGCAGCATGTTGGAGCTGGTCCTGCCGCTCCTGGCGGGCCGCATCCTCCAGCGCCGCGCGCTGGTTCTGAAGGGCCCACAGTCCATAGAAGAACAGGAGGATGGTGGGAACGACAACAAGCCCGACGGTCGGGCCGAGCAGCCGCGCATACGCCGTGGTGTCGCCGACGCCTCGGATATTCATCGGCGCACCACCAGCCGTCGCCCCGCGGCGGGTCTGTCCCCACTCGCGTCCACCAGGGTGGCGGACCATCCCGTCTCGAGATGCGTGATCCCAGCGCGGTCCAGGTGGACGTTGGTCCAGGTGGACAGCCCGACGAGCGCCCCCCGGGCGTCGCCCGTGTCGCCGATCTCTCCTGCGCACACCCAGTGGTTCCGGGCGGGTCGTTCACAGCGCTCGGATCGTTCGACCATGAACCCCACGATGCGCTCAGTACGCGACCATTGATCCGTCGGGGCTCCAGGCAGGTATCGCCGGAGCTCCAGCACGAACCCGGCGGGGTCAATCAACCCGAGGCCTGCGGCGCGACCTTCTTCTGGGAGGTCTGTGTCTTCGAGCGCTCGTCGCGCCGCGGATGACCATTGCTCGGCGTCGACCAACGCCACCGGTCGGCGGGCGGAGTCCAGCTGCACGCGGGTCGGCACCGACGCGACCGCATGCCCGAGCACCTGTGGCCACGGAGCGTCTTGGGTGGGGGCCTCGCTGTCGAACCAGCCGGTGACCCCGTCCGGGTCGGTCCACAGGCCGCGAGTGCGGAGGGTCTGGACCTCGATCGCGTCGGGCCCGATCGCCTTGGTCTGGAGCACCAGCTCTTCTTCGGTGTGGCTGTCCCCGACCGCTGTGAGCGTGAGGATGTCCCACGTGACAGGTGACGGCGCGCCGGCCAGGCGATGCCCGCAGCCGAGCAATGGAAGGAGCAGCGCACAGGCCCGCATTCCACCCGCCTAACCGGTTGCTGAGGCCGTCCCCGTGCCGGCGTCTCCGGCGGCTTGATCTCGCACGTTGGCGTGGCGGCGCCAGAGTGTGCCGGGCGATGCTCTCGCCAGGGCGACGCCGGGTTTGGCGCCCGTCCGCCGCCGGGGTACTCACTTCACTTGCGCTGGCTGGGTGTTCTCACCCGATCGGAGACACGCGATGAATGTGGCATCCCAGCTCGACGACATCCTTGGCCGCGTAGAGAAGCCGTCCCGATACCTCGGGAACGAGCTGAATGTCGTGCACAAGGCCCCGGAGTCGGTTGAGCTTCGCATCGCGCTCGCGTTTCCAGATCTGTACGACATCGGGCTGGGCAATCTCGGCATCCACATCCTGTATGCGGCCGTGAACGCGCTGCCGTGGGCGTGGTGTGAGCGGGCCGCGGCCCCCGGACTCGACATGGAGGCGGAGCTCCGCAAGCGCGGGCTGCCGCTGTTTGCGCTCGAGTCCAAGGACGGTCTCGGCGACCTCGACCTCCTGGGCTTCACCCTCCAGTCCGAGCTCACCTACACCAACATCCTGAACATGATGGACATGGCCGGTATCCCGTTGCGCTCGGCCGACCGCACCGACGATCACCCGCTGATCTGTGCGGGTGGGCCGGCCGTGTTCAACCCCGAGCCCATCGCTCCGTTCATGGACTTCTTCGTCATCGGCGATGGCGAAGACGCGATCATCGAGATCTGCCATGTGCTGCGCAAGCTCAAGGGGCGGTCCCGCCGGGCCAGGCTGTTCGCGCTGTCGCTCGTCGAGGGCGTGTACGTCCCCGAGCTGTACCCCTTCGATGTGATGGACGATGGCCGGGTGTTGCCGAAGGTGGGGGTGCCGCAGATCCGCAAGCGCATCACCCGCGACCTGAACGGTGCGGTGTTTCCCGTCGACTACATCGTGCCGTTCACGCAGCAAGTGCACGACCGGGTGAGCCTGGAGGTGCTGCGAGGGTGCACCCAGGGGTGCCGGTTCTGCCAGGCGGGGATGACCACCCGACCCGTGCGGGAGCGCACGCTGGAGAAGATCGACGAGCTGCTTCAGCGGACGCTGGATGCCACCGGCTACGAGGAGGTGTCGCTGGTCTCGCTCTCCACCTGCGACCACAGCCGCGTGCGGCAGCTGGTCGAGAACACGGTCGAGAAGCTGAAGTCGAAGCGGGTGTCAATATCGCTGCCGTCGCTGCGTCTGGACAGCTTCTCCGTCGAGCTCGCTGACATGGTCGCGGAGACCCGGCGCACGGGGCTGACCGTCGCGCCCGAGGCCGCCTCTCCACGCCTGCGGGCCGTGATCAACAAGTGGATCCCCGACGAGGGACTGCTGGAGATGGCGGACGGCGCGTTCAAGCGGGGCTGGCGCCACCTGAAGCTGTACTTCATGATCGGCCTGCCCACCGAACGAGACGATGACATCATCGCGATCGCAGATCTGGCGAAGCGCACGGTGAAGGCCGGTCGCGTGCACACGAGCGCTGCGAAGGTGAACCTGGGAGTCTCCACCTTCGTCCCCAAGCCGTTCACGCCATTCCAGTGGGCCGAGCAGCTCTCCCTGGAGGAGACCAGCCGGCGGCAGGACGTGCTCGAGGCCGCCCTCGGTCGCGATTCCTCGATCAAGTACGGCCGTCATCATCCGGAGGAGACGTTCCTCGAGGGGCTCGTGTCCCGCTCCGACCGACGCGCTGCCGACCTGCTCGAGGCCGCCTTCAGGAAGGGATGCCGGTTCGACGCGTGGCGGGAGCACCTCCGGTTCGACCTGTGGCTCGAGGCCATCGAGGAGACCGGCTTCGATACCGCGGATGCGCTGCGGGAGCGGAGCCTCGACGAGCGCCTGCCATGGGACCACATCGACGTGATGATCCCGAAGGCATGGTTCGCAGCGGACTGGGCGCGCGCCGTAGAGCTGAAGCACGCCGAGGACTGCCGCCACCGCAAGTGCCACAAGTGCGGTGTCATCGACGAGGAGCGTGAGCTGTGCGCCCACATGCTGCGCAACCAGGTGGTGGGCCGCGCTCCCGAGAGCGAGTGGGTCCGGAGCGACCCCGAGCCCTATGTCGAGCCGCCGGCCGCCCAGCGGCTGTGGTTCCGGATCAGCCGCACGGGTGAGGCCCGCTGGCTGTCGCACCTCGAGGCGATGTCCGCCTGGCAACGATCGCTTCGGCGGGCAGGTGCGCCGCTGTCCTACAGCCAGGGGTTCCATCCGCACCCAAAGGTCGCGTTCAGCGCCGCGATGCCGTCGAGTCACCAGTCCCTCGGCGAATACATGGACGTGACGCTGGCTGAACGGGTGGACCCTTGGGCGCTGCTGGATCGGCTGGCGGCCACGCTCCCCGACGGTTTCGGCGCCCACGCGGTCACCGAGGTGCCTTCGAAGGCGCCCTCGCTCATGTCGCAGAACCAGGGCGGCCGGTTCACCCTGTTCTTCCCGGGGGCCGACCGCGAGGAGATCGCAGCCCGCGTCGCGCAGATTGTCGCGGCCGACGAGGTGATGGTCGAGCGGCGGGTGAAGCAGCGGGTGAAGAAGGGCCGGCGTCGGATGCGCGAGAAGGTGCATGTGCCGGTCGATATCCGTCCGATGATCCGCGAGCTCGTGATGCGGGAGGGCGGAGGTGCGCCCGCGGTGGACCTGGTGGTGATGAGTGCCGACGGCAAGCCTGGCAAGGCCAAGGAGGTCGCTGCGCTGCTGGTCGAGGACGCCGCATCGGTGAAGGTGCTCAAGCACGACACGATGACCGTTCGCGATGGGCGATTCGAGTCGCTCGGCGCGGGTTGGCTCGAGCGACCGGCCCCAGGCCTGGTGCCGACCCCGCCTGCACAGGCTGGCGTGGCGTCAAGCGTTGGTGCGGCCGGTTGACACGCAGGGGGCCTGACCGTACGGTCCGCGTCTCACGGGCCCATGGCCCTCCGCGAGGTGGTTCGATGAAGCGTGTCCTGCTCGCACTCGGCGCGGCCGTGCTGCTCGGTGGTTGTACCTACAAGCGCCATGCGATCCCGACCATGAATCCCGAGCCGGCGAAGGCCGACTACACGGTGCTCGGAAAGACGAACCACGAAGAGTGCGGCACGTACATCTTCGCGATCGACTGGAAGCACTTGTTCCAGAATCAGACGAGCAAGACGGCGGCGGCTGTCGGATCGCACGGCGGCCCGTACAACACGCCGATGAACCGTGAGGCATCCCGGGCGCTGTACCACGCGCTCGACAAGATGCCGGAGGCCACCCACCTCCTCGCGAGCCGCGTGCACACCACGGGCAGCGGCTTGCTCTGGTTCAGCACCCTGCCGTTCTTCGGCCAGCGTTGTGCTACCGTAGAGGCTCGGGGCGTGCGCATCGGCGAGAAGCCACTCGCACCGCCCGCCGTGCCCCTCGAGAACCCCTAGCAGGCTGCCGAAGAAGTCCTGTCAGGGGCTTTTTCAGCAGCGTGGCAGCCAGGGCGGTTTTCGGCGCGACGGCTACCGAATCGGGAGCCGTCGCTCCAGGTCTTCGCTCAGCGCAGCTTCCGTCTCCACCAGGATCATCTCGGTGGCGGCGGAGTT
>JBLFXJ010000264.1:0-11581 GCA_047609825.1 Myxococcota bacterium
TCGCGCTCTTGGTGGTCGGTGTGGGCGCTGCAGGGCTCACCCACCACATCGGCTACCTCGAGCGCCGCGCGTCTCGCCGGGTGGACCAGCGCGCATGAGGCCCGCCTCCTGGGTGCTCGGTGCGCTCGTCGTCCGTCAGACCCTCGACCTGTGCACGGGCCTCGGCCAGGCCAACCGGATCGGAACGGCCCTGCTCCTGGTCGCGCTGGCAGCGGTGGTGCTGCGCCAGCGGAGCGACCCACCCGTCGGCCCCCCGCTCGAGCTCACCGTCGCCACGTCGTCGTTCGTGTTCCTGGTCGGTCTGGGCGCCCTCGGCGCAGTGTCGCTGCCGGAAGCCGCCCGCCTCGGGTTGCTCTACTCCGCCCCGGTCCTCGTCGCGCTGGCCGTATGGCGCACCGCCCCCACGCCCGTCGAGGTGGCGCGGGCGGCGTGCATCGGCGCCGTACTCCCCGTGCTCACGTCCCTCGGCGCACTCGCCATGGGCCAGCAGCACGCGCTGATCTCCCACGGGTATCCGCGCCTGACCGGGCTGTACGCCAACCACCACACCCTCGCCCTCACCGCAGCGCTCACCGTGCTCTTCGCCGCCTTCCTCGTCCCCCGCGAGCAGGGCTGGCGGCGGTGGGCGACCGCCACACTCGGAGTTGCCGCCCTGCTGTGCATGGCCGCCACCTATGTGCGCACCGCCGGCGTGCTCCTCGCGGTGGTCGCAGTGACCTGGCTCGCGCTCGAGCGCCGGTGGCGGACCCTAGCCGCCGTGGGCGGCGCAGGCGTGGTGGCGATCGCGGCCTCACCTGGCCTGCGAAACCGCCTGGGCGACCTGGTCGCAGTGCTGACCCTCACCGCGCCTGCAGGGGGATGGGAGGCCATCGGATCGTGGCGAGGGGCCATCTGGCGAGAAGTGCTGACGGCGTTCGCCGAGCGAGGCCCTGGCGCCTGGCTGGCCGGCACCGGACTCGGGGGGCACCTGCAGCTGTGGCACAAGCCGCTCGATCCTCACAGCGAACCCCTCACCCTGCTGGTTCAGCTCGGCATCGCCGGCCCGCTGTGCTGGCTCGCCTGCCACTGGGCGGCCGCCCACCAGCTGGTCGTGGCCCGACGCCCCGAGCGCAGCTTCGCCCTGGCTCTGCTGGCGGGCGCCTTGATCACCTGCCTGATCAGCAACACCTTCCTGGCCCGAGCCACGCCGGGTTGGCTGCTGTGGGCGTTCGTCGCCGCCGCAGCGCTCCCCGCCCGTAAGATCAGCTAGATCGCCGACTCACGCAGGAACAGCTGATCGCCGGGCTCAAGGGACAGATCCGCTTCGCGGCCGTCCTGGATGCGGCGCAGGTTCACGTTGATCCGCTCCTCACCGCGCAGCACGTACGCACCCCTGAGCCGGGCCGTGCCGTTGGGCCCGCCCACCTCACTCAACGCCTGGAGCACGGTGAGACCCGGCTCGAACGGCACGCTGCCGGGCTTGGCGACCTCGCCCCCGACGTACACCACGTGGCCCTGCTTCACCGTGAGGCGGTCGTCGCCCACCAGGAGCACATCCGTTGCCGGGTTCGCAGCCAGCGTGGACAGGTCCAGCGTCATCGAGGTGCCATCGGGGCGCGACAGCTCCACCTCGCGGCTGCTCCCACCGCGCCCGACCCAGCCCGACATCGACAGGATCTCGAGCACGGTCGTGGGCCCGGTGAGGGCATAGCGACCGGGGTTCTTCACATCCTGACCGCTGACCACCACCTTGTGCGCCTCGTGGGTCTGCACCGACACGGCGATCTGTGGGTGGTTCAGCACGCCGTCGGTGTAGCGCTCGACCAGCAGCGACGTGATCTCGTCGGCCGTGAGACCGTCCACCTTCACCTTGTCGATGTAGGGCATCTTGAACGCGCCCGAACGTTCCACCGTGTAGGTGTTGCTCAGGTCCTCTTCACCGACGACCTGGACCTGGATGGTGTCTCCGGGGCCGACTCGGTAGCCATCGCTGTGATCCGGTCCCAGCGTTGGGAGTGCCTCGACCCGAGCCACCCCGGAGTCGCCCACGTCCGACGCGAACGCCGACGGCGCGTGGAGCACCAGCATCAAGGTGAGAAGTCGCAACATAGCCTCCGGGTCCTGTCCAATATGGCGACTCGACACGCGGTCGGCAATGCCCGGTCAGGCCACGAACAGTCATGGCCCGACATGATAGGGGCCTCGCCCCCCCCTGGAGGCCCGGTGACGGCGCTCGCGATCAACACCCAACCGATCGCTTTGGAGCTGCACAATCTGCTCCGCGACCTCGATCCGGTTCGGTGGCGCGACGAGCTGGCGCAGACCCTGTGGGACCGCGTGACGGCGATCAGCGACGAGTTGGACGCCCTCGTCGCCGCGGCCGACGCCGATCCCCTGGGCGAGCAGCTCGCCGCCGTGGCCACCGTGCTGCGTCGCAACCTGCCGTCCGAGGCGAACGTGCGCGACGAGTGGATGCGCCTGCGCACCGCCGCATGGCCAGCCTACGAGGCGCTCGCCGCGGGCCTCCGCGACGAGAAGGTCCACGTCCCCAGCCTCAGGCCCACCAACTACGCACGCACCGTGTTCCACGCCGGAACCGGGCTGTTCGCCATCGTGCTCGGCGAGCTCCTGCCCAGCCACCAGGCCATGATCCTGGCCTCCGGTGCCGTGTTCGTCTCGGGCTGGAGCATGGAGATCGCCCGCCGGTCCCGCCCGGCGCTGAACGACACGCTGATGCGGCTGTTCCGCCCCATCGCGCACCCCAGCGAGGCGCACCGGATCAACAGCGCCACCTGGTACACCAGCGCCGCGTTCATCCTCGCCTGCATCGGCAACCTCCCTGCGGGCGTGGCCGGGCTGGCCGTGATCGCGATCGGCGATCCCACCGCAGCGTTGGTCGGCCGTCGCTGGGGCCGCACATCCCTGGCCCAGGGCCGCTCGCTCGAGGGCACCGCGGCGGGCATCGTCGCGGCATTCGTCGCGGTGGTGGCGGTGCTCACCGTGTTCCATCCTGAGCTGCCCCTCACCGCTGTGCTCCTCGCAGCGGCGGCTGCATCGGTCACCGGACTGGTGGCGGAGGTGGTGGTGCGCGGCGTCGACGACAACCTCAGCATCACGCTCACCGCTGCGGCGGCCGCCTGGGCCGCACTGGCGTGGGCCGGATGAGGGACTGGCTGGCCGGACTTCAGGTGCGCTGGAAAGACCTCCTCGAGCTGTACGGCAAGGTGGCCTTCGGCACCTATCTGCTGATCTTCATCGGCACGCTCAGCGGGTTCTGGCTCGCCATCCGCTACGGGATCGACGTGGGCAGCTCCGCCGCACAGCTCGGAACGTTGGGGGCCGCGTACGCCGCGACCAAGCTCCTGCAGCCGGTGCGCATCGCCGCGACCCTGCTGCTCACGCCCGTGATCGCCTATGCGCTCGGTCACCGGCCCGCGCAGGACGCCTGAAACCGCCACACCTGCTACTCTCCGCGACGCATCGAGGGAGCGAGGCATGCGGCGGCGTGGTGGGTACCTGACCGGAGTCCTGGGCGTGACCGTGCTCGCCGGGCTGGCGTGCGGCGGCGTGGAGGAGCTGTCCGACCTGATCCCGGCGGCTCTCGAGGCCGAGGACCCGATCGTCGGGATCATCGCCAACGGCGACTACCCCATGGCCGAGGCGTTCCTGAACCGGCGATTCGCCGAAGACCCACGAGATCGCGAGGCGTTCCTCCTTCTGGGTGACCTCAACTTCCGCCGCGGGCAGGACTTCAACCTGAAGTGGAAGGAGAACCTGCAGCGCGCCCAGCAGGCCTACATGGAGGGGGTGCGGCTCGACCCGCGTGACTGCAGCGCGTGGACCCGCCTCGGGGTCGCGGTGGTCGCGGCGGCCACCAACCCCGAGATCCGCGTCTCCCCGCAGGATCTCGCAGGGCTGCCGGTGTCTGCCGGGTGGTCTGCATGCCCCGGCTCCGGCGCCATCCTGGCCCTGGAGGATCAGCGCACCCCGCTCGAGGTGCTCGAGAACCCCGACGCCCGCGAGGGCGACATCGTGGCGAAGCAGCGCCCATATATGGTGCGGTGGTACGAGAGCCTCGGCCTGTCGGAGCTCACCTGGAAGGGGTCGTTCCGCAGAGAGCGTCCCGACGACGGCAGCCTGTTCGTGGTGCTGGAGACCCCCACCACCGCGCGAGGGCTCGGTGGCGCCGGAGGCCGGACCTTCACCGCGCCGGAGACCGTGCGGATCAGCGGTCGATCCGGCAGCGAGGTCACCTACAACGATCGCCGATCGGTCGCGACCAAGCCCGGCATCGGCAAGGTGTTGGCCACGGCCTGCCCCGGCACCAAGTGGGAGGCAGGCTCGGACGGCTTCCCCAGCGGCTACTGCCAAGGAGTGCCCTACGACGGTCGGTTCTCGCCGATCTACGAGCCCTCCCTCCTCCAGCCGACGGGGCACGCCTTCTATGAGGTCTCCCCGGCCAAGGGAGCCACCATCGACCGCGACGGCATCGTGCCCGGGTCGGTCCGCTGCCTGCACGGTCCGGTCGAGCGGATGATCGTCGACACGCCCACCTGCGGCGTCGTCTACTCGGTGCCGATCCCCGTCCGGCGTGCGATCCCGACAGACGCCGGGCTCGTGGCCCACTCCTATGAGCACGCCGACGGCATGGTGCGCGCCAAGGCCATGGGGGCGGTGTGGGGCGACGATGCCGCCGCCCGGGTCGCCAAGGGCGAGGTGGCGAATGGACTGCCGTTCCCACTGTTCCTCGCGTCCCAGCCCGATCTCACCGGCTGCAAGGGCCGCGGTGTCTTCACCAGGGCGACCTTCGACGACGACACCGCCCGGTTCACCTGCACGATGAACGGGACTGTGTACACATTCGAAGACCTCGTGCTCGTGGAGCAGGCCCGCGCGCCGCGCTGACGCGGGCGCGCCGCATCACTCCACGTCGGCCGGGAGCGCCCGCTGCCAGAACGCGCGCTCGCCCGCGAGCTCGCCATCGGCGTACACGCGCACGACCACGATCTTCTCGCCCTCGGGCCGCTTGTCGGCGCTCATGGTGAGCCACGTGCGGTGCCAGCCCGGCTCGGCCAGCACCACCCGGCGCTCCATCACCACCTTGCCGTCGACCACCAGCTCCAGCTCGGTCTTGTCCGGCGGGACCAGCCACACCGACATCGCCACGAAGTCCTGCTTCGGACCGAAGCCCAGCGGCCGTCCGACCGGCGGCTCGCCCTGCTCGAACGGGCGGTGGGCCTGGATCGCCTCCAGGCCGGTGTGCATCAGGTTGCCGACGTAGGCGTCCTCGGCCTCCCGCAGACGCCGCCAGATCACGGCAGACGGGTGGGCGTCGATGATCGAGAACCGCGCCTCGACCGGCGCGCCTGGCACGTCGGACTGCCCGCCACCACAGCCGGCGGAGGCGGGCGCGGGCGCAGGCGCAGCCGCGGCTGGCTCCAGCTCGAGGGGCCAGGCCAGCTCGGCTTCCATCATGTGCCACTGCGCGGCTGGGTGCAGCCCATACTCGAGCTCATACATCCACTCTGGCCATGGACGGATGCCTCGGCGGTCCAGCTCCGCCCGCCGCTCCACCGCCCGCTCGAGCCACCGCTCGATCTCCTCGAGCCGCTCGAACTGCGCCGAATAGGTGAGGTAGTGCACCAGCGACGGGTGCAGCTTGCGCGTGCCGACCATCGCCATGGGCGGCTCCTGCATCATGCTCTCGGCGGCCGGACGCGACCGCTCGAAGGCGCCCCAGATCGGCACCACGGCGCTGGCACGGTCCACATGCCGGGCCCAGAAGCCATCGAAGGACCTGCCGGTGAACGCCTCGAGCTCGTCGCGCAGCGGCACCGGGGCGCGATGCCCGCCGTACTTGCCGTACAGGTGCTTGAAGAACGGCTCCATGCTCGTGTCGGTGGTGCGCCGCATCTCCTCGTCGAGCAGCTTCACCACCAGCGGACCCTTGCTGTAGTGGAGCACCTCCGCACCATCACCGCGCGCGTCCTTCTCCTTCGCCAGCGCCATGTCGTACTTGGGGTGCAGCGCGCGCTCCCGCGTGTACCACATGTACATCCGATTCCAGGCGCGCTGGTCGGCGTCGGCGATGCCGGATTCCGACGTGCTGACGATCTCGATATACGACGCCCAACCCTCCATGAACCAGTGGTCGCGGCCGTCTCTGAGGGTCATGCCGGTGGGGTTGTACTTGTTGATCGGGTGGGCGAACCGGTGCCCGAGCAGCTCCCAGTTGCGCGCCCGGTCGTCCGGCTGCTCGTAGCAGGCGCCGGTCGCCCAGGCGCCGCCGAAGATGCGGTCGTCGTCCGGCATGGGGAGGAAGGCGAACATGAACGGAATGCTCGGGTTGAACCCAACCTTGTCGTGGAACCAGGTGGCCATCCGGTGGGTCTTGTCGAACAACAGGGCCTTGTGCTCGGGCGTGAACCCGCCGTAGGCCGCCACCCGGAAGTCGGTGTCGCCGTAGGTACGGTCGTCGTGATCGAACGAACCGAGGGCCACGCAGCTGGTCTGCAGCGACTCGAACATCACGCGGTCGGGCACGGTGTCGAGGCTGAACACCCCGTCGCCAGCATCGCGGAACGGCGTGTGGGCGGCCCAGCCGTCCGGCAGCTTGAACTGGACGGTGATCTCGGACAGCCCCATCGCGCCCTTCGGCAACATGTACACGCGGCCGTCGAACGAGGCCCAGTCCTCACGCAGCAGGCCCTGGTGCCCGTGCCGGCCGATGCCGCCGGGCTTGGCTTTGTACCGCAGCTCGACGGCGTCGCCGGTGAACCCACGCAGGATGTGTCGCCCGCCGTCGTGTCGGAGCGGCACCTCCTGACCCTCGAGGGTGAATGCCCGCACATCAGCGAACTCGTGCTCGGGGCTGCGGCCCATCTCCTTGAAGAAGATCGGGGAGTCGAGGTGAAACCCGGTGAGCCGCTCCGTGATGGTGAGCCAACCGCTGGCGGTGTCGGTGGCATCCACCGTGATCGCGAGGGTGCCGCCCGTGTTCTCGACGGGGATGAAGGCGCGGCCCTCGAGGGTGGCCGCGGCAGGTGTGGAGCCTTCGATGCCCGGGTTCGGCGCCGGATCCGCCGTGGCGAGACACCCTACGAGCCATGCGAGAGCGAGGGGGGAGCGCATTCATCCTCCAACAGCAGGCCCGCATAACCGTCAGGGGGCGAGACGGTCTCGCGCTTCCTCGGCGTAGCGGCGGGCCCACGCCCGGTGGGGCGCCACGGCCAGCACGTCCTCGAATGCAGCCCGGGCCACCGCCCAGTGGCCCGCGGCACGCGCGGCCATCCCGTCTGCGTACCGCGCGTCTGCCACATCAGAGGCGGCGGCGAGCAGCGCGGGCTCGGCCGGGTCCCAGCGCCGGCCCCGGACCAACCGCTCAACCTGACCCTCAGCGGTCTCGGCGAGACAGCGGGCGAGCGGCGTGACCACATTCGGTGCGTTCAGCTCATGCCACGCCTCGTTGCGCGGCATGTGCAGTCGCGCGGATCGCCACGACGCCTCGGCCGCATCGCAGCGCCCCTCCCCCGACAGGGCGATGGCGGCGTCGCGATCGGCCTCGGCCGCAGCCTCCACGGTGCCCGGGCCACTCACGACGACCAGCTCGCGGAACCGTACTTCGCCTCGGACGAACAGAGCGCCCTCGGCCTCCGCTCCCGGCGCGACGCGGTCTCCCTGCCGTGGCACCCCCCCCACCCGGAGCACCGTGCCGTGGGCCGAGAACACCGCAAAGCCCAGGTCATAGATGCCCAGTGGGAGGTTCGCAGGCACCCGCAGCGCGTGGTTCGCCCGGACCACCTCGCCGCGGGCCCAGCGATGCGGCGGGAGGAGGCCGTAGGCCAGGTCGAGATCCCAGCTGTGCACCGCCCGTCCGTCCGGTCGGGCCAAGAAGGCGACCACATGGAAGTCCTTGCTCGCCGGTCGCGGCAGCGCCGACCACGCCGCCTCGAGGTGCAGGGTGCGCCCGGGCTCGGCCTCGGGACCGGCGAGCGCGAAGCCCTCCAGGGTGACCCCACCACCGAAGTCGACGGTGCGGTCCACGGGATGAACCCATCGGTCGGACACCACATGGCGACGGTGCAGCCACACGCCATCGTGCGGGCCATGCACATCGGGGTAGGGCGGGAGGGCGAGGAAGTCCGCCCACTCCGGATACCCGGTCAGCCGGGTGTGCTCAGCCCAGAACCGGTGCAGATGGGCGAAGTCGGGCTGGTGTTCGATCAGGGCATATGACCGACCGAACGCCTCATCATCCCATCGGTGGTGGGCGATGGGCACATCGACCAGCCCCGCCACGTCGACCTGATCCCAGGTCGTGTCCCACAGGTGGGCGCCCATGTCCATGTCGAGGTTGACCACGTGATCCAGGTGCAGGCGTCGCTGCCACCCCGTCATGTACCGGATCCGGTTGCGGATCAGGGCGGGGCCGTCTTCGGGGTGTGCGGCAAACCATTGGGTGTAGTGGATGTTCGCCGGGGCGCTGCCCGCCGTGAGCGCCGAAGCCACGAGCCAGGCCGGTCCACCCCACCCCACGCCGCCGGGGCCCGCTGCATCCGCCAGCGCCACCACCCCACAGGCGAACACCACCGCGAGGGGTCCGGCGATCAGGCTCATCCAGCGGAAGCCCTGCATCCAGTCGCCGTCGGCGTACACGGCGAACCCGAGCCCCGCGACCGCGACCCACCAGCACAGGGCCCGCGCCTGCCCGTCCTCCGAAGACACGACCGCCAACGGGAGCGCCCCCGCCAGGGCCCCGAGCACCGCGAACCGCACCATCATCCACCACCAGCCGCCCGGAAGCGCGGGCCACCACGGCTGAACCCGGAGTGCGTCGGGACCCGGCCAGAGCAGCACGACGGCCAGCGCCACGAGAGCGCCGAGTCCCAAGCGTCCTACGCGGCCGCGCACGCCCGTGAGGCCGAGCACGAACACCGGCAGCAACCATCCGGCCCCGAGCTGGTGGGCCCAGGCGCGCACGTAGCCCCAGCCCGGCCCCCACCACGCCAGCGGCGATGAGCCCGTTGTGCCGACCTTGGCGTAGTAGGTGTTCGGGAGCGGCCAGGCGAAGTAGGCGTACCGAAGGCCATTGTACGCCAGCCACGGCCCCCAGAAGACGGCGAGCCAGCGGGCCGTTGGGCGCCATCCGTGCCCGCTTCGAACCGACAGCGCGAGGTAGGCGGCCCCGCCGAGCGCGGCGTACGCGATGGCCTCCGGCCGGGTGGCGGAGAGCAGGAGCCACAAGATCGGCGCGCCGACGCCCTTCGCCGAGCGTGCCTCCACCAAGGTGCGCGCCAGCGCGCCGAGCAACAGCACCCCGAACAGGGCGTTCTCCAGCCCCGACGCCCCCCAGATCGCCACCTGGGCATTGGTCGCGAGCACGAGCGGCGCGACCAGGGCCGGCCCTCCCCGCCCGTCCAGCGCCTCGCGCGTCAGCCACCATGCCAGCGGCGCCCATGCCGCCGACAGCGCCATGCACAGCACCTTGGCGGTGAGCCAGATGTCGAGCCCGACCACCCGGGCCAGCGCCAGCACCGCCACCCAGGTGGCGTTGGAGTAGCCCTCCACCCGCTCGCCGCCGACAGTCGCCACCAGGCCATGGCCATCCGCCAGGTTTCGTGCATACGCGAACGAGATCACGGCGTCGTCGATGAACCAGTCCCACAGGAGGAACTGGTGCACCCCGATGGCCACCATGCACAGCAGGAGCACAGCGGCCTGCCCGCGGGTCAGGTCGAACGGCATCGCGCGGTCTCTATCCAGTTGTCGCCCGCAAGGTTCGCCGACGACGGTTTCGACCGACAGGAGGCCCCCGAGATATGACCGCCGACGATGCCCGACCTCCGCCGGCTGCCCGACATCCTGCCCATCGCCCTCGCCGTGTGGCTGCTCGCCACCCTCGTCGGGGTGTGGTCCGGGCGCCTGCTCCACCCGTTCGATCTCGAGTGGATGGAGGGGGGCATGCTTGCCCACGCCTGGCGGATCCAGCGGGGGATGGCGCTGTATGGCCCCCCGGACGCGAGCTTCATCCCGTTCGTCTACCCCCCCGGCTACTCCACGGTGCTGGCCGGGATCGGCGGCCTGGGCGAGCTCGGCTACGCGCAGGGCCGAGCGCTGTCATTGGTCGGCGCGCTCGCGGCGGCGGGTGCGCTGGTGATCGGGGTCGTGAGGCAACCCGAGCGGGATGGGGTGGTCGCCACAGGTGCGGCCGCCGCATTCCTCGGCTGCTATGCTCACTCCGGCGCGTTCTACGACCTGGTGCGACCGGACGGCCTGTCCCTCGGACTGCTCGCGTGGGCGATCGTCGCGGCGCTCTCCCGCCGACCGGTGTGGGCGGGCCTGCTCCTGGCGGGAGCGTTCTGGTGCAAGCACAGCGCGGCCCTGTATGGGGTGCCGCTCGCGCTGGGACTGCTCACCCGGGACGGACTCCGACCGGCCCTGCGCTTCGCCATCGCGGCCGTGGCCCCGGCGCTCACGGCCACGATCCTCGTCCAGTCCTGGAGCGGTGGGCACTTCCTCCGCTACCTCCTGCTGGTTCCCGGCTCCCACCCGCTGATCTGGGGGCGGGTGTGGCCGCTCACCCCCTCGGAGCTGGGATTCGCGCTGCCGGTCCTCCTGCCGGCCGTCGCCATCGCCGCCCTCCTCGTGCCAGGCCGCCGGCTCCCACCCATGGTGATGGTCGCGCTGCCGGTCGCCGCAGCCGCCGTCGCCACCGGCCTCGCGCTGTCGTGGGGGGCCACGGCACCCACGGCGCTGATCGGCCACGCCAGCCTCTCCGCGGCACTCGGCGCCGTGCTCGTTCAGGGGGTCGACCTCCGCATCACCCGCACACGCCCGTCCGGTGAGTGGGTGTTCGCGGTCGGCCTCGGGGTCACCGCGCTCGCCAGCGCGATGCTCATGCGCGGCCACCAGGGGGGCTACGTGAACGTGCACATGCCCGCCCACTGGATCGCCTGCCTCGGCGCGGGTCTGGCCCTCGCCCACTGGCGCGCCCACGACTCCCGGGTGGCCGTCCCCTGGGTCGTCGCCGGCCTGCTCGCGGCACAGCTCGGCATGCAGCGGGCCGAGGTGGTGGCCGCAGACCTGGTGCCGTCGTCTGCAGACCAGATCGCTGGCGATGCGTTGGTCGCAGACCTGGCCCGTCAGCGCGGCCCCGTGCTGTCTCCCTACGCCGTGTGGCTGCCGGTGTCGGCCGGGCACGATCCGGCGATGCACCAGATCGGGCTCATGGATATCGACCACCCCGGTGGGCCGTACCATGCCGACGTGGCCCGCATCGAAGCCACCATCCTCGCCGGCAGCTTTGGCACCGTACTCGACGCCAACCGGCCCATCGGTCACCGCGTCGACGACGCCTACCGGGTGGAGCGGGTGGTCCTCCCGCGCGACGACCCCGCGATGCAGCCCCGGAGCGGGTGGGGCGTGAAGCCGTTCCGCCTGCTGGTGCCACGGTGAGGGGCGGTGTCAGCCCGCAGCGGCCCGGCTGCGCCACCGGCTCGATGCGGCCGTCTCATCGGCATAGGAACCGGGCATGCTGATCCTCATCCCCGTCGCCGCTCTGGCCACCGATTTGGTGGTCTCCGGAGCCTGTCCCGGGCGCCCG
>JBLFXJ010000265.1:0-11549 GCA_047609825.1 Myxococcota bacterium
AGGGAGTCCAGGGCAAGGAGGATGACGGAGGGGAGTGCGAGCTATCCCGATGGAAGACGACGCAGAACTGGGCTTCCTGGGGCACTCGAATGCCACACCTTGTTTTTGGACAGTCCCTCAATACCGGCCGACGGTGGCGTCGACCTGGTCGGCCCAGGCGGCGATGCCACCGGCCACGTTGTGCACGTCGGTGAAGCCCTGCTGCTGCAGGTAGGACGCCACCCGGTACGAGCGGACGCCGTGGTGGCACATCACCGCGATCTTCCGCCCGCGGTCGAGCTCGAACAACCGAGCGCCGAGGGTGCTCATGGAGATGTGCGTTGCGCCGCTGACCGCAGCCAGGCCCAGCTCGGGCACCTCCCGAACGTCCAGCAGCATCGCCTCGCCGCTCGCCAGCCACTCCGCCGCCTGGGCGGGGCTCACCTCGGGGATCATGGCGTGCCCTTCGAGGCGCCGGCCACCAGACATGCCCCATCCGGACGGTCCGAGCTGCAGATACGCCCATCGATCTCGATGGACAAACCCTCGGTCGCGGCGAGCATCGCGGCCTCGGCGAGGTCCTTCAGGTCCGGTGCCTCACCGGCCAGTGCGATGGGTTCGATGTCCTTCAGCATCGTGTACCCATCCCCGCCGTTCGCCACGTAGTCGGGCACCACGATGCGCACCGTCTCGTCGGGGTCCAGGGCGCGCAGCCCCGCCTGGGTGATGAGCGACGCATCCGTCGCGGTGCCCGCCTCCACATCGTGCTGGTAGGCGAGACCCGACAGCTGAAGCCAGTGCCCCGAGCCGTCCCAGGACTCCACGGAGCGGTCGAGCATCGACTGAAGCACCGCACCGCTCACCTCGAGCAACCGCAGCTGCATCGGGTACGGGAACAGCTCCTCCAGCACCTGCAGGCGCACATCCACACCGGCGGGAATATTCTGATTCAGACGGAGTGACCCACTGTTCAGCAGGGCGACCTGTGCGCCATGCTCCGCGAACTCGGTGAGCGCCACATCCGCCAGCCAGTCTCCCAGGTTGGTCTCGTACTTCCGGATCGCGTACTCCTCCGCGACGAGCTCGGTGTTCGCGACGGTGAGCGGCGTGTCGAGGCAGCCATGAGGCAGGCCCTTCCACACGCAGTAGGCGGTCTTGAATGCGGCCTGCTGCTCGTCCACCACCACGCGCACGGTGGGGTCCTGCGGCCAGTCGGCCGGCGTGAGCGCCGTGCCTTCGTCGGCGCGCACCGACACACCATCGGGCCCGAGGGTGACGAAGGCGGTGCGCACCCGGACCGCATCCGCGTCGCCCTTCAGCACCAGGCGCCCATCGACGTCGGTGGTGGACAGCGAGTGATCATGCCCACCCAGGATCAGGTCGGGGCCGTCCTCCCCGAGATCGCGCAGCAGCGCCTCGTCCGTGGCCCGAGGGAGGTGCGTGAGGGCGATGACCACCCGCGCACCATCTTCGCGAAGTCGTGCCGTTCGATCGCGCGCAACGGCCGCATAATCGGTGGTGATGCCGCCCACATACTTGGGCACCACGTCACCGATGGTGAGGGAGAACACGCCCACCGGCACGCCCTGCAGCACGAGGATCTGGTGATCGATGATCTTCTGCGGCCCCACCTTCGCCGGCTCGCCCCAGTCGATGTTGCTGCCGAGCCACGAGAACTGGCTCTCCGCCACCCGTGCTGCGAGGATCGGCGCATCGACCATGTCCGACTTGTCGAACTCGTGGTTGCCGAAGGTGATCAGGAACCGGGGGTCGTAGGCAGAGCCGTCGCCGTCGAGGCGGTTCAATGCCGCAATCATCTGTTCGCCGTAGAACAACCTGGAGGTGAGGGACGGGAACAGGGCATCTCCCGCGTGTGTCACCAGAAGGTCGGGGCACTCCTCTTCGAGAGACTCCCGCAGCGAGCGCACCCGAGCGAGCCCACCCGACCCATCCATCAGCCCCTCGATCCGATAGGTATCGTTGAGGTGCAGCACGGCGAAGGTGCGGGTGTCTTCGGTGGGGGCGCAGGGGCCCGTGCCGCTGCCCCACGGCTCTGGCGGCGCCTTGGCGCATCCGATCGCGAGCCAGGCGAGTGCCATCCATCCACGCATTCGCACCTCCGGACGGCGAGACTACCCGGAGGGCCTGCGCCGCGCACGGATGCTGCATCCCAGGACGCTCACCGCACCCAGATCGATCGCTCCGCGAGAACGAGGGTGTCGTCCGCGATCAGGTGGAACCGCGCCTCCGACGCCGCCGGATCGGGCACGAGCAGCATCTCGCCGTCCAGGGTGAGGTCGAAGGTCACCTCGGTGCCGGCCACCACGTCGTAGTAGGCATCCGGCGCGATCCCCAGCACCACGCCGGCAGGATCGAACACCGTCTCCAGCTCGACCTTGTCGAACACCGCGGCGCCCGCGAGGGCCTCGACGGCACGGACGATGGTGTCGCGGAACTCAACCTCCGAGCCGGACCATCGGGTGACCGTGGGCTCGTCGATGCCGTCGCCGTCCAGGTCGCCGAACGAGCCCGTGCCGATGGCGATCGCCTCCATCTGGTCGACTGGACTCGCGCCCCAGCCCACGACCTCGACGCCGATGAACGAGCCTCCGAGCTCGTTGATCGCGTAGATGACGTCAACCACGGTGGCATCACCGGGGCAGCCACCCGGCGTGGCATGCACCCCGCCCTCCTTCATGGTGGCATCGGTGGCGAGGATGAAGATCGGGAACACGCCCTCGCGGAAGCCCATGCCGCCCTGGTCGCCGGTGCCCGGCACGCCAGGATCGTAGCTACCCGCTGCGAACCCCCTGAACGCGTCGAGAGGTTGGGCCCGGAACGGCTGCACATCGGTGGCGCCATCGAACGCGAAGTTGCAGTTCTGGTCATAGCCATAGCCCTGGGCGGCCTGCAGCAGCGCCTCGGAGGAGGCCTCCTCCCAGTCCACGCCGCCCACCGCCAGCGAGATGCTCGACAGCACGCCCCCGGCGAGGCTGAGGTCGTCGGTCTGCTGCTGCTCGAGCCGGAACGGACGGTCGCCCGCATACCCGACGTTGTTGTAGTCGTCGAAGGTGCCCACGCCCCAGGTAAGATCCGGTATCAAGGCCGACAGTGCCGAGGAGATGGACGCGAACTGGCTCGCGAGCGCCGACGTGGTGGCGCCCATCGAGCTGGAGGTGTCGAGGATGATCGCCACGTCCGCCCGCTCGTACTGCACGTCGAACACGAGCTCGGCATCCGCCGGCGGGATGCACTCTCCGTCCTGGAGCCCGAACGCGGACAGTGGCGCAATATCGTCTCCTGCGAGGTCGTCGGATCCAACCACCAGCGCGCCATCGAGCACGCCTTCCTGGTCGGGTACGACCGACAGCTCGATGGCCACACGGTCGCCCGGCACGAGCACCACGGGGAACTCCGGCGACGACACGATGGCGAACCCGTCGCCGCTCACCAGGGCGCGGTCGACGGTGACCGGCACGTTGCCGGTGGACACCAGCTGCACGGAGGTCTGCTCCTCGCAGAGCAGCGGGACCGACCCGAAGTCGACCGCCGGCGGGTCGATCTCGAGCTGTGGCAGGCCGAGCTCGCCGAGCAGTCGAACGTCGGTGGAAGGGGTGATGGGATCGGAGCCCGTGACGGTCGCCGTGCCGTCGGTGAGCCCGCCCAGCGGGGCGAAGACCACGTCGACCTCCACCACCTCGCCCGGGACGAGAGTGGCCGGGAACAACGGATCGAACAGGGCATATGCCCCGCCATCGATCGCCACGCCGCTGACGTCGAGGTCGGCATCTCCGTCATTCGTGATCGTGAAGGTGCGCAGCGCGTCGTCTCCCGGAACGACCACGCCGAACCCGAGCTCCAGCGGCGCCACCGTCATCACCGGCGACGGCGCATCCTCGCCATCGTCCGACTTGGACAGCGTGGTCTCGCTCGCACACCCGACCACCGCCAACACCAACACCGACCATGCGCGCACAGGCCCCCCCACCGGTTCACTGTAGCGCTGTTGCGCTGCATCCAGCGTCAGCGAGTGCGCATTCGCGCGCTCGTCATCCGCGCGCGTACCTGCCTGAGCTGGACGTGGCCCAGCCCGATCTCCATCAGCCGGACCCGCATGGCGGTCTCGCACGACTCGCCCGACCCGTGCCAGCCCTCCGCCGTCAGCATCCGGTCCAGGTCGTCGAGGTGGGCCACTCCGTAGAGGATGCCGACCGACTCCACCTCGGGGCGCTCGGCTACTGCCAGCAGGTCGGCGATCACCACCGCGTCGCGCGCTTCGATGAGAACGTCGCGGTAGATCTTGTCTTCTGGCGAATCTCCGGTGGCCGGTGGGATGCTGATGCTCGCCATCAGGCTGTGGCGTGCGTGGGCCACGAACCGCGGCTCCACCCCGCCGAGCTCCTGAATCGCCCGCCCGTAGTCGTCGTCTACCTCGTGCAGGAGCATCTGGACGTAGTCCGCCTCGGCGCCGGCTGCGTACAGTGCGGCTTCGAGCTCCGTGACCGTCATATCGCTGTTGTGCCAGTCCGGCCGGGTGGTGTCGATCCCGGACTGCTCGACCAGACCCAGAACCGCGGCGATGTCGCCGAGGCCGGCCTTGTCGGTGGGGGGACGCTCCGGCCCCTCCACACCCTCGTAGAACACCACATCCTGCTCGGCGAGCAACCCATCGACCCAGCGGTAGAACCCGGGCTCCGCCACGTTCACCACGCCGGCGACCCACACGCTCGGCAGCGATGGCCCCTCGTAGCGGCGCGCGCACACGGTCAGCCGCACCTCGTCGGCCCGCTCCTCGAGTCGGACCGGCGCCGCAGGCAGTGGCACCCGGTACACGGAGGAAGACGCGGCGTGCCCCGCCGGCGCATCCGGGCCGAGCGCCATCGGGGCCGCGACGAAGGCTGCACCGAGCACTGCGCCGGCCACCCCACCAACGGCCAACGCCCAGCTCCTGTGGTCCGGTCGCGGCTGCGCCATGGCGCCTCCCCCCGATCAGTGTAACCCCCGGGGGCGCGGCCTCTGCCGCGCTCGCACAGGAGGACTGATGACCCCGCTCTGGCTGGCCGCGGTGGGCCTCGCGGCAGACGCGCCCGACCTCGCCCCCCTGCAACCCGAGACCCAGCCCGCCCCGATCGTGCGCCTGGTCGCCACCGGCGCGACCGGCGGCATCGGCGGAGGTCGGTACGACCTGATGCTGCCCGACGGCCTGCGCGCAGCACTGGATGCTGCCGGCGCTACGGTCACCCGTGTCGAGGCCCACCGAGGCGTTCTCTCCCGGGGCGATGCAGCGCTGATCGCAGACGACCATCGCGCAGGGACAATCGCTGGCTTCCTCGACGCCGACCGCCTGGACTGCGGTCCGCCGTCCCCCGCCGAGGCGCAGCTCACCCGCACCAGCGGAGTGTTGGTCGATTCGTCGGCGGCGCCTGCCATGGCCGAGCTGATGGATGGCTTGCCGGCCCAGATCCGCCGATGCACTGTAGGCTCGCTGGGCGCCTCTCTGGTCCACGCCCAGGGCACCGCGGTGCCGGACGACCTCACCGGGTTCGAGTTCCGGCTCGGGCTCACGGTGGATGTCAGCATCGCGGGCAACACAGAGCGGGTGGAGGTGCTGGGCCGCCCCGATCGAGAGGCCACGCGGAAGATCGGCGCGACGCGGCGGCTGCTCGCGGAGGCACCCGACGCCTTGTTCATCGACGCTGGCTCGTTCGTGGACGGCGCGTCCTCGGTCGTGGACGGGGCGCTCAGCCTCCACCGGCCGACCGGATTCGCCACGCTGCGCGCCCTGGAGCCGGCAGCGCTGGCCCCGGGACGCACGGAGCTCGCCGCCGGGCTTCGGCCGTTCTACGAGGAATCTGACGGACTTCCGTACACGGCGGCGAACTGGGAGGCCGCGGATGGCGCCCCCGACCTGCCCGCCTCGATCCGGGTGACGACCGCGCAGGGGGTGTCGGTCGCGTTCGTCGGGTTCGTCGACCCGGGCTGGCTGCGGTGGGTGCCGGCGGATCCGCACCTGAGACTGTCCGCACCGGTGGCGGCGGTCCAGGCCGAGGTGGATCGCCTGCGTGCCACGGACCCGCCGGATGTGATCGTGGTGCTCGGTGAGGCCAGCGCCGGTCTGCTCCGCGACCTGCAGCGCGGCCTGCACGACGTGGACCTGCTGGTGGGAGACGCGGGCCCGCGCATCGACGGCGTGGAGTCGCTGACCTGGAGCATCCGGGAGCCGTGGGCGAACGACCCGCCTCCAGCTGCCACCCTGCCGCTGGATGGCGTGCTCGAGGTGGAGCTGGAGCTTGGCCCCGACCGGGTGACGGAGGTGCGGGCCCACCCGATCCGGGTGAACACGGCCCTGGAGCCGGACGCCGCGGTGCTCGCTGCGGTGAACGCGGTGCGCTCCCAAAGCTACCCGCGGCTGGATCGACCGCTCCTGCCGGCGGGCCCCGACCCCACCGCCGCCCTCACCGACGAGGTGTGGACCACCTTGATCTGCCAGTCCGCGCTCGAGACCACCGGGGCCGACGTCGCCCTGCTTCCCGAGCTGCCCGCAGCCCCCCCGATCCCGGGGCCGCTGTCCGAGCTCCTGGTCGTGGACCAGCTGGCCCTGCTGGACCAGCTCGTGGTGCACGAGGTTCCGGGCGACCGGTTCGGGCGCCTGCTCGACAAGGCGTATGGGGTGGTGCCCAACCACTGCGGCGCACCCCTCGGAAGCCGGTCTCCCAAGGCCCGCGGTCGCGCCATCGAGGCCGATCGCGTGTACCGGGTGGTGACCACCGATCGGGCGGTGGCAGACCCGGTGTTGGCCAGCCTGCTCGACGAGGCACACAGCCCGTGGCTGCTCGACATGCGGCGCGCCGTGCGACCGGTGCTCGGGCCGGGTGGACGCCCGCGGACACTCCGCGCGGCGACCCTCAACGTGCTCCGGGCTCTCAACGCCGCTGATGAAGACCCCACTGCCGTGCTCACCGCGCGCAGCTACACAGACATCACGCCGCAGTGGCTGTTTCGGTCCAGAAGAGTCTCCTTCGCTCTCGAGCGATTCCAGGGCGCCGAGGACGAACGGTATGCCGAGTTCCCGGAGACCCTCGCCACCAGCGCGTCGAGCACCACCCTGGACGCCACCGCCGATGTGGCTCTGGACTACAGCAGCCGAGGTCTGAACTGGGACCTGCGGGCCGTGGCGATGTACAGCCAGCTCACCACGGCCGATGACCAGCAGGAGCCCGCCGACGACCTGCGCCTGTCCACCTCGGGCTCGCTGCCGCTGGCCTCGTTCCCCGTCGGAAGCCTGGCGTTCATGCCCTATTCCGAGGTGTTGTTCGACAGCGAGTTCACCGCCGTTGAGAACGACGACGGCAGCCTGAACCCGCTCCAGCGGGACGCCTCCCTCACGGTGGGCCTGAGCACGAAGCGGGCCGCAGTGCTCACCGGGTTCCGGCTCGGCGCCTTCGCGCTGCGCGACCTCACGGTCACAGACAAGCCCACTGAGCTGGGCGTGCGCACCGACGGTGAGATCCGGGTGACACTGGGCACGGGCATGTACTGGACCACGGTGTTCGACGCGTTCCTCTGGGCGGACACGCCGACCCCGGATGCGTCGGATCTTCGGTTCAAGGCGCTGGTCGACACGCGCATCCAGCTCGCGCTGGCCCGGTGGCTGAGCACGTCGCTGTATGCGCAGTCGTTCAGCTTCGCGGGGCGGGTGCCGGAGACCGCGAAGCCCGGGCAGGCGTTGACCGTCGGCGTCGCGCTCGATGTGCTGGGCGCGTTCCGTCTGTAGGCAGGCTGATCGCAGGGCACCACGGATACAGTGGATCCATCACAAGTGGAGGTCGAATGCGGGTGGTACTGGCTGTGCTGATGGTGGGGTGTGCGGGCGGCGATGCGGATCTGGCGCCGGAGTCGTGGCAGGGCGACGCTGACCTCGGCGCCCCGCCGGGCGAGCTCGTGTGGACGGTCGGGATGATCGCACCGGGCGCAGATGCGCGGGTGACGCTCAGCGGCGTGAGCCTGGACGAAGAGGCACACATCGTGCTCTCCACGCGGATGGACGGCCCAGCCTTCTGCCCCGGCGCGGTGGGGCTGTGCTTCGACATCCCCCGGCCCGTCACCTACATGGGCGTGGCCGACGAGCGCGGCGATGGCTGGCTGTCGCTCCAGTTCGCCGTGCCGCGCGGCGCCCGCATCGGCACTCCGGTGTACATCCAGGCGGCCATGGACAGCTGGCCCGACGGTTGGTACCTGTCGCCGGTGGCCGAGACCACCGTGGACGGGTTGTTCTGCCCCGATGTGTGGGACCCCGTGTGCGGCGTGAACGGCGTGACCTACGGCAACGGCTGTGAGGCCCAGGTGCAAGGCTGGCCGGTGGACTACGAGGGGCCGTGCTGAACCGACGCTGACGGCGGGAGCGGCTACCAGCCCCACCCGCCGTCTGCCCTCGGCTGGTAGGCTCCGCGCGGTGGACCTTCGGAGGTGGGCAGATGCGTGGACTTGGCTGGGCAGTGATCGCGGGTTTGAGCATGGGCTGCGGCCCCACCTACAAGGACGATCAGCCGGCTGAGACCGGGCTGTCGGCCGGCACCGGCACCGGCACCGGCACCGAGACGCCCGGCACGCTGCCCGACCTCGGCTACGCCTTCATCGAGGTGTACTGGGACATGGACGCTCCGGCGCCCGATGGCATCGTGCACGTGCTCCTGTTCGACGCGCCATTCGACGACCCCGACGCGGTCACGTCCGAGCCGGTGGGCCGCGGCAGCTCGCCGCTGGACGCTGGCGCCGTGCGCGGCGACAACATGGCGACCTACCTGTTCGAAGACCTGCCCACCGAGGTCACCTACGGGGTGCTGGCGTTCCTCGACGAGGACGGCACCGGCGGCGACGACAACCCGCGCCCCGACTCCGGCGACTTCGTGGCGCAGGACGGGGCCGGCTACCCCACGCTGGTGTTCACTGTGCGCGAGGGGAAGGTAGAGGCCGGCGTGAACACCGCGGTCCCTTGACAACCGGGTGACATCTTCCGGCTCGAGGCGTATCCTTCGCGCCCAACCGGACCCGGACCGTCGCATGCGCCTCGCACTCGCCGCCGCCATCCTCCTCGTGGGCTGCCAGGAATACAACCTCAAGGGCCAGGAGCGCGGTCCCGACGCTCCGGCGCCTGAGATCGACGTGCGACCGCGCGAGATAGTGTTCGACATGCTCGCCTCCGGCGAGGACCAGCGGCAGCATGTGAACGTACACAACGTGGGCGACGGCCTGCTCTCCATCGGCGACCTTCGTCTCGAGGACGGCACCGGCAGCTTCACGCTGCTCACCGGGTGGCCGTTCGAGGTGGAGCCAGGTGAGTCGTTGGAGGTGGAGGTCGCGTTCACGCCGCTGCATGCCGACCTGAACGAGGCCCTGCTCGTGGTGGTGTCGGACGACCCGGTGACGCCCGAGGTGCCGGTGCCGCTGATCGGGTTCGGCGCCGTGCCGGAGCTGCTGATCGAGCCCGCCGACCACACCTTCACCTCGTCCTGCCCCGAGACCCTGGTGGTCACGCTGTCGAATGTCGGCCTGGACGACCTCACCATCGACGGCACGTCGTACGACGGCACGGATGCCCTGGCGTTGATGGATCCAAACGAGTGGCCGCTCACCTTGCCGCCGGCCACGTCCACCACGCTCGCCATCGAGTTCGCACCGCTGGAGGTGGGCGCTGACTACGGCACCCTCACCGTGGAGTCGAACGACCCCCGAGGCCCGCAGACCGCGTCGCAGGACGCCGACCCGCTGTTCTCCGACGTGATCGACACCTTCGTGGTGGGCGACAGTCCGCCGGTGGACGTACTGTTCGCGCTGGACCGCTCGTGCTCCATGGGCGGAGATATCCGGCGTCTGGGCGACAACTTCGACCAGTTCATTACCCAGGTGGACGCGGTGACCCTCGACTGGCAGATCGGCGTGGTGATGCGCGACCACGGCTGCTTCGAGGAAGGCATCATCACCCCGTCCACCCCGGACTATGACCGGGTGTTCAAGGACGCGACCTCGGGCGGACTGTTCGGGTTCGGCGGCAGCGACCTGACGGAGTCGCTGCTGAACTTGAGCGGGGTGTCGCTGCAGGACACGGCCCCCGGACGGTGCAACGAGGGCTTCGCCCGCCCCGGCGCGCTGCTGCACATCATCGCGGTGTCGGACGAGCCGGAGCAGTCGGGCATCGACCCGGCGGACTGGATCGCCTTCTACCAGAACTATGTGACGGATCCATCGCTGGTGGTGGTGTCCAGCGTGATCGACCTGCACGACTCCTGCGGCAGCCTCGGCACGGGGTACATCGAGGCTGCGGCGCTGTCCGGCGGGATCACCCTCGACATCTGCAGCAGCAACTGGGGCACGTACGCGGCCTCCCTCGGCGAGGCGAGCGGGCAGGTGGCCCGCCGATTCCCGCTGTCGCGCACGCCCGACCCGGCCACCATCACGATCACGGTGGACGGGATGCCGATGGGGCCCGCGTGGGCATACGTGGAGGATGCGAACGTGGTTGTGTTCGATGTGGCGCCGCCCGCAGGTGCCACGGTCGAGATGACGTACACGGCGGTGGACTGCTGACCGCTCCCCGGAGGTGCCCATGCGCAACAAGGATGCCAACCGCCCCGTGATCCCGGCGCTGTCGCTGCCGGCGCTGCCGGTGGCGGGCGGCGGCGTGTTCCCGGTCGGTCGGGTGATCTGTATCGGCCGGAACTATGCATCCCATGCCCGGGAGATGGGGGACGACGGGCGGCAGCCGCCGTTCTGGTTCACCAAGTCGCTGCCGGCGGTGGCGGTGGCGGGCGGAGACAGCCCGCGGGAGGTCGCCTACCCGCCGCACACGACGGAGCTGCACCACGAGGTGGAGCTGGTGGTGGCGCTGGGCGGAGGGGGCCATGGGCTGGCGCCGAACCAGACGCTGGGCCGTGTGTATGGCTACGCGGTGGGGCTGGACCTCACGCGGCGGGACCTGCAGCGGGACGCGAAGCGCCAGGGGCGGCCGTGGTCGGAGGCGAAGGACTTCGACGGGGCGGCGCCGGTGGGGGTGATCCATCCGGCGAGCGTGATCGGGCACCCACGGGAGGGGCGGATCCAGCTGGAGGTGAACGGCGAGGTGCGCCAGCGGGGCGACCTGTCGGAGCTGATCTGGCCGGTGTCGGATCTGCTGGCGCGGTTGTCGGCGTCGCTCACGCTGCGGCCGGGGGACTTGATCTTCACGGGGACACCGGCTGGGGTGAGTGCGGTGGAGCCTGGCGATGTTCTCGTGGGGACCGTTGAAGGTGTGCCGAGTGCGGTGCGGGTGAGGATCGGCGAGTAGCTGCAGGGCTGCGGGCTGAGGCTGCGGGCTGGGGGCTGGGGGCAGCTGAGGGGCCGGCGGCTGAGGTGGCCGGGCGGGGCTGGTGTTGGCCTTGGATGGCAGGTGACCGAATCAGCGGTGATCCCGGCTGCATGAGGGAGAGCCGGTGCCTGCTGGCCCTGTGTGTCAATGATGAGTGGCACAGACCGCGTGCAAAAACCTCCCAGGGCGAGAGAGCGTGACTTGATGCAAGACACCCCCCGCGCGATGC
>JBLFXJ010000266.1:0-11533 GCA_047609825.1 Myxococcota bacterium
ATGGGCCTCGACGTTGGAGGTGGCGGCACAGCCGGCGATGTAGGCGGCGAGTGCGGCGTCTACGGCGGCCGCGGGGTGGGTGCGCCTCGAGCCGAACTCGAGCACAGAGCGGTCGCCGTGGGCGCGAGCGGCGCGCACCACCCGCGCCGCCTTGGTGGCCACCATGGTCATGTGGTTGATCGTCGAGAGCAGGGGTGTCTCGATGAGCTTCGCGGAGAGCAGGTCGGTCTCGACCACCAGGTAGGGGCAGTAGGCGGCGGGGCGCACGTCGGCCACGGTGAGGCGGGTGCCGTCCATGCGGTGGGCCGGTCCGGCGGTGAGCAGCGTGCCCTCGGCGGGGGAGCGCACCGAGCCCGTGAACCGCCAGTCGGCGAGGCGCTGGAGCAGCTCCGGACGCTGCTGCAGGGCGGGACCGAGCATCGGGTGGGCGCTGAGCACGGAGAGGGCGTCGGCGTCGAACCGCGCGTGCTCCAGGTGATCCAGGCAGCGCTGCAGGCCGGCCCAGAGCAGGTGGTGCCGGGCGGGCTCGCCGGTGTGGGTGTGACGCGGGAGGCGGCGGGAGAAGTAGGTGAGGCACACCCGGTCATCGGCGCGACCGGCGTCCCAGTGGGGCACCAGTGAGGTGAGCTGGTACAGGTCGATGCGGGTGGCGGTCATGCCAGCAGGCCGGGCAGCTGGCTGAACGCACGTCCCCGGTGGCTGATCGCGTTCTTCTCGTGGGCCGAGAGCTGGGCCATCGTGCGGTCCGAGGTCTCGTCGGGCAGGAACAGGGGGTCGTAGCCGAAGCCGCCGCCGCCCGATGGCGCCTCGGCGATGCGCCCATGGCAGGTGCCGCTCACGGTGCGCGGCTTGCCCACGCCGACCAGCGCGAGCACACAGCGGAACCGGGCGGTGCGGTCGGCGCCAGGGCCGAGCCGCTCAAGGAGCAGGCGGTTGTTCGCCTCGGCCGTGGCCTCGGGGGAGAACCGCTTCGAGTGAACGCCGGGAGCGCCTCCGAGCCCATCCACCTCGAGGCCGCTGTCGTCGGCGACACAGGGCAGGCCCGTGGCAGCATGCACGAAGTGGGCCTTCTGGAGCGCGTTGTGAACGAAGGTATCGCCGGTCTCCGGCACCTCGGTGTGGAACCCGAGGTCGGCCAGGGTGACCACCGTGATGCCGGTGTTTGCGAGGATGGCCTGGACCTCCTCCGCCTTGTGCGCATTGTGGGTGGCGAACACGAGCTGCATGGGCCGTCCGTCGTGCTGTGCAGGAAGCACAGGGTTAACCGGGCGGGCCTTGCCTGGAGGCACCGTGCGCAGTGAGCTCGAAGTCCTCGTCGACCAGCTCGACGAGCTCCTGGACGAGGGAGCGGTGGATGGCTCCGACGCGCTGGAGATCGCCATCGTCGCGGGCATCGCCGAGCGACTCGGCGCGGCCCCCGATGTGTTGGCGCCGGCGGTGGAGTGGCGCAGCGGGCCCGGAGGGCCGCTGTTGGACGAGATCTGGGCCGAGGTGGCGAGCGACGACCCGCTGGAAGAGCTGGATGACATGGTCACCCGCGATCCCGATCTCGAGGAGCTCGAGGAGGCCCTGTACGACGTGGACGACCTGGTCGCCGCCGCCGTGTGGAGCGGTCACACCTCGGCGATCGCGGGGCTGTCGCGGCGTCTGGCCGATCTGATCCGGGATGTGCCCGAGGTGTTCGAGCCGCTGGCGCATGTGGGCGGCGAGATGGCCCAGCAGCGTGCCGTGGGCGAGCGGTACGATCTCTATGGGTACTGGTTCGCGCTGGCCGACCTGCGGGCGATCCCCGAAGCATGAGCTAGTACCTGGGTTACCCAGCCAAGGGTGGGTCGAGCAGGAGCAGCGCGAGCAGAGCCGCTCGGTCGGGCATGGTGTCGACCTGGACGTGCTCGGAGGGCGCGTGGGCGCCGTCCCCCACGGCTCCGAGCCCGTCCAGTGTGGGGCAGCGCTGGCTGGTTGTGTTGCCGTCGGACGCGCCTCCGACGGCCCGCTGCTCCAGGGCGAGCCCGAGGTCGTGGCCGTGCGCTGCAGCACGACGCCACAGGCGCTGGCTCGCGGGCGTGGACTCCATCGGGGCCTTGGTGAGCCGTCCGGTGATCTCCAGCCGCGCGCCCGGGACAGTAGGGGTGAGGGCGCGGATGCGGCGGTCGGCGTCGGCGACCCCGGCGGAGGTGGGGGCGCGCACGTCCACGTCCACCTCGCACCCATGGGGCACCACGTTCCGGCGCGTGCCGCCGCGGATGACGCCGGGATTCACGGTGAGTCCCGCCTCGGCATCTGCCATGCCGCACAGGGCCTGCACCACGTGGCTCATCTCGAGGATGGCGTGCACCCCGCGCTCGGGCTCGAGTCCGGCGTGGGCGCAGCGGCCGTGGGCGCGCACGGTGTAGTGGGCGACCCCCTTGCGGGCGGTCTTCAGGGCGCCATGCTGGCCGTGGCTGGGCTCGAGCACGAGGGCGCGGTCGGCCAGGGTGGCCAGGCGGTCGAGCCAGTCGCCGGAATCGGGGCTGGCGATCTCTTCGTCGGCGTTGAGGAACACCACGGGCTGCACCGCGGGCGCGAGGCCGAGCTCGGCGATCCCCCGCAACGCCCAGAGCAACTGCACGATGCCGGCCTTCATGTCGTACACACCGGGGCCCGTCGCCACGCCATCCACCACCCGGTACGGCATGCGGGCCAGGGTGCCCAGGGGCCACACCGTGTCGACGTGGCCGACCACCAGCTGCAGCGGCTCGGACAGCGAGGTCTCGGGCGGCACGCTGAGCAGCGCGCCGGCGGTGGTGGTGCCGGGGAGGCGCACCGAGCGGTAGCCCAGGTCTGCCAGCGCGCTCCGGATGTGGTCGAACACCGGCTCACAGGCGGCAGGAGCGCAGGTGGGGCTCTCGAGGGTGACCAGGGTGGCCAGCTCGTCGAGCATTGCGGCGTGGTTGCGCCGAAGCCAGGAGGAGAGGAGGGGAGCGAGGGGCGGTTCGACGGCGTTCATTGGGAGTCCGGTCTGCATCTATCGTGATCCACTTGTCACGACGGTGTCAAGCGCCGGGTTCGGTGGACTGGATCCCAAGCGGGAACTGAACTAATGTTCAGTGGTGCGAGGTGTCATGAGCGGCGAGCGATCCGCAGTGCTCGATTCCCTGCGCGAGCGCATCCGTCTGCTCGAGGGCGGAGCGCCTGTGCAGCGGTCGCGGGCCCCGTCCGGTGTTCCCGAGGTCGACCGGCTCATCGGTGGCTTGCCGGTGCCGGGTGTGGTGGAGCTGACCGGTGCGCGGGGCAGCGGCGTCACGTCGCTGGCGCTGCACCTCGCGGCGGCGGAGATGCGGGCGGGCGGGCTGGTGGCGTGGGTGGATTCGGAGGCGAGCCTGTATCCGCCGGCTCTGGATCGACTCGGGGTGGAGCTGTCCCGCCTCCTGGTCGTGCGTCCGCCCGCCGATGGCCAGCACTCCGAGCTGTGGGCGGCCGAACAGCTCCTGCGCTCGGGCTGCTTCGGGCTGGTGGTGGTCGACCGGCTCGCTGGCGGCGTGCTGCGATCCACCGGGCACGGATGGGCCCGGGCCTGCGAGCGGGGGCACTCGGTGGCGCTTGTGCTGGGTGAGAACTCCGCCCGCTGGCTGCCGGCCGAGGTGCGGCTGGCGGTGGGGGATGGCCGCCTCACCGTGGTGCGCGATCGGGGCGGGCGCACTGGCTCCCACTCGCCGCTGCCTGCGCCGCCCCCGATGAGCGGGCCGTGGCAGTGACCGCCGAGCGGGTCGTCCGCCCCCTGCGCTACCTCGTGGTCCAGCTGCCGGCGTTCCGCCTCGAGCGCTGTGGCTACGAGGCCGATGATTGCGCGGCGCTGATCGCCGAGGTCAAGAACGCGCCCCGCATCGTGTCCCGCACGCCAGCCGCACAGGCTGTTGGGCTCGAGGTGGGCATGACCGCCTCGGAGGCGCGGGCGCTGGTGCCCGGGGTGGTGCTCGAGCCCCTCGACCCCGTCGGCGAGGCACAGGACCGCGCCGCCCTCGTGCGCGCCTTCACCGCACTGTCCGACCGGGTGGTCGCCCCCTGGGAGGATGCCCTCACGCTGGAGATCAGCCGCACCACCCGGGTGTTCGGCAGCGAAGAGGCCGTGCTCGGCGAGGCGCGGCGGCTGGCCCAGCGGTTGGGGCATCACTGTCGCATCACGGTGGCCGACGACCCGCTGGCGGCCTTGGCGCTCGCCGCCTGGAGCGGGCACGATGTGCAGGTTCCGCGCGGGGGCACCGCCGAGGCGCTCGCCGGCCTGCCCATCGAGGCCCTGAGGCCACATCCTGACTTGCGCGCAGCACTTCGGGCGGTAGGGGTGGTGCGGGTCTCGCAGCTGGCGCGCCTCGATCCGGCGTCGGTGGCGGGTCGCTATGGCCCGGAGGGGGTGCGACTGCACGACCTCGCCCGGGGCCGGGTGCCACCAGACCGCATCGACTGGCGCGAAGTCGACCCCGAGGCGGCATCGGTCCGGGCGCCCATGGCTGGGGCCACGAGCACGCTGCAGCTGCAGTTCGTGCTCCCCGGGCTGCTCGGTGAGCTGTCCCAGCAGCTCGCCCAGCGCGACCAGGCGGTGGTGCGCCTCGGGGTGGTGCTGCGCATGGAGCCGCGGAGCACCCTCGGCGAGCTGCCGGGGGCGGATCGGGTGTCGATCACGGTGCGCGTCGGCCGCCCCACGCGTGACCCGGTGATGCTCGAGCGGTTGGTGCGGCGCCGGCTCGAGGGCCTGAAGCTCTCCTCGCCGGTCGACGAGATCCTGCTGGAGGCCGACGAGGTGGTGCCCGAGCTCGGGTGGCAGCCGGGGCTCACGGAGCGGAGCGAGGCCCGCGAGCCGCTGCCAGATCTCCTCGCCCGGCTCTCCGACCACCTGGGCGATGCGGCGCTCGTGGCGCCGGTGTGTGTCGAGGCGTGGCGGCCCGAGGCGGCATGGCGGGCCGAGCGGTTCCCGCGGGCGTCCATCGGGGCCCGGGTCGACCGTCGCGCCGAGGCCCTGGCGTCCGACGACCCCGTGGCACTGCAGCAGGCCTGGGAGTGGGAGCTCGAATCGCCGCGTCCCACCCGCCTGCTGCGCGAGCCCCATCGCCTGGAGGTGCGGTGGGAGGGGGGGGAGCCTGCGGCCGTGCGGCTGCCGCGGGGCTGGGCGGTGGTGGAGCGGTCATCGCCCGTCGAGCGCCTGGTGGGCGAGTGGTGGGATCCACAGAACGCCTTCGACCGCGACTACCGAGTGCTCCGGGTAGACGGCCGAGACCTCTGGATGTACGCCGAGGGTGGGCACTGCTGGCTGCACGGCTGGTTCGACTGAACCTGAGGGACTGTCCAAAAACAAGTAGTGGCATTCGAGTGCCCCAGGAAGCCCAGTTCTGCGTCGTCTTCCATCGGGATAGCTCGCTATCCCCTCCGTCATCCTCGTTGCCCTGGACTCCCTGGAACCCTCTCGGTGCTGCACACTTTGTTTTTGGACCGTCCCTGAGCCGTCGCAGCGAGGCTACAGCGCGAACCCGACGCCGAGCTCGAACGCGAGCAGACCGTCGGTGAGCTCGCCCCGGGCCGAGCCCGAGTCTTCACCCTCCAGCACCACCTTGCGCGACATCGTGCCGAAGCCCAGGTCGACGAAGAAGTTCGTCGTGATGTGGTAGCCGGCGTTGAGGTCGAACGCGGTGCTGTACGGGAATGCGAAGTTGCCGAAGCCCTGGGTGAATCCGGCGATGGCGTACAGCGAGCCGATCTCGGTGCCCGCCTCGATGCCGAGCGCGAGGCCCGGCAGGCCGAGGGGGCCGTAGTCGATGCTGCACCCCTGATCGAGGCACCCGGTGAACACCATGAAGTCGTTGAAGTGCACACCGGCCTTGCCGCCCACCCAGATCTGGCTGGACCTCACATCGATCGGCACCCGACCCACCACGTCGCCCTCGATCTGGTACAGCCAGTCCGCGGCTTCGCCGTTGGCGATGGCGATGGAGTAGCGGGACTGCCGAACGAGCAGGTGGTAGCCGAGGTACTTCACCCCAGGCTGCCATGCGCGCGCATCGAGCTCGTAGCCGAATGGCACGGCTCGGTTGCCGCCTTCGACCGTGACCGAGCTCGGGAGGAGCTGGCCCGGCTCCTCACCCGGCACCTGGGAGTACGCGTACAGCGAGCCCACGCCGCTCCCGCGCACGCGCAGCCATGGGTAGTCGCCGGCCTCGGCCTTCGGCTTCTTCTCCTTCGGCTCCTTCGGGGGCTTCTCGGCCTCGGGCTCCGCGTCGGGCGTGGCGTCGGCCACCGCACCTCCCCACGGGGATGAACCCGGCACCGCCGCGTTCTTGTCCACCGTGATCTCGACCAGGCCCATCACTCCGCCGGTGAGCACGCTCACCTTGACGGTGCCCTCCTCATCGGGTGCGGTGAGCACCACCGAGTACTGGCCGGGCTCCGCCTCATCCACGCCGCCGAGCGTACCGGCCGAGGTGAGCGCATCCACGCTGGCCTTGGGCACGAGCTCGTCCGCCGCCGACAGCGCAGACGCGACGATGCGCACCTCTTCGCCCGGGCGCACCGAGGGCGGGTCGGCCTGGATGTCCATGCGGACGATCGCCGCATCGGCCGGGCCGACCGGGTACACGGCCACCGCCGGGCCAGCGGCATCTTCGCCGAGCCAGAGCGACGGGAGGAGGCCCTCCCAGGCCTGCTCTTGCGCGGCGCGGGAGCCCGAGCGGGGCAGGTCGGTGGGACCCACGCCAGGGGGCATGAGCAGCAGACCGAGGTCGGCCGAGGCGCTGCCAGCGGTGGCGCGCAGGTGAGCCACGCCCGAGGCCGCGCCGACCGTGTAGTTGATGGCGGCGATGCCGTTGCTCGCGGTGGTGACCGTCTCGGGCACCTTGCCGCCCCCGGAGACCAGCTCCAGCGTGACCTTCACGTCCTTCACGGGCAGGCCGAACGCATCGACCGCCACCACATCGACCCGCGTGGTGCTCTCGCCGTCGGCGGGCAGGTTCTCGCGCGCGGGCACCAGCACGAGGCCGGCGACCGGGCCCGTGGTGCCGGAGCGGGCGAGCACCGCATGCACCTGGGGCGTGGTGTCTGGCACCACACCGAAGGTGGCCTCGAAGACATTGGCCTTGCCCTTCACGGAGCCCTCGATGGACGCGCCCTCGCCGATCAGGTCCAGCGTGCCCTGGCCGTCGATGGTGGCCGTGACCGTGAACTTCTTCACGTCCGGCGTGACCACGGGGGGATCGGCCACCATGGAGACCGCGGCCGGCAGTCCGGGCACCAGCTCGAGCTCCAGCTCATCGGTCTGC
This sequence comes from Myxococcota bacterium, assembly GCA_047609825.1. Classification (GTDB taxonomy): domain Bacteria; phylum Myxococcota_A; class UBA796; order UBA796. Next base: position 7,281 of record JBLFXJ010000266.1, read on the forward strand.
ACCGTGGAGCCCTCGACCTTGACTGTGACCTTGGCCGTGCCGAGCTCGCTGCCGACCGTCCACGTCGCCTCGTATACGCCGTTGCCGATGTGTTTCGCGGCGCCGACCTCGCCCTTGCTGGCCTCGAACACCAGCTTCGCCTTTGCATCCTGCTTGCCGTCGGGCGTGAGCATCACCGCGCGCACCGGCACGCTCACCCCGGTGGGGAGCGTGTCGGGGGTGGGGAACAGGGCCATCGTGCGCGTCTCGGGCACCCGCAGATCCATGATCTCTTCGGTGGACTCGCCATCGACCACCGACACGAGGGTGGCATCGGTGACGCCTGGAGGCACCACCACCGAGACCGACGCCGTGCCCTGGGGCGACGCCTGCTCGGGGCCGAACTCCTTGTCACCGATCCGGAGGATGACCGTGGCGTTCGGGGCCGCTTGTACCGGGTACTCGACGTTGCCGAGGAGGGGCAACACGGCGTAGCCATGGGCGGCACCTGCGCCGGCGTCGGCGGTCGCGGTGATGATGCCCAGGTGCGGGTAGTTCACATCGGGCGGCGTGTAGCGCCCAGTGTGCTTGCCTTGGCCCATCGCGACCAGGTTCTCCACTTCGCCGGCCGCCGCGCGCACCGCCAGCGCCCCCTTGCCCGAGGCGCCGGTGAACGACACGGTGGCGCTGTCGGTCTGGCCGAGCACCAGCTCGGCGGGGTTCGTGGTGCCCGTGATGCGGGTGGCGGGGGCGGGCGTGAGCCGCACGGTGGCGTTGACATCCACCGCCACCTTGGACGCGCTCTTGCCCTTGAGCGTAATCGTCGCGGTCTCGCCGCTCTTGGGCGGCGTGAACGGGATCACGTACAATCCCGGACCCATGGCCCGGAGGGCGCCAACGCTGCCCACGTCGACCGATGGCCGCACACGCGACAGGTCGAGCGGTGCGCCGTCGGGGCCCATCGCGACGAGGTGGAGCTCCACGGCGGCGCCATTGGCAAGGATCGGCGAGCTGGGCAGCACCTCGACCACCCCGGAGGCTGGCAGGCCCGCGGGCTCCGCAGCCGAAGCGGGGAGCGCCAGCACAATGGCGGCGAGGATCGCGGGCCGAACGAACATGTAGGCTCCTCGGATGACGTCGCCGAGCGTATCGCGCCGTCGCACCCGGGTCACAGCAAGCGGCGAGCCTTGACCTCCAGGTAACGGGAGAGGAGGGTGCCGGTGAGCTCGGAGGGCGCGCAGTCCACCACCAGCGCCCCCCGCTGGCGCAGACCCCGCAGGGAGCGCTCCCGGCGGGCCACCACCTCTGCGGCAGCGCACCGATTCCACACGTCGTCGTCGGTCTCGGCGGGCTGCTCGAGCAATCGGTCCACCTCGCGGTCCCGCAGCCAGACATTGAGCACCACGTGGCGTCGCGCCAGACCGCTGACCAGGGTCGCCGCCAGGTCCGCGTTCACTTCGTCCGCCACCGCGGTCACCAACACGACCAGGCTTCGCCGCCGGACGTGGGCGGTGAGCCAGCGGAACGCCATGGCGTAGTCGGGCTCGTCGAGGGACGGGAACACGTCGTACAGCGCGCGGATCAGCCGCGAGCCGGAGCGGGCGCCCCCCTTCGGCGGCAGCCACGCACGCACCGTCGAGTCGAACGCGAGCAGGCCGACCCGGTCGCCATGGCGCAGCGCCACCTGTCCCAGCATCACCGCGGCGCTCAGGCCGTGATCGAACGCCGTCACGTCGCCGGACCGGGCGCTGGCCATGCGCCCGGTGTCGAGCAGGAAGATCAGGTTCTGGTTGCTCTCCTGCCCGAACTCCCGCGTGGTGAACTCCCGCCGCCGGGCGGTCGCCCGCCAGTCGATGTGCCGGTACGGGTCGCCCGGTACATAGGGGCGCAGGCGCTGGAACTCATTCTCACCGCCCGGCCGTCGCCGTACCCGCGCCGGAACCCGCTGCTCCGCTAGGCGCGAGTTCATGCCGCTCTGGCGAAGTTGGGCAAAGTCTGGGTATACCCGTAGTTCTTCGGGGGTATCCAGCCGGAGCTGCCGCTCCCACAGGCCCAGTGGGCTGAGCCACCGCAGTGTGATCCCGCCGAAGCTCTGCCGACCGCGGGTGTCCACCCGCAGCTCGTACTGAACCTCCCCCTCGGTGGAGGGGTCGAGCGTGAGCGCGGCGGGCAGACCGACCATGGGGCCAGGGGCGTCGTCCGTGACCCGGATCGACAGCGGCCGGGCAGAGCGGTTCTGCACCTTGAGAGACACGTCGAAGGCGCGCCCCACAGCCTGGACCGGCGCCACCTCGCGCGTCGCCGATACCCTCCCGCCTGCGCGTGCGAGGTCCATCAGGGCGACGGCCACGATCAGCACGTCCAGCGCCAGCATCGGCAGCACGGCGGGGGGCACGAACGCAGCTGCGATGCCGATCAGCACCGGGACGAAGGCGATCGCGACCAGCCGACCGGTTGGGATCACGCGTCGGCCTTCACCGAGCCGGGAACCGGCACGTCCATCAAGATGTTGCGCACGATGTCGTCGGCCCGGGTGCCCTCGAGCTCGGCGTCCGGCTGGAGCAGGAACCGGTGCCGCAAGACGGGCGCCGCCAGCTCCTTCACGTCATCGGGCACCACGTAGGCGCGGCCTTCGGCGGCTGCGAGCACCTGGGCGCACCGGACCAGGGCGATGGAGGCGCGTGGCGAGGCGCCGAGGTCCACCGCCGGATGCTGCCGCGTGCGGCCGACCACGGCCGCGATGTACTCGAGCAGCTCGCGGTCCACCCGCACCCGCCGCGCCATGGCCTGGAGGGCGGCGAGGGCAGGCGCGTCCACCAGGGCTCGCAGGCCCGCGGCGTCCAGATCGGACGCGTCGAATCCGCGCAGGGTGTGCTCGAGCAGTCGCACCTCGACCTCGGGCGGCGGGTGGCTGACCAAGACCTTCATCATGAACCGGTCGAGCTGCGCCTCGGGCAGTGGGTAGGTGCCTTCGCTCTCGATGGGGTTCTGCGTCGCCAAGGTGAAGAACGGCGTGGGCAGCGCGCGGGTGGTGCCGTCCACCGTCACCTGCCGATCGCTCATCGCCTCGAGCAGCGCGGCCTGGGTCTTCGCGGGCGCCCGGTTGATCTCGTCGGCCAGGAGCACCTGGGTGAAGATCGGCCCGGGCCGGAACACGAAGTCGTCTTCGCGTTGGTTGAACACATTGCTGCCGGTGACATCGGACGGCATCAGATCGGGCGTGAACTGGATGCGCTTGAACCCGATGCCGAGCACCCGGGCGAGGGTGCGGGCGAGCAGGGTCTTGCCGATGCCGGGCGGCCCCTCGAGCAGGATGTGTCCACCGGCGAGCAGGCCCACGATCACCGATCGCACCACCTCGTCGAGGCCGAGCAACACCCGGCCGACCTCGTCTTCGATGGACGAGAACGTGGCGGTGAAGCCGGCGAGCGACTCCGCATCAGGCTCGGTCAGCGGCGGTGTGTGATCGTCCACAGGTCCTCCACCAGGTCAAGGTCGTCGGGGGTGTCGGCACCCCCAGGGTCTCGGGCGAGCGCGGCGACACGGTCGGCCAGCGCGCGGGCTTGTTCGGGGGTGCGGCCGTGTCGCTGGGCGGCGAGCACGATGCCGGCTGGCTTGAGCCGGGCGAGCCACAAGCGGGCGTACCACGAGGCGGCGTGGCGGGTGGCGCGTGCGCCCTTGTACCGGCGGGCCATGGCGCGGATGTGGTCGGCGAACTGCAGGCGGCCGGCGTCGGGAGGGTCGCGGGGCACGCCGAATGGCCAGCCCCGCCACAGCCCGAGCACCGCCCACCAGGCGAGAAACTGGAGCACGAACGGTAGCAATCGTGCATTCGCGAGAGACGCGGCGGGGCTGTCGGACCCGCCGCCGGCCGCCGTGGCGAGCTGGATGCGCGGCGGGGTGGTCATGGGCCAGTCGTCCACCACCTGGCCGGCGAAGATCAAGTCGCCGAGGAACACCTCGTTGTCGGGATCGACGAGGAAGCCGTTCCAGAGCAGGCGCACATCCGCCAGGCTCACCACCACGCCATCGCCCACCCGCACGGTGCGCACCACGGCGAGGGGAATGTTGGGGTCGACACTGTCGTCATCGGCCTCGGCGCCAGCGGCCTCCGTGTACTCGGTGAGCACGAGCGCGCCGAACTCGGTCTCCGTCCACGCTCCCTGGGGGCCGTCGGGCAGCGCCGGATCGGTGAGGCCGGCCGCTCGGTAGCGGTATGCGGTGCGCGTGGCGAGTCCTCGGACCGGCGTCGTCCACTCGCCGAGCTCGGGGAA
>JBLFXJ010000267.1:0-11375 GCA_047609825.1 Myxococcota bacterium
CTCCTTCGGAATCTTCGCAGTGGCCTCGAGCGTGGAAGCGCGATCGACGACCTTCGATCGCGGCGACGGCGGAAACGGCGGTGCAGGTGGTGCGGGAGGAGCGGGCCAGCCCGGTGGTGCCGGCGGTTCCGGCGGCTCGGCGAGCGAGGATTCGCCGGCCGCGGGTGACGGCGGAGACGGTGGGCACGGCGGACACGGTGGCGGTGGCGGCGGCGGCGGCGGCGGCTCCTCATACGGCATCTACACGCAGGGCAGCAGCGTCGTGTCGGTCAGCAACACATACGAAGGTGGCTCCGCGGGTTCGGGTGGCGCCGGTGGCGTCGTGAGTCCGTTCTGGGTCGATGGTGCGGGCAGCCAGGGCTCCACGGGCACCGCGGGCCTGCTTGGTTCGACCGGCACCTGCGCGGACCCTGTGGGGTGCTGAGTGTGGCTCGCGCTCATCATGGGGTGCATCGTCACCGATGCCGAACTGTTCGCTGCGTTGGACCGCGATGGTGATGCAGTGCTGCCGCCCGAAGCGGGCGGGCGGGACTGCGACAACGACGATCGGGCGGTGCATCCAAGTCGGCGTGAGGTCTGCGGAGATGGCGTCGACAACGACTGCGACGGCGTCATCGATGATGATGGCAGGGGCGCGGTGCTCTGGTACGTCGACAGCGACGGCGATGGTTGGGGCGATGCCTCGAACGCCTCCATCTCTGCGTGCAGTCAGCCTGCCGGCCGTAGCAAGGATTTAGGCGACTGCGACGATGCTGACCCAATCCGTCACCCTGGCCTTGCCGACGGGTGCAACGGGCTCGATGACGACTGTGATCTGGCCATCGACGAGGACGCGGTCTTCACGGTCATGTTCCCCGATGAAGACCGCGACGGCGCGGGTGCCCATGACCAGGGGCGTGCAGTGTGCGACGCGCCGGCAGGGTGGGTCGAGAACGGCTCCGACTGCGATGACGAGGATCCCGCGGTGACCGAGCGGGTCTGGTATCTGGACGCCGATGGCGATGGATGGGGCGACCCCTCTTTACAGTCGGCCGGCTGCGAGTCGCCGCCAGACTTCGTCTCGAGGCCGGGCGATTGCGCCGACGACGACGCCGAGGTGAGTCCAGACGCGCCCGAGATCTGTGACAACGACATCGACGATGACTGCAGTGGCGATGCCCGTGGTTGTGGACTCGAGCGGTGGGACATCTCGGACAACGTGGTGGAGGACGGGGTCCTGGATCACGGGACCGTCTCGCTCGCCGATCTTGATCTGGATGGATGGCCAGACGCGATCATCGGAGGCTCGTCGACGGGCGTTCTGTACGGGCCGCTGGCACACGTAGTGGGCCCGGCCATCCCTCTGGACGCGGGCATAGTGGCCGCCTTGCCCGGAGAGTCGGACGGAACTCCGGTGATGTTCCTCGCCCAGCGAGCGGGGCACTCCGATGGCTTTTCTGATGGTGTTGCCGTTGTGATGGTCGAACTGCCACTGAACCTGCCGCTTGCACCTGGTGACGCGCGCTGGGACCTCGCCATCGAGCAGGGGCAAATCGTCGAGTCTCGACGCCCTCTTTCGGTTGATTTTGGGCGTCTCTCCGTCGCGACCCTGAGTGGAGTCGCACTGTTCACCCCTACCGGCGGACACGCTGCGTTGGGCGAGGAGACCCTGCTACTAACCTCTGAGGGCAACGACTTCTTCGGGTCTCGCGTGGTGTCCGTCGACGCTCGAGGAGACGGAGTTTCGGACGCCGTCGTCTCCGACCCCGCGTCTGATGGCAAGGAGTTCTTCGGCGCAGCCGTCGTGTCGATATTCCCCGATGTGGCTGGATTGACAGGTGTCGTCCTCGCGGAGGATGCGGATGTCCGCATTGACGACCCAGCGGCCGAGGCCTTTGGGTTCGGCCTCGAGGCGGCTGACATGAACGACGATGGACACGACGATCTCATCGTCAGGGCACTTCGAGGCGGAACGACAGGTGGCACGGTGGACATCCTCCTCGGGCCGTTCGCTGCGGACGGCTCACGGAGCGACCGATGGGCCACCGCAGGGGACGGGTTCCCCATGGGGGCCGGAATCGGGGAGCACGACGTCACTCACATCGACGGAGTCGCACATCTGGTCGTCGGGGCGCCGCTGTTCGGTGGTGTGTTGTCCACTGGTCGGGTCTACGTGATTCGTCCGACATCGGGCGAGCTGTCGATCGGGGACGCTGTAGGGGTGCTCTCCGCCGACGAGGTGGTCACGATGGGCGGCGCTGTCGTCGTGGGCGACGTGAACCTGGACGGACTGGACGACATCGTGGCCGCGGGATCTGTCCTGGTCCCGCGCAATCAGACCCACATCTTCCTCGGCGCCTCCCTCTGACCTACAGCTCCCCGACCACCGCCCGCAGCGCCACATCGGCCAGCGCCAGCTGAAGCTGCGCCTCCACCGCCTTCTCCCGCGCCTCCGCCAGCTTGCCCTCCCGCTGGAGCAGCACGAACAGGTCCGACGCCCCCAGGTCCCAGCTGCGCCGCTGCAGCGCCAACACCTGCTCCGCGCGCTCCGCCGCGAGCAGTGACCACTCGGCCCACTCAGCGCTCGCCTCCCGCGCCAGGTGCGCCGCCGCCACGTCCGCCCGGACCTGATCTCGGAGCCCACGCTCCGCCTGGCTCGCCTGGGCCAGCGCCGCCGACGCCCGGTCCCGCTCGCCCCTCCCTTTCCGGAGCCACAGCGGCACCGAGAGCTCGGCGCCGAGCACCACCTCGGTGGGCTCGTCGGTCAGATCCTGCCGGGCCTCCACCTTGCCGTCGAGGCGCGGCAGCACCAGGTTCCGCCCCCGCGCAGCCGCTACCTCACCCCGCTGCACCTCGGCCTGGAGCACACGCAGGTCGGGCCGCCGCTCGGCCGACGCCACGTCGGCCTGCAGCCCTCGCTCGCTCAGCCCAGGCGGCGCCAGCGCGGGCAGCTGATCGGGCGCGGGCACCACCGGCAGACCGTCCGCATCGCGGAACCACAGCGACAGCACCAGGGCGGCAGTGCCCAGCTTCTGATCCGCCAACGCCAGCTTCCCTCGCCGTTCGAACAACACCCGCTCGTTGTCGAGCTGCTCGATGAGGGCCCGACTCCCCTCCCGCACCTCCACCTGCAGCGCACGGTCGCGCTCCACCGCCAGCTCCAGCTGACGCAGCGCGATCTGGGCGCTGGCGCCCGCCGCGACCCACTTCCACCACGCCTCCTCCGCCTTCCGGCGCACCTGGATGCGCTTGTCGTCCAGCGACGCCTCCGCCGACTGCTGCCCCAGTCGACCATCCAGCAGCTTCGCCCGCTCGGCCCCCAGCCCCAGCCCCTCGAGCAGCGGCGCGCTCACCCCGACGCGCAGCTCGCCAGCGTCCGCCGTGTAGCTGTCGTCGTAGCTCGGAAACTCCCCCACCCCACGCCGCCAGCCGAGCTCCACCTCGGGCCCCAGCGCCGTGGGCAGCAGCAGCTTGCTGTCCAGCTCCTCCCGAGCATATTTCCCGGTGTAGGCCGACGCCTTGGCGGCGAGCTTGGGGTCGAACGCCCCACGGGCCGACAGCAGCTTCGCCTCCGCCTCGGTGAGCTTGGCCTCCGCCGCCGCCAGCGCCGGCACCCGGGCGTCGACCGCCTCGAGCACCACATCCAGGGTCAGGGGCGCCGCGACCGCCGCCCAGATCAGGACGAGCAGTACCATCACTTCAGCTCCGAGGGCGCACGGGGCTTCTTGTTGGTGGGCAGATCGGGCTTGGTGCCCTTGTCGAGGTCGGGGATCGGCGGGAAGCCGTTGACCTGGCGCCACAGCTCGTAGCCGAGCGGCACCCGGCTCAGCAGCACGAAGCCCTTCGCACGCACGCCCTGGCGCAGTCGGTCCGCCGCCGGCCAGGCGAGCTCCTCCGCGTCTGGGAGCACCACCACCCGGAACTTGCCCTTGCCGTTGTCGGCCGGGTCGATCCACGACACGATGCCCGCGAAGGTGCCCGTGCTGCCGCCCGGGAGGCCGACGAACTGCAGCGCTGGCCACCCCTCGAACAGCAGGCGCACGTCGTCGCCCCGCTGAAGCAGCGGCATGTCGTTGCCGTCGATCCACAGCTCCACCGCACGATCGGTGGTGGCGGGCACAAGGGTGACGAGCAGCTGGCCCTTCTTCACCTGGCCACCGCCCGCGCCGCCGTGCACCGCGAGCACGATGCCATCCCGGGGCGCCTTCACGCTCTGCGCCGACTGCCGCGCGACCTTGGACTCGAGCTCGATCTGCTTCTGGCGGGCCTCGGCCACCTTGCCTCGGGCCGCCTCGAGCTCGGCCCGGGCGCCGGCGATCTTCGCGTCCGCGTCCGCGCCCGCCTTCTCCCGGGCCCGCTGGACCGCCGAGATCTCCGCGTCGCGCGCCTGTGCCGCCGCCTCCGCCTTCCGCGCCTTCATCGACGCCAGCTCCGCACTTCGGGACGACGAGATGCCCTCGTCCCGCAAGGTCAGGATCCGGCCCTCCTGGACAGACGCCGCGTCGAGCTCCGCACCATCGCTCACCCGCTTCTGGCGCAGGCCCGCGATCTTCGCGTCGTACTCCGCGAGGGCGAGTTCCCGACCGGCGATGGCCGCCGCGAGCTTGGCCTCGTAGCTGATCACCTGGTCGGTGGCGGCCGCTTGCGCCTGCCCTGCCGCCTCCAGCTGACTCTGAAGCCGCGCCAGCCAGTTGGGGTCGTTGTCTTCGAGGAGCACCAGGGTCTCGCCGGCGGCGACCGCATCACCCTCCTGCACCTGCCACGACACCAGCCGCCCATCGATGGGAGACTCCACCGGCTGCTGCCGATTCTCGGGCGCCCACGCGATCACCCGGCCGGTGCCGGTGGCGGATTGTTGCCACGGGATGAGGAGCAACAGGACGACGATGATCGGCGTGAGAATCACGATCGCGGCCGCGATGCGGCGCACGGCGGTGGGGGCGTTGACCAGACGCTGCGCTGGCAACCCCGCGTCGCGGGAGAGCGACAAGCGGGTGGAGCCGCGCTCAGACCGAGGGACGCTCACTCAGCCCTCCTGTAGAGAGTTCGAACACGCGATCGAGGCGACGCGACAGCGCATCGTCCTCAGTGAACACGACGACGGTGGCCGACGATGCGAGCAGCGGCGTGAGCAGCTCCTCTCGCGCGGAGTGCCCGACACCGTCGAGGAAGCCGTCCACCACGATCAGTCGCGGGGAGCCCGCGAGGGCCCGCGCCACCACCAGCGCGCGGATGTGCCCCTCGGACAGCGGCGCGCCGGTCGGCGACAGGCGGGTGTCGAGGCCGTCCGGGAGCTTGGCCACGACGCCCGCCAGGCCCACCTTGTCCAGACACCGCAGCGCCTCCTCCCCACCCACGCCGGGCCGACCGAGCGCCAGGTTGTCGCGGAGCGTGCCGTCGATCAGCTCGCTCGCCCGCAGCAACGCCACGTCGCGGTACAGCGTGTCGGGGCGCAGCGCGCGCGCATCCACGCCATCGCGCATCACGCTGCCCGCCGAGGGCACCCGCACCCCCAGAATCAGGTCGGCCACAGTGCTCTTGCCCACGCCGGGCGGCGCCAACACCGCGGTGTGGCTCTGGGCGGGGAGGTTGAGCGAGATGCCCGACAAGCCACCGGGCGAGCCCGGGTAGGCGAACGCCACATCGTCGAGCCCGACCACAGCGCCGTGGCCCGCCGCTTGCCTGGAGATGCCCGTGACCCGCTCGGTGGGCAGGTCCACCAGGGTGCCGAGCTTGTCGACCGCCGCGAGCAGGTCGTAGTAGGTGTCCAGCTTGTCGGTGAATTTCGCGAGTCCGGTGAGGGCGGAGGTGACGATGAACTCGGCGGCGACGAGCTGACCGAGCGTCAGCTGGCCCTGGAGCACGAGCCAGCCACAGAGGATGAGCAGCGACGTGCTCACCACGACCTGCACGACCTGCATGCCCACATATTGTCGGATGAACACCGCGAAGTGCGCGGCCCGCGCCTCCAGGTAGCCCCGCACCAGCGCGTCGGCGCGATCGGGACCGAGCTGCGAGCCACCCAGCTTGAACAGCAGCGGGTGCCGGGCCATCTCCTCGATCCACCCGGCCACCTTGTACTTCATCTTCGACTCGGCCACGGCCGTCTTCGCCGCCCCGATCCCCAGCGGGAACCACACGACCACGATGGCGATGAGCACCATCACGTCGAAGGCCAGCAGCAGCGGGTGGTACAGCGCGAGCAACAGCAGCCCGACGACCGCCTGGAGCAGTGCCGCGAGGCCGTCGAGCAGGAGTGACCGCACCGCCTTCTGCACGGTGAGCACATCGAAGAACCGGTTCACGAGCTCCGGCCCATAGGCGCGGTCGAACGACGCCACGTCGATGCGGGACAGACGCCCGGCGAGGTCGGCGGCCATGCGCACGAACACCCGCCGCTGCACCGTCTCTACGGCAACCCGCTGGAGCACGCTCATGCCGGCTGCGACGGCGAGGAACACCAGCAGCGCCACTCCGAGCACCAGCACCGGCTGCAACAGAGCGCCGAACGCCAGCCAGTTGATCAGCACCTGCATCACGAGCGGCGTAGCGAGCGAGAGCACGCCTACCGCGACAGCATAGGCGGCGATTGCAGCGAGATCGTCACGCTCCAACCGCAACAGTCCGACCAGCCTGCGGAACGGCGACGGCGTCGGCTGCCCCTCCCGGGCAGCCATCGGCGACGCCGGAAGCAGCGGCTCGACCAGTGCCCACGGCCGCTCCTCCGGCCCGAGGCGAGTGGTCAGCTGGCCCCGGGTGAGCCACCGACCACCACGTGGATCCCCGATGGGAGTGGCGCGGACCCGGCCTGCCCCCGCGCCATCGAGCACCCACCAGGTGGACTGGCCGAGGCCGTCGGCGCTCGCCGTGAACACAGGGAGGTCGGGCCGCGCCAGCGCTGCTGCCTCCGCCGGCGTGGCGGAGATCCACTGCATCCGGAGACCGAGCCGGTCGCCGGCGTCCGTCACCTCCGACATCCAGTCGCCCTGGGCCACGTCCTCCACCGACCGACGGATGCGCTCCGAGCCCGGCGTCTGCTGGCAGCTCTCCAGCAGCACCATGAGGAGGGCTTCGAGGGGTGGCGTGTCGAGGGCTTCCATCGTCGAGGGCTCCATGCGCGACCTTTTAAACACGAATCATTTTTCGCGTGCACAGTTTCGTGAAAACATTACGTGGTGTACATGGAGACCCGACATGGCGACGTCGACCCACTGGACCCTGCTCTCCAATCACGGTCATGTCCTGCTGGTGCTCGCGCGGGAGCCCGACCTCAGGCTGCGGGATGTCGCCACCCGCGTGGGTATCACCGAGCGCGCGGTTCAACGCATCGTCCGAGAACTATCCGAGGGCAACTACCTCGAGGTGAGCAAGGACGGTCGACGCAACCACTACCGCCTGGTGCGTGACGCGCCGCTCCGCCATGCGGTGGAGCGCGGCGCCACCGTAGGCGATCTGCTCGACCTGATCGACTGCACCACCCTGCTGAAGCCGCCTTCCTGAGCGCCCAGCGTCCCGGGTGCCATGACGGGGATGGCGACGGAAGGCGCACCTGGCCCGCGGCGATGGACTACGGTTCACCCGCGCCCATGAGGGCGCGCCCGTCAACCCGCAGGAGCCCCGATGGCGATCCTGACCATGATCGTCACCGCCGCGCTGATCATCCTCGCCGTGAAGTACGGACTGCTCCGGGGAATCGACCACATCGCCGGGGCGCTCACCTGGTCTGCCAAGACCCGCGGCCAGGTCACCGGCTTCGCCACCTCGGTCCCCGAGCTCGTGTGTCTGGTGGCGGCGGGCCTCGCTGGCGTGTGGGAGGCCGGCCTGTGGAACATCGCTTCGAGCAACATCATCAACGGCGTGCTGTTGCTCAGTGCCGTGGCCTGGTTCCGGCAGGGCGGGGAGCTGTTCCGGCGTCGGTTCGCCGACGAGATCGGGTTCGCGCTCGCCGCCATCGCCCTGCCCATCGGCCTGATGCAGCTGGGCGTCGACCGACACTGGGCTGTGATCCCCACGCTGTTCTCGTTCTTCCTGCTCTACCGGTTCCTGGACAAGCGGCTGAACGCCCCTGGCACGGAGGGTGAGCCGGAGGCCGCGGAGGGCAGCCTGCCCATCGGGATGACCCTCGCCGTCACCTCGCTGATCACCATAGCGATCGTGGGGGTGTTCCTGGGTGATGCCACGAAGGACGTGGTGCAGCAGCTCGGCGTGCACCCCGCGCTCGCGGGCTTCATCCTCGGAGTGTGCACCTCGATCCCGGAGCTGATCAGCTTCTTCGCCGTGTACCAGACGTCGGCGGTAGGTGGCCGTCTCAGCGGGCTGGCCGACACCCAGGAAGCGCTCGACAACCTCACCTCGTCCAACGTGTCCAACGTCGGGGTGGTGTACCCGGCCGGGCTGGCGGCGTTCCTGCTCGTCGCGCCCTTGCTCGGCTAGTCTTCCGCGGCGCGGCGATCTGCCGCCTCGCGCTCGAGCTGGGACTCCGCCTCGGCATCGAGCACCCGCTGCTCGGCGGCCGTGAGGAGGTGCGGACGCAGGCGCTCTCGCACCGCCTCGAGGGTCGCTGGCACATGCCCTCTCGGCGGAGGAGGGCCGGTAAGTTCGCGCAGCGAGACCGCGCGCAGGCGGCCGTCTCGCAGCCGGATATCGGCATAGGACTTCGGCATCGACCGACCGATCATGCCGTCCAGCCCCAGGGGGAACTCGTCTCGGAAGCACCCGGTGACCACCAGTCGACGGTCGATATAGGACCACAGCTTCGCCCGATGCAGGTGGCCGGCGACGATGACCCTCTCGGGTCCGACGCGCAGCCGGGCTCGGTAGGCCTCGTCGCCCGTGTGCAGGTCGGGGTCGCCAGTGCTGAACCGGTAGGCGATCTCCTTCACCATTGTCCAGCTCGCCTGCTTCACCGGATGGCGGCCGAGGAACCACGCCCGCGCATCCCGGGTCCAGTACCGCCACGACGCCGACATCAACAGGTCGCGCGCCTCGGGCAGCTGCTCGAACACCCGTCGGCGCGTCTTGAGCCGGTCGAGGTCGTACAGCAGCGGCTGAAGCGGCAGCGCCACCTCGATGACAGCCAGCGACCCCCAGGGAAGCGCGAGCACCGGGCCATCGGCGGTATCCACGAACGGCGCCGCAGGATCGAACTTGAACATCGGATCGGTCTGTGACCCATGCTCGATGTGTACGTCGCCGAAGGTGACGCCCACCGGGTGCACCTTCACTTGCGCCCCGATGCGCTCCTGCAGGCGCCGCTGGACCGCCGGAAACAGCAGCTCCGGATCGTGGTTGCCCACCACGAAGTGGACGGTGCGCCCCGGGGCGTCGAGGAACCGGCCGAGCGCCTCGAACACCAGCCCGTGCGCCGCCACGACCCGCTCGAACTTGTGCAGCGCCACGGCCTCGGTGACCAGGGCTGGCCAAGCGCCGTCCACCGACACCTTGAGCAGGTCGAAGGTGTCGCCGTTGAACACGAGGTCGAGCGCACCGCGCGCGCTCCCCCACCGGTCGATGCACCGTGCGAGGAACTGCGGATGGGGGAAGTCGTCGTAGATGTCCCCGGCGCCCATCTCGACGTCGCTGAGCACGATGATACGGCGATCGCGTGTACCCAATCTGTTCTCCGAGGCGGGGGCGGAGGGGGTACCGGATCCGCCGCGCCGCTGCCATGACCGACCGGGTGCGGGAGGCACCAGATCATCTGGCGCGGCACCACCCCACGTCGTCCTTCCGAGGTGCCTGATGCCGTTCGACAGCGTGTTGTTCCTCTGTGTCGCCAACTCCGCGCGCAGCCAGATGGCCGAGGCCCTCGCCAAGGCGCGGCTCGGTCAGGGCGTGCGGGTGCAGTCCGCCGGGAGCGCCCCGAGCCGGGTGAATCCGCTCGCCGTTCGGGCGCTGGACGAGCTCGGCGTGCCCACCGCTGGACTGCACAGCAAGCACGTGGACAGCATCGACCCCGATTCCGTCGATCTGGTGATCACGCTGTGCGCCGAAGAATCCTGCCCGGTGTTCCTCGGCGACGCACGACGCCTGAGCTGGGCCATGCCCGACCCCGACCGCAAGCACGAGGACCTCACCGATGAGGCGCGGATGGCCCACTTCCGGCACGCCCGCGACGTGATCGCAGGCCGGATCGACGCGCTGGCCGCACAGCGCTGACGATCTGCCGAGGCGTGTGGCCGATCACCCGCCCTGCGGACGATGCCCCACGCCGAGCAAGGGCGACATGACGTGCCCCTCGAATGCCTGCTCGAAGCCCGTGCCCACGCTCACGCGCACCAGACCGGCCGCGGTCAGAGCCGACTGGATCGAGGCGCGGCTCAACCCCATCGGAGACTCCGCCGCGGGATCCAGCTCCCAGTCCCACTGAACGAACAGACCGCCCGGCCCGAGCAGGGACGCAAGGGTGGCGACTGCCGCCGGATAGTCGTCGAGGAAGGCGCACACCGACGAGCAGGTGACCAGCTGGAACCCGCCCGTCGGCAGGTGCTCTCCGCCGGCGAGGGCGGCGAGATCTCCGCACAGCGGCGTGACATTGTCCAGTGACTTACCCCTGAGAACGCCGATCATCGCGGACGAGACGTCCAGCCCGACCACATGCGCCGCATCGGCTGCGATGGCCGCGGTGAGCAGGCCCGTGCCGCAGCCGAAGTCCAGCACCCGCGCTCCCGCGAGCGACCGCCCGGCGCCGGCCAGCACCTCGAGCAGCGAGCGGTGGGCCGCGTGGCTGTAGGCGCGCACGGCAGCGTTGTCGTCCCAGGTCGCCGCCTCATCATCCCAGCTCATCAGTCTCCCCTGCCCCGCGAGCGCGGGGCGTCAGTGGCCTCGGGCAACCGAGAAGTGCACGTTCACGTTCGCTTGCCCATTGGTCCACGTGATGTCCGACACCATGATGATCCGCGGGTCCTCGGCGAACTCGGCGCGCTTCCGCTCGATCAGCAGCTCGACCAGCGCCTCGGGGGCCTGGCCCTTCATGCTGCGGCGCACCTCGCGCAGCATGCGGGGCTCGTTGTTCACGTCGGCCGCCACCACCGCCGACCACACGGTCGCCAGCAGCTCCACAGCCGGGCGGAATGCCTCCCTCGGCAGCTCCTCCAACCGCAAGACCTCCCCGAAGGCCAGCAACACAGTGCTCGCCCGGGGCCATGTGGGCGGCGGCCCCGAGTAGTCCGCCGCGTCACGCCAGTTCGGGTCCATCGGGGCCGAAGGAGCGTCTCCGACGACCGGCACCGGGTGGTCGAGCAAGATGTCCGATTGGACGTAACTCCGGCGCTTCGCGCCGCCCTTCAGCACCTGGATCCGGACCTCGCCGCGAAACCGGGACCACAGCGCGGCCTTGGCAGGGAGGTCGGCGACCTCGATGGTGCTGCCGTCGGCGAGGCGGGCTGACAGCCCGA
>JBLFXJ010000268.1:0-11366 GCA_047609825.1 Myxococcota bacterium
CTCACCCGCGGAGCCGAGAGCCGCCGCCGCAGCGTCGTCCTCCTCCTGGATGAAGATGCTCTCCTGGAGGCCCTGGTCGGAGCCCTGACCGCCCAAGCGACGAACGAGCTCTTGTTGCTGCCGCTCCTGGCGCGCCACCCAGGCCCAATACAGCCCCTGGGTGACCGAGATCACCGACGTGAAGACGACCGCCAGCACAATGACGACGACCCATTCTGGCACGTCAGACCTCCAGCTCGAAGCGGAACAATTCTGGCGACAGGCGGATCCCGTTCGCCGCGAGTCGCGAGGCGAATCGCGGGCGGATGCCCGTCGCGCGGAATGCGCCGCGAACCTTGCCGTGCTCGTCGATGGTGCGCTGCTCGAACACGAAGATGTCCTGCGTCGTGATGACCGGACCCTCCATGCCGGTCACCTCGGTCACGGACATGATGCGCCGACTGCCATCCATCAGACGTTCCTGCTGGATGATCAGGTCCAAGGCGCGCGCGATCGTCTCGCGGATTGACTTATCGCCCATGTTGGGCATGCCGATGCCAACCATCGTCTCGAACCGCGCCAAGGCGTCCCGACTGTTGTTGGCGTGGACCGTGGCGAGCGAACCGTCATGGCCGGTGTTCATGGCCGTGAGCATGTCGATCGCCTCAGCGCCACGGACCTCACCGAGGATGATCCGGTCGGGGCGCATCCGGAGGCAGTTCTTCACCAGATCCCGCTGGTTGACCTCGCCCTTGCCCTCGATGTTCGGCGGGCGGGTCTCGAGGCGGACCACGTGGTTCTGCTGCAGCTGCAGCTCCGCCGAGTCCTCGATCGTGATGATCCGCTCGCCTTCTGGGATGAAGGAGGAGAGCACGTTCAGCAGCGTGGTCTTTCCAGATCCGGTGCCACCGCTGATGATGATGTTCAGGCGCGACCTGACGGCGCCGCGTAGAACCTCGAGAATGGGCCGCGGACAGGACCCGAGCGCGACGAGGTCCTCCGCCGTGATCGGAATCGTGCCGAACCGCCGGATCGACACGCAGGGACCATCGAGCGCCAGCGGCGGCACGATGGCATTGAACCGCGAGCCATCCTGCATGCGCGCATCGACCATCGGGTTCTGCTCGTCGATCCGCCGACCGACAGCCGCGACGATGCGCTCGATGACCTGCATCAGGTGCTTGTCGTCGTTGAACACAACGTTGGTCTTGACGATCCGACCCTTGCGCTCGACGAATACCGTCTTCGCGCCGTTGATCATGATGTCGCTGACCTCGGGGTCGCGCAGGAGCGGCTCCAGCGGCCCGAGCCCGAGGATGTTGTCGAGGATCTCCTCGACCAACCGCTCGCGCTCCATCCGGTTGAGCGGCAGCTGCCGAGCCTCGACCCTCTCCGTGAGCGTCGCGCGAAGCCGCTGCGCGAGCTCTTCGCGCGGCGTGTTCCCCACCTGATCGAAGTCGAGGGACTCGATCAGCTCGTTGTGGAGATCCTTCTTGATCCGCTCGAAGTCGCCGCCCTGTGACGCGCCGGCGTAGGACCCGCTACCAAGGCGTCCCTGCTGTGCTCCCCGCACTCGGTCGATGAGCCTACCGCGTCCCAAGCATCACCCCCGATTGAACAGACTGGCGAAGAAGCCGCCCGAGCGCTGGTTGTCTTCCTGCTTATTGCGTTCGGCGATTTCTTCCGGATCGTCCGTAAGAACCGCCACGAGGTTCGCGATATCGCGGGCCACGTCCGACTTCTTGTTCAGGTCGCGGACGAGGCGCCCCTCGTTCACCGCTTGCTCGACGATCCGAGGGTCGTCGCTGATAGTGGCGGCGATTCCGATGCCCAGGTTCTGCTTGATGTCTTCGAGGGACACGAACGCGTTGGCGCTGAACCGGTTGACCACCAAGCGGATCCGCTCCTTCTCCACCCCGATGGTGTTGAGCATCTTGATCCGCCGGAATGCGTCCCGGACCGAAGTGACATCGGGGGTGGTGACGAGCACCACCGCATCGGCGACCGACAGGGCAACCGTGACGCCCTCATCGTAGTAGGAACCGCAGTCGACGATCACGAACTGGTACGCGCGCGCCGCTGCATTCACCACGGCGAACACATCATCACCGCGCACCTCGGTGATCGACTCCATCTCATCCGGCGTCGCGAGCACGTGCACCTTGGACTTGTGCACGATCACCGATCCGGTGAGGCTCCGCTCGTCGATGCGATCGGCGCGGGGCAGGAGTTCTGCGATGGAATCCCGCACCGACAGGTCGAGCATGGATGCGACATCGCCCATGCCGAAGTCGAGGTCGATGCACAGCACCCGGTGAATCGCCGCGAGCTCTGCAGCGAGGTGTGTGGCCAGTACGGTGGCACCAACGCCGCCCTTGGCCCCCGTCACTGCGACGACCAAGCCCTTGTCTTCTTCGTCATCCGGCGCGTAAGCCGCCTCGTGCACCACCTGGCGGAGCCGGGCCGCATCGTCGGGCAGGACCACGAACTCCTTGTACCCCACCCGCATTGCGGCCAGGATCGCCTCGGCATCAGACTTATCGGCCAGGGCCACCAACGTCGTGGGCGTCTGCTCCCGCCGAAGCGCCTCCGCGAGTTCGAGTGCGGCATCGATCGCCCGCGAGTACCCAACGATGACCACGTCCGGGCGCGCGCGCTTCACAACGCCGATCGCGTCGCCGAACCCGACAGGGGCGTTCGGCAGCACCGCCTCGGCCGCTAACGTCTCGCGCACCAGCCCCATCGCGTCGCCGTCCAGGCCGACGAGCACGACCGTGGCCGCGCCGGACCCTCTCCCGATATT
Source organism: Myxococcota bacterium (assembly GCA_047609825.1). Taxonomy (GTDB): domain Bacteria; phylum Myxococcota_A; class UBA796; order UBA796. Next base: position 2,783 of record JBLFXJ010000268.1, read on the forward strand.
GCGCACTAAGCCTCCGCTACCGCTGCAGGCCGACGGCACCGGTCGGCTGGGCCGTCCGTGAGCCAGGGCGATGGTTCATGCCGAGCAGGAAGAGCTCGAAGTCGCTGGGGTTGTTGTTCTCGGTGCTGCCTGGCGGCGCCGGGATCTCCCCGGGCGCCAGCGGGCGGACCAGGCGGGGCGTGACGTAGATCACGACCTCGTTCTCAGAGCGGACATGGTGAACGCGGCGGAAGAACATTCCCAGGATTGGGATACGACCCAAACCGGGAATTCCGGCGCGTGAGAAGCTGCTGCGCTCCGAGATCATCCCGGCGACGGCGAAGGTCATCCCGCTCTCGATGCGGAGGTGTGACCTGCTCTTTCGCGAGATAAACCCGGGAATCTCGATGCCAGTCACCCGTGTGCCAATGGCGTAGTCGGGCTCGCTGATCTCGAGGTCCATGCGCACGTCGATCACGTCGTTCGCGAGCACTGTGGGCACGAAGGCCAACCGAACACCGAACTCCCGGAACTGAACCGAGATGGCGTTTGCACCACCACCGCCGCGGGCCTGCGGGATCGGCACCTCGCCACCGGCGAGGAAGTCCGCCTGCTGCCCCGAGAGGCTGACCAGAGTCGGTTGCGCCAGGATCTTGCCCAGCGAGAAGTCGTCGAGCACCGAGATGACGCCCGACAGATCGATCTGACTGGCGAAGCCCGCGATCTGGTAGGCACCAGTGACCGGACCAGCGATGCCGCCGTTGCCGGCGCCCGCGCTGATCGACTGGATGGCGCTGTTCTGGACCGCCACGGTTGACGTGCCAGGCGCGATCAAGCCGGCCGCGAGCGTGCTGTTGCCGTACAGCAGGTTCAAGCCGAGATCACGGGTACCAGATCGCGAAACCTCCGCGAACAGGACCTCGAGCTGCACCTGATGATCGCCGCGTACCTGCATCAGGTTCACGAAGTCGGAATCGTAGATGCGGGCAACCAGAGCCACCTGCTCGAGGGTGTCGAGATCGTCGACCTCGCCCTCGATCACGATGCGCTCGCCTAGCGGGAAGACACGCGGTGGCTCACCCTCCACGATTGCGTCGATACGCCGGATCAAATCCGACATGTCTCGGTGAACGGTCAGCTCGTAGATCATGGGCGGAATGCCCGGACCGAACTGAACGATGAGGTCCGTCGTTCCGATGGCGATGCCCTGCACCTGGATCTTGCTCGCCTCGCCGAGAGACTCGACGTTGACGACGTTGGGATCGGTGATGGCGATAGCCGTCGGGACTCGGGGCGTCTCAAGCACGACACTCTTGCCGACTTCGATGTCGAGCCAGTCTGCACGCTCCTCCTGGGCGGAGGCAACGAGCGGCGTGGCCGCAAAGAGGGCGGCGATGAGCGCCGTTGCTGGGGAGACGGGACTACGCATGGAGCAGCCTCGGTACTCTGGGGATTCGGGGTGGGAGGGGGAGCCTACCAGAGGGCATCAGGGCTTCGTTTTCTGGACCTCGACCTGCGGGCCCTTGATGATGATCAGCGAACCGTCCTGCTGCTTGACGATGCGCTGCTTCCACTCGGCGATGGTCATGCGCTTGCTGCCATCTTTGCCGCCGAGCAGATTGTCGACCTGCGCGCCATTGTTCTCGACGTGGGTGACATCGATGTCGTTGCGCAAGGTCATGGTGACGCCACCTTGGGTGACGGCGTGGGTGATCTTCTCTGCCTGCTCTGGCGTGACCGCGAGCGTGACGGAGGGCTTCACCTTGTCGGTCGCGATCCGCTGGCCCCCGCCAAGGCGGTTGTTGACCGCGAGGACCGTCACGGCCTGGAGCAGCGTGACCGTCTGGGCCTCGATCTCGATCTCATTGCCCCTAGCGCCGCGCTTCTTGCCACCGGGGAGGGTGACCAGCACGTCGACGTAGTTTCCAGGGTTGAGGAACCCCGAGACAGCCGAACCGCTGCTGATGTTGATCGACACCGCGCGCATGCCGCGCGGGATGATCGCGTTGAGGCCTAGCCCAGCCTCGGGGTCGGCGAGCCGCTCCTCGCGAATGAACTCGCCGCGGAGGATGCGCTCGCGAGGCACGCGGCCGATGGCCTGATCGACCTCCCGCAGCACCGAGTCGGGCACGAAGTCTGGCGGCAGCGACTTCATCTCGAGGTCTTCTGCGCCGATGGTCTGCCCTTGGTGCAGCGTGCGTGCAGCGACCATGACCTTGACCGTCTCTTCAGGGAGCTGAGCGTCCACCAGCTCGGCCTGGTAGCTCGTGATGACCGTGTAGATCACGACGCTGGCCACGAAGGCGGCAGCCAAGGACACGAGCAGGAAGATGGCTGCTCGGACGCGTCCTCCGGTCTGGCGCTTCCCCATGTTCCCTCCGTTGGCGCGGTCCACCCGCGCTGCGCTCGGGTTTTAGCGCAGATCGACCCTGAAGGGGGCGGCGTTCCCGCGCATCCACTATTTATCGTCCGCGAACCTAACAATTGCCCCCCATGCGGGTTGCGCCCCTCCGACAGTGCAGCGCGGGGCGGCGCAGACAAGTCGCGCAGGTCGGCACCTTGGACGCCCTTCGAACGAAGAGCGGCCGGACCCCGAGGGGTCCGGCCGCCGCCGCCGTGAGGCGGATGCTCAGCTGGCCGTGCCGACCGACGACGTGGCGCTGGAGAGCGCGCTGGAGATCGTGTCGAACGTGGCGGAGATCGAGGTGCCGAGCGCGGAGACCGCGCCGATGATGACGACGGCGATGAGGGCGGCGATGAGGCCGTACTCGATTGCAGTGGCGCCGTTCTCGTCGTTCAGGAAGCGAAGCATGGGGAACTCCAGGCAGGAAGATTGAGTGGGTGTGCCGTCGGGCCGTTGCCCGTGGCCAGATATTCGCCCCATGCTCCGCCGCATGCAACAGGCTCTCTCCTTCCTGGTTGGCCCTTACAGCCGATATTCGGGGTTACACAAAGACATAAAGTGCGTCGGAAATTTTCTTTCATTCCCTTACGGCGGGACCTCGGGCGACATCTGCCCCAAAACTCAGGGTGACCTGACCCGCCATCGCCTCCCACAGCTGCGCACCGGCGAGGGCACTGCGCCAACCCAGTCGCGCGTCCAGCGACTCACGGTCGAGCGGCGTGGCGCATGCCAGCTCGGCGAGGAGCGGCCGAGGGAGCACGAGGTTGGCGGACCAACTCTCATCACGGGCCAGGCACTGGGCGAAACAATCCAGCCAGTCCAGCCTGCGCCACTCCGGGGTGCGGAAGCGGGCCACGAGCGGCGCGGGGGCCGGGTCGGCCGCGACCGCTCGCATCACGCCCACGATCGCTTCGCCGTGCCGGCGCACCACCGACTTGGGCATCCGCCGATTTGCCCGCAAGGCTCGGATCGAATCCGGACGCGCCCGCGACAGCTGGATCATCAAGCCATCCCCCAGCACCGAGCGCTCGGGCATGTTGTTGTCCACGGCCTGGGTGCGACGCCAAGCGGCGAGCGCCTCGAGCGCCTTGACCGACGGATCGTCGAGCGCGGGCACCGCCATGAGGTTCCGCCAGGATGGCGCAGCGGTCTTGGGGGATGCTGGCGGCAGCCGATCGGCACACGCTGCCTGCACCACAGACAGCCGGTCCAGCGCCGTCAGATCCTCCACCAGCCGGTCCCACAGGGCGAACAGGAGCTGGACATCGGCCGCGGCATATGCGAGTTGCTCTGGCCGTAGCGGGCGTGCGCTCCAGTCCGACAGGCGCTCCACCTTCTCGATGGTGCTGCCCAGGTACCGGTGCACCAGGGAGGCATACCCCTCGGGGTACCTCTCACAGAGCAGTCCCGCGGCGATCTGGGTGTCGTACACCACGTCGGGAAGCGCACCGAACCAGGCCTGGAGGATCCGGAGGTCCTGCTGACCGGCATGGAGCACCCACGGACGTCCGCAGAGGACCGGACCGAGGCGGCGGATACCTCCGTCGCCCTTCGCGTCGAACATCCAGGTGTTGCCGGATGGAACCCTCACCTGGAGCAAGAACAGCTCAGGAAGGAATCGGCCTTCTGCGTGGAACTCGGTGTCCACCGCTACGCGATCGGCGTCGCCGATCTCGGTGATCGCCGCCTCAAAATCGTTTGGCCCAGCCAGTCGTATGGTCATGCGGGGCGGGCCTATCGGGATGCGGTGTTGCTCGTCAACGCGATCGGCTCCGCTGGCCAGATCTGAATGTCATCGTCCCTCGCGAAGGAACCTGGGGAAGGTGAAGCGACAGTTCGGGCAGGACTTCTGACGCCGATGCGACTCCGGCTGCGGGAGCTGACACCGCATGCAGGTGTAGTGACCATGCCGCTGCACAGCGTCGCGAACCAGCACCGCCAGGCACTCGATGAACCCGGCCTCGAGCCCCAGCGCTGGCGCACGTCCGAAGTGCTCGATGCCGGAGTGCACCGCTAGCTCCCGGTACTCGCGGTCGATCTCGGATAGGGTCTCCAGGTGCTCGCTCGCGAACGCCACTGGCACCATGCACAGTCGACGCACCCCCTCGCTCGCGAGCCGCCTGATGGAATCGGGCGTTGAGGGCTCGAGCCAGCGCACGGGGCCGACCCGCGACTGCCAACCCAGATGCCACGACCCTTCCCACCCCATGTGGCGGATCACGGTGCGAACCGTGGTCCGAACCTGATCAGGGTAGGGGTCGCCGCGCCGAACGAAGGACAACGGCAGCCCATGTGGGCTGAAGAGGAGATGCACCGGCCCCTCCCCTGGCGTGTCGTGCACGCCAGCCCGGATGGTGGCCGCCAGCGCTTCGATGTACAGCGGATGGTCGTGAAAGCCCGGGATCCACTGCACAGGACGGTCGGCGAGACCCGCGCGCTCCAGCGCCTCGTAGAGGAAGCCATATGCGGCGTTGGTCGTAGCGAGACTGTAGTGTGGGAACATGGGCAGCGCGATGAACCGGTCCACGCCCTGATCCACCAGCTCCTGCACCGCCGCATCCATCGTCGGCGGCGTGAACATCATCCCAGAGGCCAACGGGGGCGCATCCGGACCCAGCGCCACCCTGAGCGCCTCCACCTGGGCGCGGTGGGTCGGCACGAGCGGGGACCACCCGATCGCCTCGTACTCGGGCTGCACACGCTTTGCGCGAGCGCGTGCCAGGAGGGGCGCCACCGCAGCGGTGAGCGCGCTGGGCCCGGGCAACACGTCTGCCAGGAGGGCAGCGAGGAAGGGCTCGAGTTCATCAGCCGACTGGGGGCCTCCGAAGTCGCACACCACCACTCCGATCGTCACGACGCCCCCTCGGCAAACCGGTCACGCAACACTTGCTTCGTGACCTTGCCCATGTTGTTGCGCGGCAGCTCCAGCACGAAGTGGAACGCTCGCGGGCACTTGTAGGCTGCCAGACGCTCGCGGCACCATGCGGCGAGCGCATTTGGGTCGACCGAGCCGTAAACACCGCGAGGCACGACGGCCGCCACCACCCGTTCCCCGAGATCGGCGTCCGGCACGCCCACCACCGCGGCCTCCGCCACCCCAGGATGGTCGCACAGCACCGACTCTACGGCCCGCGGGTACACGTTCAGCCCCCCCACGAGGATCAGATCCTTCGAACGCCCGACAACGTGGAAATATCCGTCGGCATCCACCCGCCCCAGATCGCCGGTATGCATCCACCCATCCACGATGGCGGAGGCGGTCCGATCGGGCAGGCCGAGGTAGCCCGCGCACACCGACGGCCCCGCGATGCAGATCTGTCCCACCTCTCCCACGTCCGCGCGCACGCCATCTGCGCGGATCACCTTCGCCTCGACCTGGGGCAGCGCGAAGCCGACGGCACCCGGCCTGCGCTCACCGTCGTAGGGGTTCGACAACACGATCCCCACCTCCGTCATGCCGTAGCGCTCGAGGATCCGGTGACCGAACCGAGCCTCGAACTCGCGGTGCACCTGGGCTGGGAGGGGCGCCGAGCCCGACGTGAACAACCGCACCGAGGATAGGTCCGGCAGCGGGTCGGCCACTTGGAGCAGGCGGTGGTAGAATGTCGGAACACCCATGAATATCGTGCCGTGGTGCCGAGCGAGAGCGCCGAGCGCGGCATCGGCGGTGAACGCATCCAGCCACACGGCGACGGCCCCCGCGCGCAGGGCGCCGTGCTGGGCGAGGAACAACCCATGGATGTGGTACATCGGCAGCGCGTGCACGATCACGTCATCGCTGCACCATCGCCATGCGGTGTGGAGCGCCTCTACGGTGGCGATCAGGTTCCGGTGCAGGATGCAGGCGCCCTTCGGCCGACCTGTCGTGCCAGAAGTGTAGCAGAGCACCGCGAGCGTATCGGGCGACACCACCGCATCCAAAGCATCTTCCGGCGCACTGTCGAGCTCGCCCCGAGCGCTGCTGGCAGGCACGCCGCGCCCCAGCTCCGCCGCGACCCGGTCTGTGAGCACGGCGAGTCGCGCGTCCGAGTCATCGAGGAGGAACGCCACCTCCCGGGCCGTGTACCGGTCGTTCATCGGCAGCGTCGCCGCACCGATCGCCAGACAGGCAAGGTGAAGCTCCAAGAACGCCAGACATCGGGGCAGTTGGAGCGCGACCACATTTCCCTGGGTGACGCCGCGGCCTCGGAGCCACCCGGCCGCGCGGGCCACGCGCTGCGTCAGCCCACCGTAGGTGAGTGTGCCCTCTGTGGTGATCAGCGCCGGGTGTTCTGCGACCCACCCTCGCTGCCATCGACTCCAGGTTGACATCGCCAAACCCCGCCAGCCGGCTGTCCTAGCCCGAACAGTCGACGCCCGCCGGACCGCGGGGTACCGCACGGGCGGAGGAACGTACAGCGTGGACCTGCGGCTCCCCCCTCGCTACCGGCCCACATCCGACCCATTGCTCGGTGAAGGCGGGATGGGCCGCGTACTGCGCGTGCACGATGTGCTGCTCGATCTTCCCGTCGCGTTGAAGATCGTCCGTCCAGACCTCGCCGCCGACGTTCGCTTCCGCAAGCTGTTCAACCTCGAGATCCGGATCAGCGCCCGGTTCTCCCACCAGCACATCGTGCCCTTGCACGACCACGGCGAGACACCCGACGGCACGCCGTTCCTCGGGCTGGCCTACGCCGACGCCGGGAGCTTCGCCGCGCTTAGAGACGCTCCACCCGAGTGGCCGGAGCTGCGGCGCCTCTCCGTGGAGCTCCTCGACGCCTTGGCCCACCTCCACGCTCGCGACGTGCTCCATCGCGATCTCAAGCCCGAGAATGTGCTGCTTCACAGCGGACCGGACGGCGGGCCTCATGTGTGGTTGGCCGACCTCGGGCTGGCCAATGCCACCTCGGCCCTGGCTCGCAAACGTGGGCGCATGGAGGGGACGCCGGGGTTCATGTCCCCCGAGCAATACCTGGGGTTGCCGAGGGATTACGGCCCTTGGACCGACCTGTACAGCGTCGGCGTGATGCTGTGGGAGATCTGTACCGGTTCGCGCCCATTCGCTGACGACCAGACCGCGCTGTCGGCCCCGCTGCCCGAGTTCGCGCCGCGGGACGGCATGGAGGTGCCGGATGGCCTCGAGACCATCCTCGCGAACCTCCTCGCACCTGAGCCGCTGTCTCGGTACGACCTCGCCGCCGACCTTCGCACCGAGCTCCTGGCGCTAGGGCGGGCTCGGCGGTGGGAGGGGCCACGTGCCCCTGAGCCGGGAACGATCGCCCCGTCGGCTCCCAGCGTGTCCGCCCCCGAGTCCGACGAACCGGTCAACGACCGCTCGACCCTGTTCGACCTCTCGGCGTCGGACCTCACGGGCGACGGACGCGATCGAAACGTGCCCCGCTGGAACCGCCCCTTCCCCGCGCCGTTGCCCGTGGCACCCCCGGAGCCGAGCGGCCTGGGTGCCACCGCGCGCGCCTCCCTGTCGCTGTTCGCCATGCGGGAGATCCCGCTGGTTGCGCGAGGCGTGATCCGGCGACAACTGTGGAGCGCCGCACGAGAGGTCGGCACCACCGGGCGGCCGAGAGTCGTGCTGGTGATCGGGGAGGCCGGCAGCGGAAAGTCGAAGATCGTCGAGTCGATCTCGAAGGCCCTGGAGGAGGGCGGGTGGGCGGAGACCGTGCGCTTCACGCACGAGCGTCCGACCGGCCGCGAGGATGGGTACGCCGGCGCGGCGCGCGGCTTGCTCCGCCCATGGAATGAGTCACGCCAGAGCCTCACCGCGCGGCTGAAGCGGCGACTGGCGCGCGAGCGGGGGCACCTCGATGCGCGCGTCGAGGAGGAGGCGGACACGCTGGCACGGTGGTGCGGTCTGCTCGAGCCGGAGGAGGACCCCGTCCCCGCCGGCATCGGCCTACGCGAGGTGTACCGGCACCTCGAATCGCAGTCGTGGCGAGGGTTGTCGTGTTTGGTGGTCGAAGATGCCCACTGGGCCACCCAAGAAGGCGACGGACTCGCGGTCGCGGAGGCCGTGCTCCAGGCGGCCGACGACACCGACAGCCGACGCCTGCTCGTGCTCGTCACCCTCCGCTCCGAGGCATTGCAGCGGGATCGAGCCCTCGCGGCGCGGGTCGATGCGCTGCTGGCCACCGGCGCCACGCGCGTTGATGTGCCGCGCCTCGATCGGGCGGGGACGGTCGCGCTGCTGGCCGAATCGCTGACCCT
>JBLFXJ010000269.1:0-11321 GCA_047609825.1 Myxococcota bacterium
GATGGGTGGTTCGCCAGTGCCCGCTCCCGCTTGTTCGTCGGCGCCGAGGTCAACACATCCCGGAACGGCAGGTCCTCGGCGGTCCGGCGCAGGCCGCCCGTTCCCCACCGACGAAGGGTCGCCGCGACGGTGCCATCGAGGGGCCGCCGGAACAGCCCCCACGGCTCCCAGGCGGATCGCGGCATCACCGTGACCCCTGGAAACTCCTTGTGAGCGCCCTTGGGCCGGTCTCCTCCCCGCAGGGTCGACACCAGCCGAATCACCTCGCCGCGCTTCTCCAGAGACGATTCGAGGATCGCGCCGAAGGTGACCGTGGAGAGCAGCGGATTCGAGGCGAGGAACAGGTGCCCGCCAGGCACGAGCACGCGGTGGACCTCGTCGGCGAACCGCTTGAAGAAGGCGCGCAGCCGGTCCAGCTCCGCCGGCTTGAGCACCGTGAACCGCGGGACCGGGCGCCGGCGCACTCCGTCCAGGGTCGGGGGGATCCGCCACACACCGCCGCGGCCGGCGCGTAGCTTGTCGTGGTCGGCCGCCTCGAACTCGAGCACGCCGTAGGGCGGATCGGTCACCACGGCGTGCACGGAGCACTCAGGCACGGAACCGAGCCAGCCGAGCGCATCGGTGTGTACCACGGCCGAGCCTGGGGCCACCTCGGTGGCGGGCGCCAGGGCGCGCACGAGCGCCACATCGTTCGGGTGGATCATCGCACGCCGTCGGGCCCGATGGCAGCGGCCAGGCGCTCGACCTCCGACAGGTCGGTGTACACCTGTGCACTGAACCGGAGCCACATCCGCCCATCGAGTGGCACAAACGGCGCCTCCACTCGATGCCGCTCCCACAGCTGGGCCCGGAGCGCGTTGCCGACCACCTCGGTGGCCTCGGCCTCGAACGGCAGCGGCACGGTCGCCATGGCGGCGAGGCAGCTTGCGGGCGCCGTGCGCTCGACGCCCCAGGCCTCCGTGAGCAACGCGAGTCCACGCTCACGGATGTGATGTTGGTAGGCCCACATGGCGTCAATGCCCAGGTCGTTGACGAACGCGACCGCAGCAGGCGCCGAGAGCCACGCCGTCGGGTCCCGCGTGCCGGTCCAGTCGAACTCTGCATGCAGACCGCGGTCGAGCCCGTGACTGATCGCGGTCGGGTGCAGCCCCTCGCGCCGGTCCACCCGAACGTGGAGCACCGCACAGCCCTTCGGGGCGAACGACCACTTGTGCAGGTTGCCGACCCACCAGTCGGCCCCGAGCCCGTCCAGGTCCAACGGGATCTGCCCCGGCGCGTGGGCTCCATCGATCAGCACGGGCACGCCTCGCGCGCGCGCTGCGGCCACGATCGCCTCTACCGGCAACACGACCGCGGTCTTCGACGCGATGTGGTCGATCACCAGCAACCGGGCGCCATCGAGCTTGGCCTCGACCTCGCCCCAGTCCACGCCCTCCGGACCGACCGGGAACGGCAGGTGCGCCACCTCCACCGTCGCTCCCACCCGCCGCGCGACGTAGCGCAGCGTGTTCGCGACGGCGCCATATGCCCAGCTGGTGGTCACGATCCGGTCGCCCGCCTCGAGCTCCAGCGAACGCACCACCGCGTTCACGCCGTCCGTAGCGTTTGCCACGAACACCAGATCGTCGGCGTGCGCTCCGAGCAGCGTCCCGACCGGGCGCAGCGCCTCGCGAAGACGGGCCTCGACACCGAGCATGAACGCCACCGGCTGACGCTCCAAGGCGTCCTGCAGCGCGCGCTGGTACTCCAGAACCCGCCGCGGGCACGCTCCGAACGAGCCATGATTGAGGAAGGCCGCGTCGGGGCGAAGGAGCCACTCCCCGCGGATGCCCGACCCAAAGCGCTGCATCTGGACTCCCTCTCGACTTGCCGGCACTGTGCCCGGGAGCCTACATGAGACCGGGCCCGCCTCGGAGACGCCTTTGTACACCGGCCCGACGCCGCACGACACCTCTAGCCCCACCGCGCCGACCACCGACTGGTGGGATGGACTGCTCTCCGACTCCCGCGCGGCGGTCGAGGGCCTCATCGCGGAGCCCCCCCTCGCCGCTGACGAGCTCGCAACGCGCGTTGCGACCCACGCTGAGCGGTTGCGGAGAAGCGACCATCTCGACGGCGAGCTCGCTGATCAGCTGGTCGGCGGCCTGCTGGCGTTCGTCGAGGCTGCGCGTGCCCACGCAGCGCTGCTCCCCACCGCTACAGTGGTGGTTCGGTACTTCGAGGACGATCTGGAGGAAGACACCTCTACGACCTTCGGCCTGGACGACGACGCCGAGGTGTTCAACGCCGCATGTCGCGCCTGCGGACTCTCCCACCTGCGGGTCTGCTGACCTCACAGCGCGACGAAGTCGTCTCCGCACAGCACCACCAACCGATCCCCCGCCATCAGTTCACGGGTGGGTTCCGGATTCACCACCACATTCCGCGGGGGATTCTCGACGGAGATGAGAACCGCGCGGTGCCGGACGAACAGCTCATTGTGTAGCTCCGCCACCGTTCGCCCCACCCAGCGAGGGGTGAGTTCCATGGTGTGGAAGGTGTTGCCGTGGGCGGCCGTGAGGATCTCGTCGAGCACGCTCACCAGCCCCCGGTTGGCCGCGACCGAGCCGATGATGATGCCGGCGTACCAGTCGCCAATGACGATCTCCTCGACGCCCGCCATCCGCAGCAGCTCCTCGTTCTGCCGGGAGTACTGTTCCGCCACGGTGTAGATATGCGGCGCCATGCGCTCGATCGTCAGCGCTGCGAGCACCGTGCGGGCGTCCCGATCCTGCGGTGAGCGGGGCACGATCTCGTCGGTGAGCAAGATCACGATGGAGGCGCGCTTGATGCTCACGGCCTCCAGCACATCCACCTGGGTGTAGTCACCGTGGTGGTGGTACAGGTGCTCCCTGCGGACCTCGGCCATGGGCAGGTCTGCGGGTGGCGCCGGCGACTCGGTGATCAACACCACGGCGCGATCGGGCGGCGTTCCCGGCGCGAACACCTCCGTGAGCACCGTGGGCCCCGACTTGTTCCAGCCGCAGATCACCACGTGTTCGCTGAGCTCGTCCAGATCCAACTCGTGCTGCTCCAGGTTCGCCGACAGCCGCTGGGCGACGCCTGCAGACACGGTCCCAACGAACACACCGAACAGCCCCGCGCCACCGACCATCAGGAGCAGCGTGGTCCACCGGCCGAGCTCGGTGACCGGCGTCGGCCCGACCGGCTCGCCCGCTACCAGGCTGAACGAAGCGAACCACAGCGCGTCCTCGAAGGTCCCGAACACAGCCCCTCGCCCCTCGGCGATGAACAGCATCATCGCGGTGGACAGCAGCAGCACCAGCGAGCCGAGCACGACGGCGAACAGGTCGCCGGAGGTTCCTCGGAACGACGAGTTGAACACCGAGAACCGTCGCGTCATCAGGACGCCGGCACGGTAGAGCCGGAAGATCCGGAGCACGCGGAACACCCGGAGGGGGCGCACCGGCGGCAGAACGGCGAGGATGTCGATCCAGTATCGCTGGAAGAACCGCCGCTTTTTCCGAGCCACCCAGTAGCGGAGCGCCAGTTCGACCACGAACAGCGCCGTGATCCCATCGTTGGCGCCCTCGACCACCGAGTGAACCAGCCCGGGCCGCATCGCGACCTCGACCACCGTGAGCACCACCGACACCACGATCAACGCGAGCAGGGCCAGCTCGGTCGTGTAGTGGTGGAGGAAGCGATCCGCCTGGTCGCGGATGTCGTGGCGGGTGCTCATGGTGCGCCAGTGTAGTGGGAGTGGCGACGGCGTCGCTGACGGGTGAACGATCCCACCCGGAGGCCCCCATGGCACACAGCCGAATCTTCCGCGACGACCTTCTCACCGGTCAGGTCGCCCTGATCACCGGAGGCGGCACGGGCATCGGCGCCGCTACCGCGCGCGAGCTTGGCCGCCTCGGCGCCACCGTGGTCATTGCGTCCCGCAAGGAGGCCAACATCCGCCCCGCCGCGGCGGGGTTGTCAGAGGAGCTCGGCCGGGAGGTGTTCGGGGCCATCGTCGACATCCGGGATCGCGACTCCGTGACGGCGCTCGTGACCGACGTCCTCGCCGCGCACGGGCGCCTGGACCTGCTAGTGAACAACGGCGGGGGGCAGTTCTTTTCGCCGGCCGAGGCCATTCGTCCAAAGGGCTGGGATGCCGTCGTCGCCACCAACCTCACCGGCACCTGGAACCTCACCCGGGCGGCCGCAGATGCCTGGATGCTCGACAATGGCGGCTGCATCGTGAACATCACGATGCTCACCAAGCGGGCCTTCCCGGGCATGGCGCACTCGGTGAGCGCCCGTGCCGGGGTGGAGGCGATGAGTCGCACGCTCGCCGTGGAGTGGGCCGCGCGAGGCATCCGGGTGAACTGCATCGCCCCGGGGTTCGTGGCGTCGAGCGGGCTCCGCCGGTACCCTGCCGGGCTGAACCTGATCGAGCAAATGCGGAGCTTCGTGCCCATGAAGCGGACGGCCACCTGCGAGGAGATCGCATGGCACGTCGCGTTCCTCGCCAGCCCCGCCGGAGGCTACGTCACGGGCCAGACGCTGACGGTGGATGGGGGGAAGGAGCTGTGGGGCGACTGGTGGCCCATCGCCGACCCGCCCGACATGGGGCCCGTCGTGGTGCCGCGCGAGCCCTGGGAGCCGGAGGAATGACCGACGACGAGGCCCTGTTCACGGCACAGCGCGAGGCGATGATCGAGGAGCACCTCATGCGCCGGGGCGTGCGCGACGTGGCCGTGTTGGACGCCTTCGCGGCGGTGCCGCGGCATCGGTTCATGCTCCCCGCCACCCGCCAGTTCGCCTACGAAGACCACGCCATGCCCATCGGGCATGACCAGACGATCTCCCAGCCCTATGTGGTGGCGGAGACGCTACGGCACGCTCGGATCCAGCCGGGCCAGCGGGTTCTGGATGTGGGCACCGGCTCCGGCTACCAGGCGGCGTTGCTCGCGGAGCTCGGCGCCGAGGTGCACACGGTCGAGCGCATCCCAGCTCTGCTCGAGCGTGCGCTGGAGGCCCTGCGCGCCACCGGGTATGGCGACCGGGTCACTGGACACCTCGCGGATGGCTACGCCGGGCTGCCCGAACACGCGCCATATGACGCCATCGTCGTCGCAGCGGCGCCCCCGCACCTGCCGCCAGCGCTCCTGGCGCAGCTCAGCGGTGGCGGTCGCCTCGTGGCGCCCATCGGCGACCTGCACCAGACGCTGGAGGTGTGGACGAACGGCCCGAACGGGCCGGTCCGCGAAGCCCTGTTCCCGGTGGCGTACGTGCCGCTGGTCCCGGGCATCGAGGGGTCATGAGGACATGGATCGACCGAGGTGGCACGTTCACCGACGTGATCCACCAGGACGATGACGGCTGCGTGACCGTGCGCAAGGTGCCGAGCGACCGGGCCGTGCTCGGTGATCTCGCGCGGGGCCAGCTCACCTTCGGCACCACAGTGGCGACGAACGCGCTGCTCGAGCGGACCGGCGACCCGGTGCTCCTGCTCGTGACGGCAGGGTTCGAGGATCTGCCGTGGATCGGCGACATGACCCGGCCGGACCTGTTCGACCCCGACGCGCGCTGGCCCCGGCCGATGTGCACGGCGGTCGTGGGTATCCATGGCCGACTCGACGCGTCGGGCGAGGAGATCGAGCCACTGGTGCTGCCGGCGGATCTACCGCTGGAGGGCATCCACTCCGTGGCCGTCGTGCTGCTGCACAGCGCCAGGAACGCCGCGCACGAGGAAGCCGTGGCCCGGTGGGTAGCGGTCCGCTGGCCCGACCGCTTCGTGAGCATCGGACACCGCATCGACAGCGACATCGGCTACCTCGCACGGATCGAGACGGCACTGGTCGACGCCGCGATCACGCCCGTACTCCGACGCTCGCTCACCCGGGACCGTGTACCGGCGGATGCGCTGGCCATGCGAAGTGACGGCAGCCTGTGCTCCACAGAACGGCTGCGCGCCCCAGACGCCGTGCTCTCAGGGCCCGCCGGCGGCGTTGTGGCGACCGCGGCCGTCGCCCGACAAGCGGGGTTCGATCGGGCTGTCGGCCTCGACATGGGAGGCACCAGCACCGATGTGTGCCGGGTGGACCCGAGCGGACTGCCGCGGGTCTCCGGTCACGTGCGGGTGGCCGGAGTGCGGATCCGGCGGCCGATGCTCGAGGTCGTGACCATCGCGGCAGGCGGCGGCTCCGTGTTGTGGACCGACGGCCGGACCCTAGGCGTCGGCCCCGAATCCGCCGGCGCCCACCCCGGCCCGCAGTGCTACGGCCGCGGCGGACCTCCCACCCTGACGGACGCCGCGCTGCTCGCAGGGCTGGTCGACCCCGACGCGTTCTCACCGCCGCTGGACAGGACAGCGGTGGAACTGCCGGGAGACGCGGCATCATTCCTCACGGTCGCACGGGACCAGATGGCCGCAGCGCTCAGGCGAATCGCCACCGCGCGGGGCGTCGACCTCCGCGATCACGCGCTCGTGGCGTTCGGGGGGGCCGCCGGACAACACGCCGCTGCAGTCGCCGAACGACTCGAGATCCGCACTGTCCTGGTGCACCCTTGCGCCGCGGCATTGTCCGCGTGGGGCCAGTCCATCGCCCCCCGGTCGTGGGAGTCGTCCCGGGTCATCAGCAGGCCGTTGGTCGGCGGCTGGGGCCCTGTGCAGAGCGCATGGTCCACGCTCGCGGACCTCGCGCCGCGGCCGGGAGACGCAATCCGGAGCGTGGTCCTCCGTCACGTGGGCACCAACGAGGCCATCCGCGTGACCGCCGACACACCAGACGACGCGCGTGCTGCGTTCGACGCCGCCCACCGGGACCGGTTCGGCTTCGACCGGGACGCGCCGTTGGAGCTGGTGAGTGCGGCGCTGCGAGTGGTCGAGCCGGCCCCCGCGCCCCTGGTGGTCGACACCGATCCATGGGACCTCGGTGACCGCGTCGTGCATGGCCCATTCCTCATCACCTCCCAGACCACCTCGATCCATGTGCCCGCCGGGTGGCGCGCAGCGCGGATCGACGGGCTGCTCCGACTCGACGCCGTGGCGCCTGCGGGGTCGGCTCTGCCCACGGACCGGACGCCGCTCGGCGTGGCTCTGTGGGGGAGCCGGTTCATGACGGTCGCCGAGCGCGCCGGCGACACCCTGCAGCGACTGGCGCGCTCGGTGAACATCCGGGAGCGCCTGGACTTCTCGTGCGCCGTCTTCGACGGTGCCGGACGTCTGGTCGCCAACGCCCCCCACATCCCCGTGCACTTGGGCGCCATGGGCGAGACCGTGCGGGACCTGATCCGTGTGCACCCAGATGCCCCGAGCGGGTCGGCCTGGCTCACCAACCACCCGGACTCCGGTGGCTCGCATCTCCCGGACCTCACCGTCGTCACGCCGGTCATCTGTGGCGATGAGCGCTGGTTCGTGGCCAGTCGCGGGCACCACGTCGACGTGGGCGGCCTCACGCCAGGGTCCATGCCGCCGCACTCGCGCACGCTCGATGAGGAGGGAGTGGTCTGTCGGCAGGTGCCCCTGCTCCTGGATGGCACGTGGCTGCCCCCGACCGCATTGCTGACCGGATCCCGCGAGCCGGGCACGGTCGAGGCAGACCTTCAGGCCCAGGTCGCGGCGAACCAGTTGGCGGCGCGGGCGCTGGCCGAGCTCGGCCCACCGGAGCGCATCTCACGCTGGATGGCCCACCTCCAGGACGTGGCCGACGAAGCCGTGGCTGATCTGCTTCCGCGTCTGCCTGCCCACGCCACCGCCCGGGACAGCATCGCTGGCGTGCCGCTCTGCCTCACCCTGTACCGGGCCGAAGGGCGGCTCGAGGTGAACCTCACGGGCACGGGAGGGCCGCACTCGGGCAATCTGAACGCGCCGCGGGCCGTGGTTCGCGCCGCGGTGCTGTATGCGCTGCGCGTGTTGGTCCACCGGCCGATCCCGCTGAACGACGGGGCCATGCGGAGGGTGCGGCTGGTGCTGCCGTCACCGTCCATTGTAGACCCGCCGGCCGGCGCCGCCATCGCGGGCGGCAACGTGGAGACCAGCCAGCGCATCGTGGACCTGATGCTGCGGGCGGCCGGGCACATGGCCGCTTCCGCCGGCACCATGTCGAACATCACGATCGGAGGCCACGGCTGGTCCCTATACGAGACGGTCGGCGGCGGTGAGGGGGCGTCCGCGCGAGGGGCCGGGGCATCGGGCCGCCAGGTTCACATGACCAACACCCGGGCCACCGACCCAGAGGAGCTCGAGACCCGCCTCCCCGTGCGGGTGCGACGGTTCGCTCTTCGGCCAGGGTCCGGCGGGAGCGGAGTCCACGCGGGCGGCGACGGCCTCGTCCGCGAACTGGAGGTCACGGCACCGGCGACCGCGGCGCTGCTCGCCACCCGTCGGACCGGCGCTCCCGGGCTCGGAGCGGGCGCTGGAGCGCCACGGGACGATCGCGTGATCCAGGGCGGCATCGAGACGCCGTGGGATGGGCAGGCCGTGGACCTGAAACCAGGCGATCGCGTCCGCGTCGCCACTCCTGGCGGAGGCGGCTGGTCCCCCACGGACTGAGGACAACGCAGATTGCACGCCGGGAGAGATGTCGGGGTTGCCAATTGCTGACAGATGCGTCATTATTTTTTCTGACGGACCCGTCAGCAGGAGGTTCCCATGATCGGCATCCCGGTCGGACTGCTCTACGCCAACGCCATGGAGTGGGTGATCCACAAGCACGTGCTACACGGCACGGGCAAGCGCCGGAGCAGCTTCTGGAGCTTCCACTTCCACGAGCACCACCAGGCGTCGCGACGGAACGAGATGGTGGACGGCGACTACGACAAGCCTCTGCGCAGCCTCGACGCCCAGGGTAAGGAGGCCCTCGGGCTGCTCCTGCTCGGTGTCGCTCATGCGCCGCTGTTGCCGGTCGCTCCATGGTTCACGGCGACCCTGTGGGCCTCGGGCATGCTGTACTACACGCGGCACAAGCGAGCCCACCAAGACGCTGAGTGGGGACGAGAGAATCTTCCGTGGCACTACGACCACCACATGGGGCCGAACCAAGACTCCAACTGGTGCGTGACCTTCCCCTGGTTCGACCACGTGATGGGCACCCGCGAGCCGTACGCCGGCACCGAGCGTGAAGCGCAGGACCGCGCCCGCCGAGAGGCGCGTGCCGCACGCAAGGCGGCACGGAAGACCGAGGTCGCCTGACGGCCTACTTCGGCAGCGAGAGCGCTGGCCGTGGCGTTCCCGGCAACGTGCGGTAGGCGTCCCGCAGCGCGGTCTGGCGGTTGCGCAGCGACACCTCACGACCGCCGATGTACACGTGCTCGGGCGCTGAGGAGAGCTCGAGCGGATCTCCGCTCCACACCACCACATCGCCGCCAGCGCCCGCCTCGAGGCGCCCGGCATCGAGACCGAACACGGCCGCGGGGGTGGCAGTGAGTGCTGTGAGTGCGTCTGCGCGAGGCAGGCCCCCCCGTACAGCATTACCGGCGCGCTGCCTAAGGTTCCGGGCGTTGTGGGTGCCCGCGGTGAACATCACCTGCACGCCTGCAGCCGCCAGCAGTGCCGCGTTGTCGGCGCGCCCGTGGATCTGGTCGAAGCTTCCGGCCCCCACCACCAGCGGGTCGACCACTACGGGAACATCGGCCTCGGCGAGCGCCGCGGCCATGATCCATCCCTCGGCGGCGCCCTCGATGACCACGACGATTCCCTGCTCCGCCTTGAACCGGAGGATCGCCTCGATGTCGGAGGCGCGGTTGGCACCCAGCGTCAGCGGCAGCTCGCCGGCGAGCACCGGCTGCAGCGCCTCGAGGTCCGCATGGCTCGCCCCCTCGGTGTACGGGCGCGTGCGTCCCTGCGCGTACGCGGCTCTGTCCCGCCGATAGTCCCGCGCGTCGTCGAGCAGTCCGGCCAGGGCCGCGAGCCCACCGGCTGTGGATGGTCCAGGAATCGAACCGATCATCGCCACACTGGGGTCGACCACCGCGTCTGCCTGGGTCCGCCCCGCGAGCCGCACCCATCCGGCCTGACCGGAGACGAGGCCACCGCCAGGCCGGCTGATGGCGCTGGTCACGCCCCCCGCCCGCTGGATCGCCACCAGCGACGACCGTGGGTTGTAGCCGTCCACGATACGCACCGACGCACGCACTGGATCACCGCCGGCGTCGTTATCGCGAGACGCGTCTTCCATGCCCACCTCGACGAGGCCGAGCTGGCTGTCGACCGCGACGAAGCCCGCAGTGGTCTGCGTGCCCGCGCCTTGCACGAAGGCGCACTCCTGCCCCTGCCAACGTGCGCCGCTGACGGTGGACTGGGCCCCGAGCGTGAGCTTCAGCCCGGCGATGCCGCGACCGACGGCGGCGACCCGCCCATCCGCGAGGACCACCGACACGCCCTGCTGTCCTCCCGTGGGTGTCCAAGCCGTCGTGCCGGAGATCACAGTGCACTCGGCCGCAACGGCAGCCATGGCGAGCCAGAACATCACGGCACCACCTCCTGACCCAGTTCAAAGTCCGACCACGACGCAGGCCGAGCGCTGTCCCACTCCAAGGCGCCCCCCACGAACACCAGATCGGCCGTGGAGTACACGCTCAAGGGGTGGCCGCTCCACACCACCACGTCGCCGCGCTTGCCGGCCTCAAGCGTGCCGGTGACCGTATCGATGCCCAGCGCCCATGCCGGATTCAGCGTGATCCACCGCAGGGCATCGTCTTCGGTGAGGGTGATTCCGGCCCGCAGCCCGGCGTGGTACGCCTTGGACGCCTCCTGATTCAGCCGCTGGATGCCCTCGGCCGAGTCGGAGTGGATGATCGCCCGTGCTCCCGCCTCGTGCACCAAGGCCGCGTTCTCGAGGATGCCGTCGTAGGCCTCCATCTTGAACCCCCACCAGTCCGCCCAGGTGGACACGCTCACCTCGCGCTCGGCGAGGACGTCGCGGATCTTGTACGCCTCGAGCGCGTGGTGGAAGCTGCGGACCTTGAAGCCGAACTCGTCGGCCAGCTGGAGGAACGACAGCATGTCGTCGGCCCGGTAGCAGTGGATCTGGGGCAGGATCCGGCCCTCGAGCACACCGACCAAGGTCTCCTTGTCCAGATCCCGGGCAGGCGCGTCCTTCGCCGTTTCCCCTCCCTTCTTCTTCTTCTTCGACCGCTTGCCATCCTCGGCGCCGGGATCGGGCAGGCTCGCCTCGTACTCCGCCCATGCCTTCTTATGAGCCTCAGCGGCCAGGAATGCCGCACGATGCCCCCGAAGGTTGCCCATGCGCGTAGCCGGCCCACCGCGCTCGCCGTACACGCGCTTGGGGTTCTCGCCACAGGCCATCTTCGCGGTCTCGGGAGCG
>JBLFXJ010000270.1:0-11308 GCA_047609825.1 Myxococcota bacterium
GCGCCTGAACAACAAGTTCATCCACTTCATCCCTGCGCCGCTGTGGGTCCTCATCCTCTCGATCCCAGCCGCATTCGCCTTCAACCTGTACGATCCACGCACGGTCTCGCTACTCGGCCATTCGTTTGCGATCACACCCGATCTCCTGATCCAGCTGCCTCCCAATCTCATGGACAGCCTGATTCGGCCTGACTTCACGCACATGAACGAGGGCTCGTTCTGGATCGTCGTCGCCCTCCTCGCCATCGTGCTCAGTGTCGAAGACCTGGCGATCGTCAAGGCGGTAGAGAAGCTCGATCCGTATCGACGGCCCAGTGATCTGAACCGCGACCTCATCGGAATCGGACTGTCCACAATGGCGGTAGCCTTCATTGGAGGCCTTCCCGTAATCACGGTCATCGCGCGCAGCTCCGTCAATGCGAATCACGGCGCGAAGACCAGCTGGTCCAACTTTGTGCACGGCGCTTGCCTTCTGGCCTTCGTCCTCCTTCTTCCGGGCCTCATCCAGCTCATTCCGCTCGCCGCGCTGGCGAGTATCCTGGTCTACACCGGGTACCAGCTGGCCTCGCCGCAGGTGTTCCTGAACGTCTCGCGTCACGGCATCGAGCAGCTCATCGTCTTCTGCGTCACCATCGTCGCCACCCTCGTCGAAGGCATCATGTCGGGCATCTTCGCAGGTATGGCCGTCAACCTGGCGATACACTTCGCCAAGGCCGGGCTGCCCATTCGGGAGAGCATTCGCGCTCTGGTCAAGCCCACCATCGACGTGGTGCACGAGCGAAATGAGGCCTACTACGTACGCACCCACGGCCTGATGAACTTCCTGACCCTCCTGCCACTGCGCAAACGCCTGCACGACTTGCCAGGGGGTGGGCGCATCATCCTCGACTTCCACAACACCCAGCTCGTCGACCACACCGTCCTGGAGTTCGTCCACGACTTTCGACGCTACTACGAAGGGACCGGCGGCGTGCTCGATCTCGTCGGCCTCGATGTGCACCAGGCCTCATCCGACCACCCCACCGCCCTCCACGCACTCGTACGACCCCAGCGGGCCAGTCGCCTCACCCAGCGGCAGAAGGACCTCCAGAGCCTCGCCGAACGGCATGGCTGGGCGTTCGACCCGAGCATCGACTGGAACATCGAGCAGCTCGCCCACTTCCAGTTCTTCGAGACCCGCCCCATCGAGTACCGCAACAACACGGTCTCCGGCGATCTGGTGCCGGGCGTGCACTGGGAGCTCAGTGACATCACCTTCGACGAGGGGGCGCTTCACGCCGCGGAGGTCTACCACACCACCATCGGCGTGATTCATCTGCCTGCCGAGCTGCCCACGTTCACGCTCGAGAAGGAGGAGTTCTTCGACCGTCTGTTGGAGTTCGCAGGCTATCGGGACATCGACTTTCAGCTGTTCTCCAAGTTCTCCCGCAAGTTCGTGCTCAAGGGGGCCCAGGAAGAGGAGATCCGAGAGTTCTTCACCCCGGAGCGGCTGACGTTCTTCGAACGCGAAGAGGTCTACCACATCGAGTGCATCGGCTCCCGGTTGCTGATCTTCCGGTACCTTCGCCTGGGTGGGGCTACCGAAGTCGAGCGGATGATCACCTTCTGCGAGAAGCTCGTTCAGGTCCTGGTCGACCGGCCTGTCGACGAGGGCATCAAGGCAGCGGGTAGCGAGTAGATGCGGTCATAGGCGACCCGACGTGACGTGCGGCAGGGCTTCGCCGTCACCTCTGCCCGCCTGTTTTCCTCGCTCTTTCCCGCAGTCTCACTCAGACGGATACGACGGTGTCACCTCAGGCGGAGTTCTCCATGATCGATCGGGTACGCGTTCTCCACGAAGACCGGTGGGGAGCCGTCATCGACCGGATGACCGACGGATACCTCGAGATCCGGTGGTTCGACGCCACATCACAGATGTCTGTGGAGGACTTCCAGGGCTGGTTGACGCGGTTCGCCGAGGAGGTGGGCGCCAACCGCCGTGGCGGCGTGCTGGTCGATGCCACGCGGTTCCGGATGCCTCCGGAGAACATGGACGCAGCCTGGCGGGACGAACACATCATCCCCCGGTACAACGCAGCCGGCGTCCGTGGGTTCGCGTTCCTCATGCCCGACGGCATGCCGGCCATCGGCACACCCCCGGCGTCCGAGGGGCCGGCCGAGTTCCCAACCGCCTACTTCGGCCGTCGCGAGGATGCGCTGGCCTGGTTGCGCTCGGCCTGAGGGACCGGCCCAGATAGATTGCTCGCTCTGAGCGCCGCATCGGCACGACCACACCCTCGACACAAACGCGACCACGAGGTTGCCTCAGTCCTGCGCGCGGACCGTGACCGAAACCCGGGCGACGACCTCCCCGCGAACGACCACGCGCAGGTCCGTCTTCCCGACGCGTGCCGCCGCCACGACCCAGTCGTCGGTCTCCGAGGCGCGGTACACCCGCGCGACGCTGCCGTCGGCGGACCGGACGGTGGCCTCCATCCGCGCGCCCTCCGTGTCCAAGACGGCGATCTGGACGAGGCTGGCCGTACCCTGGTGGAACGTCAGGTTCCGCCCATCCACAGTCGCTTCCACGGGCTCGGGGGGATGGGTGATCAGGCCCACCAGGGTGCGTTCATACGGAGGCCCGCACGCGACGGAGAGGAGGCTCATGAGGAGCCCGAGCCGCGAACTCATGTGACCTCCAGGACGAGCGTAAGCGGTCCGAGCCAGGTGTCGATCGACCACGTCCACGCGCCCGCCGCGTCGGACTCCACCACCACCGAGCAACCGTCCGCCTCCCACGACACAGCGTCGGGTCCGGACCACGCGCAGTCCAACTCGCCGCCGACCACGGACCCGTTCGCGCGGATGGGCTTGACGGTCACCCGCACCATCTCGCCCACCGCGACCTCCAGCGGGCCCTGGACCCTGGACCCTGCCGCGAACAACGCGCCCTCGGCGTCCACGAAGGTGAGGTGGACGATCTCCACCACCCGCGCCTGCGAGTCCAGAGCGAGCACTGCGAACACGCCGGGCGCGGAGGCCATGAACTGGTTCGGCTCCACCTCGACCAGGAGGTCGGGCGCGGCGGCGTCGATGTCGGTGACCGCCTCGTCGGAGTTGAAGATCCCGGTACCTGCCCAGAGGACCGGCTGGCGGGCGCCCACGGCGATGCGGTCGGGCAGCTCGTCGGGGAGACACCCGGTGTCAACACAATCGTCGCCCTTGAACGCGCCTTTTCCGAGCTCGCCGGGCGTGCCGCCGAGGCAGGCGAGGACGAACCCGATCGTCGTCACCAAAGGAACGAGCGCCAAGCGCCAGTGACGCGCCATGGAGACCTCCTGGACGCAAAGGTACTCCTTGCCACGCAGCCGGCACATCACCCGTTCGGGTGGTCCCGAGCGCGGCCCAGTCCCTCAGCCAGTTGGCGGCCCTGCGTCGCCACGCAGCCGGGGCTCGGTCGACCGCTCTGCGATCACCTTGTTCAATGGCGTACTATGGGGTGTTCGACCCCCGCACTCCGCCCCGGACACACGCACCTCCGACATCCAGGCATGCCTGGATGTCGGCTGTGCGAGCGTGGCGCTCCAGCAATCCGCCGAGGGCCTCGACAGCTGCGGAGCCGAGGGCAACGCGGCGATGCCGAGCGGCTCGGCGGAGTGCACCTTCGAGGGCTCGGGCGACTGTGTCGTAGTCTGCTCGGAGTGTAGCCCTGCGACCGGGGCATCGACGGGCAGCGTCACCGGGACCGGCACCGGGACCGGGACCGGCAGTGCCGGCGTAGACTTCGACGGCGACGGGGTGTCGCCCCCCCCCCTCGACTGCGACGACAGCGACCCCTTCACCTACCCTGGCGCGCCCGAGCTGTGCGACGGCCTCGACAACGACTGCGACGGCGACGACCGCGACCTGGGGCGGGTCACGCACTTCGACCCCGGCGGCAATCCCGAGGACATGACGGATCTTCTCGCCGCAACCCCCGACGATCCGCAGGCCCACCTGTCACCGCGGGCACCTGGCGCTTCTGCCCGGGCACCCACTACGTGCACCTCACCGTCGACCCCGAGCCCGCACGGGTGACGATCGAAGGCTTTGGCGGCACGGATGCCGTGGTCCTGTCGGGAGGCAGGAAGGGCACGGTGATCGAGCTCGACGGCAACAACGTCGATCTGCAGATCAACAGCATCACCGTCACCCAGGGAGGCGAGCCGGGCTCGATGACCCACCGGTCGGGCGGAATCGTGTGCAGCGGCACCTCCTCCCTCGACCTGGCAGAACTGCACATCGTCGACAACGAGGGCTACAACTCCGGAGGCGTCTACGTCAACAGGTGCACCCTCTCCGCAACCCGGTCCATCATCGAGAACAACCGTGCCAACGGCCCGGGAGGCGGGCTGAATATCGGCGATTGTCCTCTGGCGGAGCTCAAGACCGGGGTCGTCATCGCCGACAACACGGCGGTGGGCGCCGGAGGCGGAATCATGCTCGGCGGCGCGGCCGATGTCACCTTGGAGGGGGTCAGCTTCACCGGCAACCAAGGCGACAACGGCGGGGGGATAGCGCTGGTGAGCTCCACTGTGGTCGGTAGCGACCTGACCTTCGAAGGGAACTGTGCCGTGGAGACAGTGGGCCAGGGGGCCGGCGGGGGTATCTACGTCGCGCAGGAGTCCCACCTGACCCTCACTGGGGATCGCACCCGATTCACCACCAACATCGCCGACACCGACGGCGGCGGAGTGGCTGTCAACTCCCCTGGCGCGTCCGCCTCGATCACCGACGCCAGGTTCTCGGGCAACCAGGCGAATGCCGGCGGAGGCATCTATGGCCGTGGCGATCTCTCCGGCTTGATCATGACCTCCTGTAGCTTCACCGGCAACGAGGCCACGTTGTCAGGCGGTGGCCTGCACCTCGGCATCGCTGAGGGACTGGCCCAAAATAAGTTGTGCAGCACCGAGAGGGCTCCAGGGAGTCCAGGGCAAGGAGGATGACGGAGGGGAGTGCGTGCTATCCCGATGGAAGACGACGCAGAACTGGGCTTCCTGGGGCACTCGAATGCAACAATCTATTTTGGGCCAGCCCCTGAGCTCGTGCTGGTCACCTTCGACGACTACAACACGCCGAGTGACCTGCACGCCGCCGACGGCCCGTACGACTTCGGCGGCGCCCCCGTCAGCCTCAGCTGCACTCCCGAGTACGGCTGCGAGTAGCATCATGACTCCTCGATGATTCCGGTTTGCACAAGACCACGGGCACGGGACGCGCGTTCCAGGCATCCTGGACGGTCGGTAAGCCGAACGCCCGGTGCGACGCGGCGGTGAAGGTGGATGCGTCGATGTCGGGGTCGTCTTCGAACGCCTCGTGGGCCTCCGCCAAGTCCAGCACCACGGGCGCCTCCACGTCCTCGAGGTCGTCCTCGTCGTAGCGGACGGCCCCGGCGGCGAGCTGGGCTTCGATGTACGCCAGGAACGCCCTCTCCCGCGCATCGATGCGCGGACTGCATTGGTCACGCTGTAGAGGTCGGAGGGCACGCGCTTCGAGACCGCCGTCGCCGCCGCGCCGTGGACCGTGCCCAGCACGGCGAGCATCCTCACCGGCCAGAGCGCCCTGGCCCACGGCGTCGGGCGGGTGATCGATCCCTCGAACCACATCGCCCGAACCCGCATCCGCCCGGAGCAGGAGACGCTCGCCGAGCGCCTCCGAGCCGAGGGCTACCGGACCGAAGCGATCGTCGCCAACATCTTCCTCACGCCGGAGATGGGCTTCAGCCAGGGCTTCGAGCAGTTCCAGAATCGATTCCTCGACATCATCCGCATCGCGGCCCTGCAGGAGCTGCCGCTGGCCCGCGGGATCTTGCGCTTCGTCGCCGCCGAGACCGTGGCGGACTACCGGGCCCAGGGCATGGTGGACGGGGCGTTGATGGCGCTGGACGCCGGGGACGGGCGTCCGCTGTTCCTCTGGCTGCACCTGATCGATCCGCATGCGCCCTACCAGGCCGACCCGCAGGCCATCGGTTGGCTCGACCCCGCGAGCTTCAACGCGACGCCGCGTGAGGCGCAGCCCGACGGGGCCCTGCTTCGCGACAGCTTTGGGGCGGTGCACAAGCTCCGCGGCGAGGACGTTTGGTTCACCCAGGAAGATCGCGAACGCATGGCCACTTGGTACGACCGCTCCGTGACCTACGCGGACGCCGAGCTGGGACGGCTGTTCGACGCCCTCCGGGCTCGACCGGAGCGGCCGCTGGTGGTGTTCACGAGCGATCACGGCGAGGAGCTCTGGGACCACAGCGGATTCGAGCACGGGCACGCCTATTGGCGCGAGGTCGTCGACGTGCCGCTGATCTTCTGGGGGCCGGGCGTGCCGGCTGGGCGGGTGGAGTCCCAGCCCGTCGGGCACCTGGACATCGCGCCGACGGTGCTCGCGCTGGCGGGCCTGCCGACCGGGGAGACCGGGGGCCCCGATCGGGGGATCCCCGTGTTCAGCGGCGAGGTCGCAGGCCCACGCTCCGCAGAGGGGAACCTGTACGACTTGCCCGGGGCGCTGATGGTCGAGGGCCCCTGGCGGTATGTCGCGCACGCCAACGGCCAGGGACGGCTGTTCGAGGTCGCCACCGACCCGGCAGAGCGGTTCGATCGCAGCGCGGACGAGCCGGAGCGGGCCGCGCGCAT
Organism: Myxococcota bacterium; assembly: GCA_047609825.1. GTDB lineage: Bacteria > Myxococcota_A > UBA796 > UBA796. Next base: position 6,642 of record JBLFXJ010000270.1, read on the forward strand.
GCGGCGTGCGGTGGAGGCGCGTCTGGATCAGATGTTGGGCGCGGTGACAGGCGACACGGAGCTCGGTGGGGAGCACATCGAGGGGTTGCGGGCGCTGGGCTACGTGGAGTAGCCCGCCGCGCGCGGGCGGTGGCTGTCGACCCTCGCGGTGACGCCAGTCGGCCCGCGGAGCTCACCGCGCTACGCCGAGGGCGCCGGGACGCTGGCCGAAGACGGAGAGAGGCTCACCGGCGCGCGGTCGTCCTCCGAGGCGGCTGGCCCACCCGGCCAGCGGCGCACGCTGGCCCACGCGACCCACCCGACCATCGCGAACGAACCGACCATCCGCAGCGCCAGCAAGGTGTCGTCCTCGGCGGGCACGTGCTGGACGACGGTGAGGATGGCGAGCCCCCATGCCGCTCGCCTCCAGCCCGACGACGCCTCCGGGGCCAGGAGCACCAGCACCCACAGCGCGGGCACCACCATGTAGGCGGGCCCGTAGGGGCTGCGCAGCGAGCCCAGGATCAGCAGCCCAATCCAGAGCGCCAGCTGGCCTCGCCGGCTCTCCTGGCGCCAGCCGCCCACGACGGCGACCGCGAAGACCGCCACCGTCGCCGCGCTCGCGAAGCGCGGCCCGAGTGCCCACGGGTCGTCCACCAGGCCGAGGACGTGCAGCTTGAACGGCACGCCGAAGGCGGAGACGTTGTTCACGATCTGCCAGAGGTCGTGGTCGAGGAAGTCGTACGCCTCGCCGGTCGCCACCCGGGGCAGGTGGTAGGTGAGGAAGGCGTCGAACGGGCCCCACCCGACCACGGCCAGGGTCACCGCCGACACCAGCGTGGCCCACGCGACGGTCCAGCCCACGGCCGCCCAGCGACGCTGCATCAGCAGCACGACGCCGAGGATCCCCGGAGAGATCTTGGCCAGGATGGCCGCAGCGAGCAGGGCGCCTCCGAGCCGGTGACCATCGCGGTCGACGGCGACCATCGCGGCGAGAGCGACCATGACCACCAGCAGGTGGGCGTTGCCGATCACGAAGGTGACCACCGCGAACGACGCCACCAGCGGCGCAGACAGCAGCAGGCGCCAGCCCGTCTCCTCGTCGAGCCAGCGGGCCATCGTCCAGATGCCGGCCGCAAAGCCCAGGCTGTACATGCCGAACCACAGGGCGCGCTGAGCGGCGAAGTCCGGCACCAGCGCTGTGGTGGCCAAGGGCAGCAGGAGGAACTGGGGAGGGTAGCCGTAGCGATCGACATCGAACGGCGCCATGTGTGCCGCCGTCGGCGCGAGGGGCCCCCCCTGCGGCGCCAGCGCCAGGTCGTAGACGTTGTCCACACCCAGCCGGACCAGCTCCGCGGCGTGCAGGTACGCGGTGAGGCAGAGGTGGTGCACCAGGTGCGAGTCGCCGGAGGCGTACGCGGTCATGGCGGGGTCGGCCATGTACGTGGCGGCGTTCCCAAGCCGGTAGATCGCCACCAGGGCGGCCAGGGACCACAGCGCCCAGAGCACAGGACGGCGACGAGCCTGACCGTCGAAGGCCGCCGGCAGCCGGGTGCGGATCGCCGAGGAGGTCGGACCGCTGACCAGCGCCACCACCGCGAGGGCCACGACAGCGGGAAGACCGCCGCAGAGCACGCCCAGGGCGGCGCCGAGGGCGAGCGAGCCCACCACCGCGGCCCGGGTGGGCAGGGCCGAGCCGGCCAGGCTGCCCACGAGCCCGAGCAGCCCCGCCGAGAGGGTGACCCACGGCGCGAATCCGGCGGGATCGTGGTCGGTGAGGGCCACGAGCGGCCGCCAGAGGAGATGCGCCCACGCAGGAGCGAGCCACACCACCGCGAAGCTGGTGAACAGCTGGCGCTCGGGGTGGGCGGCGACAGTCGGGCGCACGGTTCCTCCGCCCCCGGTGGGCCGACATGGCGCGCAGGACCGGGTTGTGGGCCCATACGCCACCGAGGTGGGTCGCGGACGGCGCGGCGCTGGGCAGATTGGTGACACCCGGATGGATTACGTCTTCCTACCAGGACTATCCGGTCTTGTGCGGAGGACATCGAACCTGGCGGATGTGAAGCGGGAGGTCATCGTGGGGCTCGCGCCACAGTCTTGGTCAGCGGCCGTCCAGCGCCGCTGCCCGGCGGTCAGCCCAGGCCGTCCACCGCATCGAGGTCCGCGTAGATCGCGTCCAGCGGCACCCGCACGTCCAGGCCCAGCAGGACCAGGTCGCCGTCCTCCAGATCCCGCCGGAGCCAGCCCTCGGCCATGCGGGCGTGGTGCACAACGTGCCGAGCCGCCGGATCGACGAGCACGTAGTGTCGCAGTGTGGGCAGGCGCCGATAGTGGTCGAACTTCGCGCCCTGGTCATAGTCCCCCGTACTCGGCGACAACACCTCGACCAGCACCGACGGGTTCACCAGCGAGTGGGCATCTCCGGCGGAGTAGAGGAAGGGCCCGCAGACCAGCGCCACGTCGGGGTACAAGTAGGCACCGGTCTCAGCGACGTAGACGCGCTGATCGGGGCTGGTTGGGCGGCAGGGGCGCCCGCGTGTCGCGAGGGTCAGCGCCACGATGAGGTTGGCCGTCACCGCGGCGTGCCGAGGCGAGCCCCCGCCCATCGCGTACACCTCGCCGTTTACGAGCTCACGCCGTAGCTCGCCCGGTGACAGGGAGAGATAGTCTGCCTCGGACAGCGCGCGCCGTGGTTCCACCCGACCTCCTGCAAGACTTTAACCGCCGGGCGGCCCGCCGACGATCTCGCCGGATTCGCGAGCTACACCATTCGCGCAGCGCAACCCGCGACGACACCACCCGCTCACCGCGAGTGACCACCGATCTTCCTCGTCCCGTCTGGGGTCGATGGGCGCGGCCTCGATCGAGTGTTCGGCTGGCTCCTGCTCGACAAGCACTTCGCCGCCCTGACCCCGAGAACCTCGCGCTGGCGGAGCGGCGCCGGCCCGCGTGAGCCCGGCTCCCATCCCGATGTTGAAGCCGCGCCAGCGGCCGCCGTCGTTGATGAACACCCTGCCGTTCGCAGCGCTGAACGAACCCTCAGCGGGGCCACCACCCTCCATCATTTCTGCACATCCACCAACAAAAACGCCGCATAGTTCGTGCAATTCCGACTTGTGCCCCGCCCGTCCATGAGCCACCATCGACCTCCAAACCGGAGGTCCCATGCTCCCCTTCGTCCTCGCTCAGGTCGCGGCCCACGCCTGCGGCGGCTTCTTCTGCAACCAGGCCACGCCGGTGGACCAGTCCGGTGAGGTGATCGTGTTCGGGGTGGACGAGGCCGCCGACACGGTCACGATGCACGTGCAGGTGTCGTACCGGGGCCCGGCCGAGGAGTTCTCCTGGGTGCTGCCGGTACGGGGGGTGCCCGACATCTTCCTCAGCCACAGCGCCCTGTTCGATGACCTGCCCACCGCCACGCCCCGGTTCTTCACGGTCACCACCGACGATTCCCGGTGCGTGGGGGACTTCGGCGACGCGGACACCGACTCGGACGCCGACAGCGACGCCGACGCCGACACCGACACCGACTCCGACACCGATGTGGACGTGGTGACGGTGCTCGCCCACGACCTGGTGGGCCCGTACGACATCACCACCGTGGCGGCCGACGACGCCGATGCACTCGTGGACTGGCTGCAGGACAATGCCTACGACGTGCCCGACAACCTGGTGGATGTGCTCGCGCCCTACATCGCGGACGACCAGAACTTCGTGGCCTTGAAGCTGCGGAAGGACGCCTCGACCGGCGCCCTGTCGCCCCTGGCACTGCGCTACTCGGGCACCACCCCCGCTGTCCCGCTCACCCTCACCCGGGTGGCCGCCGAGCCCGACATGCCGCTGAATGTGTATCTGGTGGGCGAGCACCGCGGCGTGCCGCTCAGCTTCCTCCACGTGCAGCTCAACCCGCTGGCCATCGACTACTGGCGGGGTGGGGCGAACCTCGACGAAGCCATCACCCGCGCGGCAGACGAGGCCGGGGGCCAGGCGTTCGTGACCGACGACGTGTCGAGCACGGGCACGGTGAGCCGCCTGTTCTACAGCGAGGGCCGGTTCGATCTCGACGGGCTCCGCAACGCGCCCACCGCGCCGGACCTGGTGGACCGGCTGCCGGAGGCTGGGTTCGCCTTCAACGACGAGGTGATGGCCGTGCTGCGCACCGAATACCCCGTGCCCGATGGGTTCCCCGGCCGGCCCGAGTCGTTCTACACCAACCCGTCGGACTGGCGCGAGTGGTGGGTGGACACGCCGTTCGACGGTGACGCGGTGGTGGACGCGCTCGAGGCGGTGGAGGTGGAGCCGCGGCGCCAGATCCAGGCGATGTTCGACGCCAACCGGACCATCACCCGGCTGCGGTCGTCCGTCTCCCCCGAGGAGATGACAGCCGACCCCACGTTCGGGTTCAACCCCGACCTGCCGACCTTCGACGACCTGGGCACGGTGAACCAGATCCGCCTGTGCACCAACCTGGAGACGCGGGCCTACACTGCAAACCAGAAGCTGCGCTTTCCGTCGGACATCACGGTGGTGGTGCCGAGCCAGGCCGAGCTGGACCGCGCTGGCCAGACGCCCTACGACTACCTGCAGGCGGCCGATCCGCCCGCCGCCCTGATCATCGAGCAGCTCGCGGAAGCGGGCCTCGGAACTGTGCTCATCGACAATCGACAGGCGCTGGACGCCTCTCT
>JBLFXJ010000271.1:0-11307 GCA_047609825.1 Myxococcota bacterium
AGGGGCGCACCTCTCTGTACGACCTGGTGGCGGACCCGGGGGAGGTGAGTCCCGCGCTCGGCGCCGAGGGCGCGGCCACGGCAGCCCGTACGGCAGCGGCTGTCTTCCGCCAGCTCCGCGATGCAGGGCGCTCGGCGGTGGACGAGCCAGGGTTGGAGGATGCGCTCCGGGAGCTGGGCTACGTGGAGTAGGCGTTCATCGCCAGTCTTCGCAGTCCACGAGCTCCTCTGGGCGCACGATGGGCGAGTTCCAGGTTGTGGACATGCTGGTCACCTGTTCCACATCCGGACCCCAGATCGCGCACGCCGCCAGCACATCCGCGGCGTCGTAGACACGTACGACCTGCGTGGTCTCATCGCGGTTGCGACAGGTCATCGCGGTCGTCAGATCGGGCTTCCACGAGCCATCCTGGGTTGCGTCCACCGTTCGGGCGAGGCGATCCCAGTAGCCCCATGGGCCAGACTCGACGCTGGGCAGCGTGTGGGTCTCATGGTGACGCGGGCCCGCGAGGAACCAATCGATCGTCGCGCGATGGGACCACCCGAGGATCAGCACCTCCCAGCTCCAGCGGTCCGCCGCGTCGTCGCAGCTCAGCTGGAGCACCTCGAACGCGATGGGCCCCAGGTAGGGCTCGGTGGCCCCTCCGGGCTGGGTGACCCAGGCCGGAAGCGCGAGCTCGGCCGTGTCGGCGGCGTCTGTGGGCTCGGGGCTCCAGTAGGTCTCGCAGCCCATCGCGGCGCCGAGTGACGCGATGGCCACCCAGGCCGCCGGGCCTGACCGTCTCAGAGCAGGACATCGCAGCTGGTGAGCTGCGCCGGATTGGTGATCGGGTTGATGTTGGGCACATCACCCACCCCGATCCCTGACGGGTCCTGCAGCACTTCCTCGATGTTCGCGCCCCACATCACGCAGTTCACGTAGTTCAGCGACTGGTCGTAGACCCGGACCGCGTAGGTGAGGTTGGGGCGGTCGTCCGGGTTGTCCGGAGGTGCGGGGTCGGTGTCGCAGATGAACAGCGTGTTCGAGTCTGGGGTGAACGTGTAGTCGGTGGCACCTTGCGTCAGGATGCGCTCGAGGTGGTCCCAGGTGCAGGCCGGGTCATACTCGAGGGTGTCGAGGGTGTGCTCTTCGTTCCAGCCCGCGAGCTTGTTGCCGTCGACCACTTCCCAGATGTTGAGTCGCGCCCGCGCGACCCAGCCCGTGGTCTCGGCGTAGAACCGGTAGCCTCGCGCGTCGCACGACACATCGACCAGCGTGATGTCGGGTGAGAACTCACACGGCTCCGTGAGGGCGTCGCCGTCGTAGATCGTTGCCGAGGCGCTGTTGACACCGCCATCCTTCTCAACGCCACTGCAACCGACGCCGAGAGCGACCGCCAGGATGACCCACCGCTGCATGCGACTCCCTCCTCGGGGGTCAGGATAGCCCGTCGGTCACGCACTGGCGCGGGTCGGAGGGTTCGAAAGCACGAACGCCCCGCTCCCGAGGGAGCGAGGCGCCGCGCCGTCAGCTGATCCGAAGATCAGAAGACGAAGCAGTTGGCGGCAGTGATCTCGGCCGCATCGGACACGCCGTTGTAGTCGGTCACGTCGCCACCACCGGCCGGGGTCGCGAGGACCTCGCTGATGTTGCCGGCTTCGCCGCCCCAGGCGCCACAGTCTTCGTAGTTGCCGTCGGTGTCGTACACGCGAGCGACGTAGACCATGGCAGCGGACACGTCGTGGACGCCACAGGAGAACAGGGTCTCCGTGCCGTTGACCCACATGGAGTCATCGGTGAGGTTCCACGTGGCGTCGTCACCGGCGGCGCCGGCCACGGGCGCACCGACGAGGGCGTGCTCTTCGTCCCAACCGGTCGCGCCGGCGTTGACTTCCCAGATGTTCAGCAGGGCATCCGAGATCGAGAAGTTGGTCTCGGCCACGATGCTGAATGCTGCGTCGGTCGGGCAGCTGGCCTGCACCGCGACGATCTGGTCGTCGGTGGTGCCGCCGCCGGTAGCGGTGCCGCCGCCGGTGCCGCCGCCGGTGGCAGTGCCGGTCGTGGCCCCGCCGGTGTCGCCGGCGGAATCGCCGTCCTTATCGCCGCCGCAGGCGACCAAAGTCATCGCGCCGCCCAACAGGGCGAGGTTGATCAGGTTCTTCATGGTGTCTCCTCCTCAAGGCAAACAAGGCTTGCCCAGCGTCTCCGACCTTAGCGTGCGCCAATGTGAAAGGCCAGCAAACGTCACCGGCGCCTTTCGAGCAGGCGTGAGGCCAAGGGCTGCGTGATGGTGAATCGACGGGCTGGAGGGTACTTGGGCGACAGGGAGGTGCGGTGGGCTGGCTGCCCGATCGAGACGAGCAGGAGTGGACGTTGGACTGCCTTCGCCTGCTGGCGCGGCGGCTCGGGTCCGGCGTGTTGGGCCGCGGTTCGCTGGAGCCAACCGGGGTCGTCGACGCCCTCCGCCTCGGCACGCGTGAAGACGTTCGGCACGCCGCCGAGCGCGTGCTCACCTTCATCGGAGCCGGCGGGAAGCAGGTGGAGGTCGTCATCGACGAGGTTCCACCGAAGGGGCATGCCGGCTACGCCCGAGTGGTGTTCGCTGCCCCCGATGAGGTGACGGTAGGCGTGCGCCCCGTCGCGGTCACCGATCCGGGACGACGCGCTGCTGATCTCGTCCGTGCGTTGGTCCGGAATCACCGTGTGGAGTGTGGATTGGCCGGGGGTGACTGGCAGCGGGAGGGGCGCCTGACCGATCTCACAGGCGTGTGGCTCGGTCTCGGTGTGCTGCTCGCCAACGGCGCGGACCCGTCGTTGTTCGCCCGCGATGACGACATCCCAGCGGCGGGGAGTCGGCTCTCCACACAAGCGATCTGCTTCGCGCTCGCTGCACGGGTGATCGCCAGTGAGTCCGGGTGTTTCGCCACCTGGAGGCTGGGGCGCACCCTGGAGCGCGTGCCTCGGCGCAGCTTCCTCGATGCGCTCGGCCAGCTGAGGCGGCCGCGCGGCGCTGTGGCCCAGCGACTCCGTCTGCCCGGACACGAACGATTCGGTGCGCCGCGGCGCATTCCACTGCACCCCGAGGGGCCCGCGGGCGCTCCGGTGCCGGCCGATGAGCCGGACTGAACCCGGCGCCGCCGCCGTCGCACGCGTCAGGAGATGAGATGAGGCTGGGGAGCGTGGCGGTCGTGCTGGCAGGTCTGTGGTGTGTGGCCTGCGCGCGTGTGGGCCCGACCGCATCGGGCCCAGCGCCGCTGGAACACGGTGCTGCCGCTGGAGTCAGCGATCCGTCACTCGCGGCCTTGCTGGCTGAGCACTGGGACGCGACCCTGGAGGCGGCACCCGTGTGGGCCACGTCGCTCGGCGACCATCGGTTCGACGACCGCGTGGCAGGGACCGGGCCCGAGGTTCGTGCGGAGTGGGCGAGCCGCTCACGGGATTGGCGGGCGCGAGCCACCGCTCTCGATGCGCTGTCGGCCTCCGACGCCCTCACCCGGGATCTCCTCCTGGCGGAGCTGCAAGCCGACGCGGAGGTCGATGTGTGTCGGTTCTCAGAGTGGAGCTTCTCGGCTCGGTCGAACCCACTGGGAGACGCGAACTACCTCAGCGAGGTGCACCCACTGCGGCATCCGTCCGATGGCGACGCGCTCGTGGCCAGGTACCGGCAGCTGCCGGGCATGATCGAGCTACAGATCGCTGACCTGGAGTCGGGCCTGGCTGCGGGACTCGTCACCAACCGGGCGACGGCCGAGCGCGTGGTGGAGATGTTCGATCGGCAGCTGGCACTTCCGGTGGAGGACTGGCCGCTGCTGCGCCCAGCGACGGCCGATCTCGACTGGCCAGGAGCACCCGCTGAGCGGTTCCAGGCGGAACTCGCCGAGGTCGCAGAGCGACAGGTCATCCCTGCGCTCAGGCGGTACAGGGAGTTCGTCGCAGACCGCGTGGTGCCCGCGGCCAGGCCTCAAGGACAAGACGGTCTTGGGGGACTGGCGCTCGGCGACGCCTGTTACGCCGCGTTGGCCCGGCAGCACACGACGCTACCGCTGACGCCCGCTGAGGTCCACGCCATCGGACTGGCAGAGATGGCACGGATTCACGACGAGTTCCGTGTGCTCGGGCCGTCCACCCTCGGCACCGATGACCTGCAGGTGTTGTTCGCGCGCATGCGCACGGAGCCGTCGCTGTACTTCGACTCTGAGGAGGCGGTGCAGGCGAGCGCCTCCGATGCGCTGGCTCGAGCGACGGCCGCGATGCCACAGTGGTTCGGCCGTCTGCCCGCAGCGACGTGCACGGTGGAGAGGGTGCCGGACTACGAGGCGCCCTACACCACCATCGCCTACTACCGACCCGGCTCCGCCGACGGCTCTCGGCCCGGCGCCTACTTCGTGAACACATTCGCGCCGGAGACCCGTCCGCGGCACGAGGCAGAGGTGCTGGCGTTCCACGAGGCGATTCCGGGCCATCACCTCCAGATCGCCATCGCCCAGGAGCTCGACGCGGTCCCGGCGTTTCGTCGCCACGGTGGCAAGACGGCCTTCGTTGAGGGGTGGGCGCTGTATTCGGAGCGGCTGGCGGACGAGATGGGGCTGTACTCCGGCGACTCCGACCGGCTCGGAGTGCTGTCCTTCGACGCGTGGCGTGCAGCCCGGCTGGTCGTCGACACCGGTGTGCACGCGAAGGGCTGGTCTCGCGCAGACGCCGAGCGGTACCTCATGGAGAACACGCCGCTCGCCGAGAACAACATCTCGAACGAGGTCGATCGCTACATCGCCTGGCCCGGACAGGCGCTCGGGTACAAGATCGGCCAGCTGGACGTCTGGGCGCTCCGGCACGAGGCCGAGGCAGCACTCGGCGATCGGTTCGAAATCCGCGCGTTCCACGACGTGGTGTTGGGGGCCGGCCCGGTGACGCTCCCCATCCTTCGTACACGCGTACGCGACTGGATCGTGGAGCAGCGCTGAACCTGGCGGCGTTGCCGGTTACGCAGCGGGCCCCTGTGGCCCGCGCGCCCACGTGGAGGCACTGGTGCTCCCCGACAGCATGCTCTCAGGCGAGAACGCCGACTGGCTCGACCAACAATACCGTGCGTGGCTCGACGATCCTTCGGCGGTCGACGCCGAGTGGGCCGAGTTGTTCGCGCAGTTCGACCCCGCCGACAGCGGCACCCGCCTGCCTGGGGATGCCCCCAGATTCCGGCCGCGATCGATCTTCGCCGCGCCCGCCGGCGCTGGATCGGCTGAATCGGGCCTGGCCTCGGAGGTGGCTCAGCTGGTCAACGCGTACCGGGTACGCGGTCACATGGAGGCGGACATCGATCCGCTCGGGCGTCGCGACCGCACGCGCCACCCCGAGCTCGAGCTCGCGTGGCATGGCCTGGGTGAGGCAGACCTGGAGCGCGAGGTGCCCACGGCGCCCCTGTACGGCGTCCCGCCTCGGCTGCCGCTGCGCGACGTGATCGCCCACTGTCGCAAGTCGTACTGTGGCGCGATCGGCACCGAGTTCATGAACGTCATGGACAGCGAGCAGAAGCAGTGGGTGCTGCAGTGGCTGGAGACGCTCCCGAACCGGCTCGTCCTCGACCGTGACGCCGAGCTGCGTGTCCTCCGCAAGCTCTGCGACGCCGAGAACTTCGAACGCATGCTGCATACGCGGTTCCCGGGCACCAAGCGCTTCTCGCTGGAGGGCGGCGAGACGCTGATCCCGCTGCTCGATCTGGTCGTGTCGGAGTCGGGGCGTCGGGGCGTGACCGACATCGTGTTCGGGATGGCCCACAGGGGGCGGCTGAACACGCTCGTGAACATCCTCGAGAAGCCCGCGCATCTGATCGTGAGCGAGTTCCAAGACGCCCGGATGGAGACGCAAGGGTCCGGGGATGTCAAGTATCACATGGGTTATTCGGGTGATGCGGTCACGATCCACGGCGACAGGGTGCACTTCTCGCTCACGCCCAACCCCTCGCACCTCGAGGCGGTGGATCCGGTGGTCGAGGGGCGCGTGCGCGCCAAGCAGGATCGCGACGGCGACACCGAGCACGTCCGCACCATGCCGGTGCTGATCCACGGAGATGCTGCGTTCTCCGGTCAGGGCCTGGTGATGGAGACCCTGAACCTGTCCGAGCTCAACGGCTACCGGACCGGCGGCACGATCCACATCATCGTGAACAACCAGATCGGCTTCACCACGCCACCCCGAGAGGGCCGGTCCACCCCCTACTGTACCGATATCGCGCGCATGCTCGCGGTGCCGATCCTCCATGTGAACGGCGAGGACCCACGCGCCGTCGCGGCCGTGGTCCAGCTCGCCGTGGAGTGGCGTCAGCGGTACCACCGGGATGTCGTGATCGACATGTACTGCTACCGGCTCCACGGCCACAACGAGGGCGATGAGCCGTCGTTCACCCAGCCCAAGATGTACACGGTGATTCGGGCGCGCGACACGCCGCGCCAGCACTACGCCGAGTTCCTGACCCGGAACGGGTTCCTCACGGAGGAGGATGTCGAGGGCGTGTTCGAGGCGTCCAAGGCAGCGATGTGGCGCGACGCCGAGGTGCTTGGCGAAGAGGTGGCTATGTCCACGGAGGAGCGCACGCTCGAGTTCAAGGACTCCGATCCCGATATCGCCGCCTATGACGCGGTGGACGAGAGCGTGGCGACCCGGGTCGCGCGTCCAGAAGACCGGGCGGATGCGAAGGGGCTGTGGCTGGCGCACGTGGGCGGCGACATCAACGAGGAGACCGACACCGGTGTCCCGCTGGCTCGCCTCGTGGAGCTGCTGCATGAGCTGCAGGAGCTGCCAGAGGGATTCAAGCCGCACTCCAAGATCGCCCGGCTGCTTCGCCAGCGTAGAGACACGGCCGCCGGGACCCGCCCGGTGGACTGGGCGATGGGCGAGGTTGGAGCGTTCGCCACGCTCCTGGCGGAGGGGCACCCCGTGCGGTTGTCGGGCCAGGACAGCGGCCGCGGCACGTTCTCGCACCGGCACGCTGTGGTCACCGACCGCGAGACCGGCCGCGAGTTCTACCCCTTGTCCACCCTGGGCACGCAGTTCGACGCCATCGACAGCTCGCTGTCGGAGGCGGCCGTGCTCGGGTTCGAGTTCGGGTACAGCACCGACACCCCCGAGGCGCTCGTGCTGTGGGAGGCGCAGTTCGGTGACTTCGCCAACGGCGCGCAGATCATCATCGACCAATTCATCACCGCGGCGGAGCAGAAGTGGGGGCGCCTGTCCGGCCTCACCATGCTGCTCCCGCACGGCTACGAGGGTCAGGGCCCGGAGCACTCCTCAGCCAGGCTCGAGCGGTTCCTCCTGGCCTGCGGAGACGACAACATCCAGGTGGCGAACCTCACTACCCCGGCGAACCTGTTCCATGCGCTCCGGCGCCAGGTGAAGCGCGTCGCGCGCAAGCCGTTGGTGTTGATGACGCCCAAGAGCCTGCTGCGGCATCCCGAAGCCGTGTCCACCCTCGAAGAGCTGGCTGAAGGCGCCTTCCAGCGCGTGATCGGCGAGGTCGATCCGGTGGTCGCCCCCGAGGGCGTGCGACGGGTGGTGTTCTGCTCGGGCAAGGTCTACTACGAGCTGGTCGCTGAACGGCGCGAGCGCGAGCAGCACGACGTGGCGATCGTACGGGTGGAGCTGCTCCATCCCTGGCCAGCAGCTGACCTCGATGCCGTGATCGCGTCCTACGGGCCAGACACGGAGCTGGTGTGGTGCCAGGAGGAGCCCAGGAACATGGGTGCTTGGCCCGCGATCCTTCACTGGCTGATGGACCACGTCCCCGTCGCCCGTCTGCCGCGCTACGTGGGCCGCCCCGCGTCGGCATCGCCGGCCACCGGTTCCCACAAGAAGCACTTCCAGGAACAGTCGAGGCTCATCTCCGACGCCCTCACGCTGTGACCCCGCGGGTCTCTTCGAGGTTTATTCATGGTCGAAGTCACCATTCCCCAGATCGGTGAATCCATCACCACCGTGTTCATCGGCCGGTGGATCGCCGAAGTCGGCGCCAGCATCGCGGCCGGCGACAGCGTGGTGGAGCTCGATTCCGACAAGGCCTCGATGGAGGTCCCCGCCCCCGCTGGCGGTGTGCTGGTCGAGCGGCTGGTCGAAGAGGGCGATGAGGTGCCGATCGGCGCCGTTGTTGCGCGCATCGACGAGACCGCCGTGGCCGAGTCTCCCACGCCGGAGGCTGGCACTGATGAGAAGGCCGAGGCGCCAGCGAGTGTTCGCGCGGGCCCAGCGGCACGTCAGGCCGCGTCGGAGGGAGGGGTTGACCTGGCTGGGGTCACCGGCACGGGGCCTCGCGGCCGCGTTGTCACGGCTGATGTAGACAAAGCATCCCGGCCTGCTCCGAAGGCGCCCACGATGGCGCCATCGCGGGAACGGCCAGCTGCAGGTGCCCAGGACGCGGCGCGTGTAGAGCGGGTGCCGATGTCGCCTCTGAGGCGAACCATCGCGCGTCGGCTCGTGCAGGCGCAGCAGGAGGCCGCCATCCTCACGACCTTCAACGAGGTCGACATGAGCGCCGTCATGGCGCTCCGCAAGGCCCACCAGGATGCGTTCGTGAAGAAGAACGGCATCAAGCTGGGCTTCATGAGCTTCTTCGTGAAGGCCTCCATCGATGCGCTCAAGGCGTTTCCCTCGGTCAACGCCGAGATCGATGGCACCGAGCTGGTGTACAAGAACTACTTCAACATCGGCGTCGCCGTGTCGGGGCCGAAGGGTCTCGTGGTGCCGGTGGTGCGCGACGCCGACCAGCTGTCGTTCGCAGGGGTCGAGCAGGAGATCGCGGCGCTCGCTGGCCGTGCACGCGACAACAAGCTGACCATGGCGGACTTCGCCGATGGCACCTTCACGATCTCCAACGGCGGCATCTTCGGCTCGATGATGAGCACGCCCATCCTCAACCGGCCACAGGTGGGGATCCTCGGCATGCACAACATCATGCAGCGGCCCGTCGGAGTGAACGGCGAGGTGGTGTTGCGGCCGATGATGTACTTGGCACTGTCCTACGATCACCGGATCATCGACGGGCGCGAAGCCGTGAGTTTCCTGATCCGGATCAAGCAGTGCATCGAGGCTCCCGAGCGCATGCTGCTCGAGGTCTGAGGCCCGACCTGACCGTAAAACTTCTGTCGTCCCGCCGGCTGACAACGCCGGTGGGACATTCTCGGTGCACCATTGAGGCCGTACCCAGGCAGGAGGTTTCGATGTCCGAGGCGGCCAAGAGCGACCCGAGCCAGCAGGATCTGTACATCGCCCGCCCCGTTCGCCGCCGGCCGAGGCGTCCGGCGACGCCCGCACCGGCGCCCCAACGTGAGGAGGCTGTTGCCCCGCGCCGGGTCGGATGAGGCAGTACCGCGCCGCGCACCCCTGCAGCGGCGCCCCACGGGCGGTCACGAGGATGTGAGGAGCGCCGCCGGTCCCAACGGTCGGACGGTGTGAACCCCGACAGATCGGCATCGATCGGTGAAGCTCGGTGGACACCGCGGGCATCAGGCAGGTAGAAGACGGGCCGTCGACTGGGCTCATCGGTTGGAGAGCCCGATCCTTACCTGCCACGGGGAACACGCGTGAAGCACCACCCGAATCGTCACTGGGCCGTCATCGTCGCTGCGGCCCTCGCCGTCGCGATGCCGCCCGGCACCGCGCTTGCCCAAGGTCAGTCGGCGGACGTGGAGTTCGTCCGCCCGTCCTTCGGCTACGGCGCGTTCAACGCCGTCGACGTACCGATGACCCGGAAGCAGTTCGCCTTCCGCTACGGACTGTTGGTGCAGTACCAGCGTGACCCGCTCACGCTGTACAACGCCGACGACAACACCGAGCTCGGCGCGGTCGTCACCAACCGCGCCAACATTGCGCTCGGCTTCTCGATCGACCTGTCCGATCGGTTCGCCATGAACATCCTCGCGCCCACCGCGATCAACTGGGGCACCGAGATCGCCCAGTTCTCCGCGGACGGCTTCGGCATGGGGGATGTGGGCGTCGGCGCGAAGGTCATCGCCATCAAGACCCGCCGCGACCTGTTCAACGTGGGCCTCCGCGCGGGGCTGGTGCTGCCCACGGGCCGCCAGGAATCCTGGATCGGCGAGTCCAGTGTCCGGTTCAACACCGGCTTGCTCGCGGCCACGAACCTCGGGCCGGTGCGCATCGCGACCGACGCGGGCCTGATGACCCGCAGCGCCATCGAGACGGACGAGGACTTCAACCTCGGTCCCGAGTTCCAGTGGGGCAATGGCCTGCGTCTGGCGCTCCCTGCGGCCACGCACACCGCGTTCACCGCGCAGATGATCATGCGCAACGGCTTGAACAGCTTCTTCGAGCCAGGCGCCGAGAACGGCCTTGAGGCCATGGGTGGCATCCAGGTGCTGCCGATCGAGGCGGTCACCTTCGACGTTGGGGCTGGCCGAGGCTTCAACGAGGGCTACGGCACCACCGACCTGCGGATCATCTCTCAGCTGACGATCCAGGCCGTGCCGAAGCCGCCGCCGCCACAGCCGCCGCCCATCGAACCGCCGCCGCCGCCGCCCCCGCCGCCCCCGCCCCCCATCATCGATGAGCCGGAAGAGCCGCTCGAGTTCGAAGAGGGCGAAGTCGCGAAGTTCTACCTCGACAAGGTGTACATCAAGGACCAGATCGACTTCATCGTCGATACAAGCATCCTCAAGGACTACTCGCGCCCGGTCCTGCAGGCCGTGGCCGATGTCATCAACGAGACTCCCGAGATCGGGCACCTCGTCGTCGAAGGGCACGCATCGCAGGAAGGTTCGTACAAGTACAACTACGAGCTGTCCGAGAGCCGGTCCCGCCGGATCTGGGAGGAGCTGGTCAAGCTCGGCGTTGCGCCGAACCGCATCAGCTACCGCTCTCAGGGTGAGGTCCAGCCGCTTCCGGATCACCTGTCCGAGTCCGAGGAAGACCTGGCTGCGAACCGTCGCGTCGAGTTCCTCGTCGTCAAGCAGTACGAGACCGTCGAGGACATGCCCGAGTACCCGGCCACGACCCGTCTGCCGTGGAACGGCGAGACCGTGCCGGTGATCAGCCCGCCCAGGCCTGAGCCGGTGGTCGAGGAGAGCACTGAGCCCGAGGTCGACGAATTCGGTCTCCCGATCGGGGATGACGACGAGTTCAACTACGATGAGGGCGTCGGAGAGGATACGGAACCCGAGGCCACCGAGTAGGGGGCCCGCCGGGCGCTCCGGGCTGGATCCCGCAGCGGGTCATCGGGGGCGCCCTCACTGAGCAGGGATGCCATGTTGCACGACCTCCGTACCTCCACAGCCCGCCACGTGGCTCATGCGGCCCTGGCGGGCGCCGCTGTGTTCGCGGCGATCC
>JBLFXJ010000272.1:0-11291 GCA_047609825.1 Myxococcota bacterium
TGGTGGTGACGCGGCGAGCGGCTGAGGCGGGGCGGCTGAGGCGGGGCGGCTGAGGCGGGGCGGCTGAGGCGGGGCGGCGGTGGTGAGGCGGATGATCTGGGTTCGGGCTGGATCGGTGAGGCCGCTTGTGGTGGTGAGTGACCGATCGGGGTTCGAGCGGATTCGGGGAGAGCCAGTGCCTGCTGGCGGCGTCTGGGGTCCCCCCCACTTGCGCGGCACCTTCGTTCGCGGAGGTCCGGACGACGGCGAAGGGGTTTGGCCAGACATTGTTGAGGTGGGTGGTGATTCGAGGCGGTGGGGGTTGGGCGGGCGGCGGCGTGGGATTCGAGCCGCTGCTGGGACCGTTTGGGTGAACTCGGATCGACCGTGGCCGGGTGAAGATGCTCGACCGAGGGAATGTACGGCGGGGTCAGACGCCAGATCGTGCGCCGCGCACGGCGGGGTCAGAGACCGAATCGTGCCCGGGATCGGGGGCTGAGGCGCATCTGGCAGGCCGGACCTGCTGTCCCTCGCCACCCTCGCACGGCGAAACATCATGCTTCCTCCGGGATAGTTGATGTAACACCCTGCGTCCTGACCCCGTCTGGGGCACCTGTCTTCGCCCGGACACAGCCGATTCGGCTTCACCGCCGGCCATCCAGCAGCGCCGCGGATCCACGACGCCGACCGCCCGAACGCTGCCGCCCCGAATCACCACCCAACCCCAACAACGACTGGCCCAACACCCCCGCCGTCGCCCGGACCTCCGCGAACGAAGGTGCCGCGCAAGTGGGGGGACCCCAGACGCCGCCAGCAGCGGACTCCGGCGCCGGGTGACGAAGTCCCCGGCGCCGAGGTCCGCGATGCCGCGGATGGGGAGGACCCACGCCAGCAGGCACTGGCTCTCCCCGAATCCGCTCGAACCCAGATCAGTCAGCCACCACCACCAGCGGCCTCACCGATCCAGCCCGAACCCAGATCCTCCGCCCCGCCTCAGCGGCCTCACCAATCCCGCCCGAACCCAGATCAGCAGCCTCACCAATCCCGCCCGAACCAGATCCTCCGCCCCGCCTCAGCAGCCCATCAAACCCGCTGCATCCGCAACCGCAGCGCATTCCCAATCACCGACACCGACGACAAGCTCATCGCTCCCGCAGCCACCATCGGCGACAGCAGGACCCCCAGGAACGGGTACAGCACACCGGCGGCCAACGGGATGCCCGCCGTGTTGTACACGAACGCGAAGAACAGGTTCTGCCGGATATTCGCCAGGGTCATCCGCGACAGCTTCCGCGCCCGCACGATGCCCATCAGGTCGCCCTTCACGAGCGTCACCCCGGCACTCTCCATCGCCACATCGGTCCCCGTGCCCATGGCGATGCCCACCGCGGCCAGCGCCAGCGCCGGCGCATCGTTGATGCCGTCCCCCGCCATCGCCACCACGTGGCCCTGGGCCGTGAGCGCCCTCACCTTCTCGGCCTTGCCCTCCGGGAGCACGCCGGCCACTACCTCGTCGATCCCGAGTGTCGCCGCCACCGCCTTCGCCGTCGTCTCCGAGTCGCCGGTGAGCATCACCAGGCGCAGCCCCTCGGCATGCAGCGCCCGGATGGCGTCGGGCGTGCTCGCCTTGATCGGGTCGGACACACCGATCAACCCCGCGAAGGCGTCGTCGACCACCACATACATCACGGTCTGGCCCTCGCCGCGGAGCACCTCGGCCCGCGCCTCCGCCTCGCCCGGGTCCACGCCCACCTCGGCGAGCATCGCGCGGTTCCCGAGCACGACCGACCGGTCGCCCACCCGCCCGCGCACGCCCTTGCCGGTCACCGACGCGAACTCGGTCGCCTCCCGCCGGTCCGCACCCCGCGCCTCGGCACCGCTCACAATGGCGTCGGCCAGAGGGTGCTCACTGCCCCGCTCCAGCGCCGCGGCGAGCGCGAGCAGCTCCAGCTCGTCCACGCCGACCGGGTGCACAGCCGTGAGCGCCGGGCGCCCCTCGGTGAGCGTGCCGGTCTTGTCGATCACCAGCACGTCCACACTCGCGAGCACCTCGATGGCCTCGGCGTCCTTGAACAGCACCCCCAGCCCCGCGGCCTTGCCGGTCGCGACCATGATCGACATCGGCGTGGCCAGGCCGAGGGCGCATGGGCAGGCGATGATCAGCACGGCCACCGCGTTGATGAGGGCATACGCCATCTTCGGCTCCGGCCCGAACCAGGCCCACACCCCGAACGTGAGCAGCGACGTGGTGATCACCGCGGGCACGAACACCCCAGCCACCTGGTCGGCCAGCTTCTGGATCGGCGCGCGGGTGCGCTGGGCCTCGGCGACCATGGTGACGATGCGCGCGAGCAGGGTGTCGGCGCCGACCTTCTCGGCCCGGATCAGCAGGCCGCCGGTGCCATTGACCGTCGACCCGATCACCGCATCCTCCGCCTCCTTGCTCACGGGCACGGGCTCTCCCGTCACCATCGACTCGTCCACGCTGCTGCGCCCCTCGAGCACCACCCCGTCCACGGGAATCTTCTCGCCAGGCCGCACCCGCAGCCGGTCGCCGACCACCACGTCCTCCAGGTCCACGTCGACCTCGGTGCCGTCTGGGTTCACCTTGCGCGCGTGCTTCGCCGACAGCTCCAACAGCTTCGAGATGGCCTGGCTGGTCTGGCTGCGGGCGCGGAGCTCGAGCACCTGGCCGAGGAGGATCAACGCCACGATCACGGCGGCCGCCTCGAAATACACCGCCACCGAGTCGCCGTGGCGGAACGAGTGCGGGAACAGCCCGGGCGCCACCGTTGCGAGCACGCTGTAGCCGTACGCGACCGATACCCCGAGCCCGATCAGCGTCCACATGTTCGGGCTGGCGTTGCGCACGGACGCCACGGCCCGCACGAAGAACGGCCACGCCGCCCAGAGCACGACCGGCGTGGCGAGCGCCATCTCGACCCACGGACGTGCGGCGCCCAGCAGGCCCGACATGGGCTGACCCGGCAACATGTCGCCCATCGCGATGACGAACACCGGCACCGCGAACAGGCTGGCGACCCAGAACCGCCGGGTCATGTCCCGGAGCTCGGAGTCGTCGGCGGGTGCGTCGGGGTCGAAGGTCTTCGGCTCGAGCGCCATGCCGCACTTGGGGCAGTCGCCGGGACCGATCTGCTCGACCTCGGGGTGCATCGGGCAGGTGTAGACGGCACCCGGAACCACAGGCTCGGGCTCGGAAGGACTGAGGTATTTATTAGGGTCAGCCGAGAATTTCGTGCGACAGCCATCACTGCAGAATGGGTAGTCGTGCCCAGCGTGGGTGTGGCGATGCGGGGTGGCGCGCCGTGGGGTCATCCCGCACACCGGGTCCTGCTCGAGGTAGGCGGTCGGATCCGCCACGAACTTGGTCTTGCAGCCGGCGCTGCAGAACACGAACGCCTCGTCACGATGGGAGTGGCGGTGCGGCGTGTCTGCGCTGGGGGTCATTCCGCAGACGGGGTCGACGGCGGGGTCCAGCATGGCAGTCTCCTACGCGCAGTGGCATCGAGGCGAGAGGCCAACGGCCTCGACCTGCAGCGGCAAGCAAAGCAAGTCCCGTGCCAACCCTGCTGTACGGCACGAGCGAGGCTCTCGCAGCGTTCATTCGCAGTCTTACGAATCCCGTCGCAGGCATGCGACCGGGTAGAGCGGATAGTCCCTGTTCGCCCGTGGAGAGCGCGCTGGCACGGATGCTGCTTGATATGTGATGGGCGTCGGTCTCGACGCATCGAGGAGTCTGCGTGCGGGGGTCGATTCACGGCATTGTAGGGCGGGGCGTGGCGATGCTGCTGCTGGCGACGGTCAGCGGCCCGCTCGCGCTCGCGGCGGAGCCGACGGCCACCGAGGCGCCAGCGCTGGATGGGACGGTGGACCGGTACGTGGCTCGAGCGCTCGACGGCACCCCCGCGGTGAGGGCCGCGTTCCAGCGGTGGGAGGCCGCAGTGCACCGCGTAGCGAGAGCGCGCGCCCTGCCGGAGCCCATCGTCCAGCTCGGCGTGTTCGTCCAGTCCGTGGAGACCCGTGTGGGCCCCCAGCAAGCGCGGATCAGCGTGCAACAGGCCTTCCCCTGGCCCACGGCGCTGACCGCGGGCGGCGCGGCGGCGGGAGAGGAGGCGCACGCGGCCGAGGCGATGCTCGAGGCCACTGCGGTGGCCGTCGCCGAGCGGGTGGAGCTCGCGTATTGGAGCCTGTGGGAGGTCCGCGCCACCCGGGCATTGCACGGTCAGCACCTGGAGATCCTGACCGGACTGTCCCAGACCACGCGGTCCCGTCTCGAGATCGGCGGTGCAACCCTCTCCGATCTGCAACAGATCGATCTCTCACGGGCGCGGCTGGAGGACGGCATCCGGTCGATGGACGAGGCCGAGCGGTCCGCCGAGGCCAACCTGCGAGCGGCCATCGGGGAGCGTGACGGGGCGTCGCTGCCGACCACCACCGAGCCCCGGCTGGCCCAACCGGCAGAGGCCGACCTGACCGACGCCGTACTCCGACACCCCACCCTCGCCTCCCTCGGCCATGTGGCGGACGCAGCCGATGCCCGGGCGAAGTCGAAGGCGGCGAACCGACTGCCCGGGTTCACGGTCGGAGCGGACTGGATCATCACCGGGCCCGCTCTGATGCCGAACACGCCCGACGACGGAAAGGACGCCGTGGCCGCGGGCCTGGGCCTGCGAGTGCCGCTGTGGCAGGGAACCTACAGCCACGACGTCGCTGCGGAGCGGGGAATGGCGGCAGCACATCGAGCCGAGCAGCAAGGTCGAGGAGATCATGCGCTGGCGGCGCTCGCGGGCGCGCTCTCCGATGTACGTGACAGCGCCAGGCGGGTCGCGGTGCACTCCGGCACCCTCCTGCCACAGGCCGACGCCGCCTATGCGTCGGTGCTCGGCAACTACACGGTCGGGCAGAGCGCCGTCGCCCAGACCCTTCTCGCCCAGCGCGACCTGCTCGACCTCAGCGTGGAGCTGGCCCGGGCCTCGGCCGACCACCAGCGCGCTTGGGCTCGGCTCGACCAGCTCGCCGGCCGCGAGGTGGCCCGCGCACCCATTCAACCGGAGGAGACCCCATGACCGACCCGACCGGCTCCGTCCTGACCCGCGCGCCCGCCTTGATGGTGCGGGTTGCGGCGCTCGGGCTGGCGTTCGCGCTCGGGTGGTTCTTCGCGCCCAGCGGCCACACCGACGTGCACCCAGTGACCGAGGCCGGTTCCCCGGCGACCGTGTGGACCTGCGCCATGCACCCGCAGATCCGCGCCTCGGAGCCCGGCACCTGCCCGATCTGTGGGATGGACCTGATCACCGCCACCACGTCGGACCACGCCGCCAGTCCGAACCAGGTGGTGCTCTCCGAGCGGGCCCGCGCGCTGGCGCGGCTGCAGACCACGGTGGTGCGTCGGCAGGGGGATGCGTCGGCGCAGATGCGGCTGCTCGGGCGCATCGAGCCCGACGAGACCACCCGGAAGAACGTGACCACCTGGGTGGGCGGCCGGATCGACCGCCTGCACGTGAACACCACCGGCGAGCGGGTGCGCGCCGGCCAGGTCGTGGCCACGCTGTACAGCCCCGAGGTGTACGGCGCCCACCAGGACCTGCTCACCGCCAAGACCCAAGTGGCGAGCCTGGTCGGTGCTACCGAGGGCACCCGCGCCGCCGCCCAGTCCGCCCTCCGCGCGGCCCGGGAGCGCCTGCGACTCCTCGGCGTACCTGAGCGGGAGGTCGTGGAGATGGAGGCGGCGGAGCGCCCGGCCCAGGCACTCCCGATCCGAACCCCGTTCAGCGGCACCGTGATCGAGCGGGTGGCCACGGAGGGCGCCTATGTGCTCACCGGCGCCACCCTGTACCGGGTGGCCGACCTCGACCGGCTGTGGGTGCAGCTCGACGCCTACGAGAGCGACCTGTCCCGGATCGCCGTCGGGCAAGCGGTCTCGATCACGGTGGAGGGGCAGGGCGGCACGGTGGACGGCACCGTCGCGTTCATCGATCCCACCCTCGATCCGGTCCGCCGCACGGCGCGGATCCGCGTCGCGGTGTCGAACCCCGACGGCCAGCTCCGGCCGGGAATGTTCGTCGAAGCCGTGGTCTCATCGGCAGGGGTCGAGGGGCCGGGGGCGAGCCTGGTGATCCCGGCCTCAGCTCCGTTGTTCACCGGGCGCCGGTCCATCGTGTATGTCGAGCTCGCCGACGACGGCCGCCTCGCGTACGAGCCGCGCACCGTCCGCCTCGGCCCGCGGATGGGCGAGCTGTACCCGGTGGTCGCGGGCCTGTCGGCGGGCGAGCGGGTGGTGAGCCGTGGCGCGTTCGCCATCGACGCCGATCTCCAGATCCGCGGCGGCGCGAGCATGATGATGGCCAACGATGATCGCGACGCCGGCGTGTGGGACGCGGTGGTGGAGCTGCCCCCGGCCGAGCGCGCCACCCTCGCGCCTGTCGTGCAGCGCTACCTCGACGTGCAGCGCGCCCTCGCCGAAGACGACCATCAAGCAGCCGCACGCGCCGCCGATGGGCTGGTCGAGGCGGCGGGTGCGGTCGCTCTCTCTGGGGAGGCATCGACCGCTTGGGCCGAGCTCGCCGACCCCCTCGGGAGCCACGCCCGACACGTCGCGCGGTCCGCCGACATCGAGGGCGCCCGCGCCGGTTTCGAGCCTCTGAGCGCCGCGGTCCAGGCCCTCCTCCGCCGGTTCGGCAACCCCCTCGACACCGAGCTCCACGTGGCATTCTGCCCGATGGCGCAGGGCAGCGCCGGCGCTGAGTGGGTGCAGGCGGGGACGACGATCGACAACGCCTACTTCGGCGCGGCCATGCGCTCGTGTGGCGAGATCCGGGGCGAGGTGTCACCGGGCGCCTTCCTGCCCTCCGACGTAGGCGCGCCGCCGGTCGCGCGACCGCCCACCCACGACGGGCACGTGCACTGATGGACTCGGACCACACCGCGCCGGTGGGGATCTGGGAGCACCTGATCGGGTGGTTCCTCACCAACAAGCTCGTGGTGTTCCTGCTCGCGGCGATGCTGGTGCTCGGCGGGGTGGTGGTCTCGCCGTTCGAGATGGAGACCGGGCCCCTCCCCCGCGACCCGGTGCCGGTCGACGCCATCCCAGACATCGGTGAGAACCAGCAGATCGTGTTCTCGAGCTGGCCCGGCCGCTCCCCGCGCGACGTGGAAGATCAGGTCACCTACCCGCTCACCACGGCCCTGCTCGGCATCCCCGGCGTGCGCACGGTGCGCAGCTCGTCCGCCCTCGGATTCTCCACGATCTACGTCATCTTCAACGACGACGTGGAGTTCTACTGGTCCCGGTCGCGGGTGCTGGAGAAGCTGTCCTCCCTCGCTCCGGGCACCGTGCCCGACGACGTGATCCCCACCCTGGGCCCCGACGCTACGGCCCTCGGCCAGATCTTCTGGTACACGCTGCAGGGGCGTGACCCTGACGGAAACGTCGTTGGCGGCTGGGATCCGGACGAGCTGCGCTCGATCCAGGACTGGACCGTGCGCTACGCCCTGCAGTCGGTGGACGGCGTGAGCGAGGTGGCGTCGATCGGCGGCTTCGTGCGCGAGTACCAGGTGGACGTGGACCCGGAGGCGATGCGGGCGAACGGGGTGAGCCTCGGCCAGGTTGCGAACGCCGTGCGCCGGTCGAACCTCGATGTGGGGGCGCGCACGCTGGAGATCAACAGCGTCGAGTACCTGGTGCGCGGGCTCGGCTTCGTGCGCGACCTGAGCGACCTCGAAGAGACCGTGGTCGTGGCCCGGGAGCACACGCCCGTGCGGGTGCGCGACGTGGCGCGGGTCTCGTTCGGGCCGGCGCTCCGTCGCGGCGCCCTCGATGACGCCGGCGCGCCAGCGGTAGGTGGGGTGGTCGTCGCCCGATACCTGGAGAACCCGCTCACCGTGATCTCCGGGGTGAAGGCGCAGCTCGAGCGCATCGGCCCTGGCCTGCCCCGCCGGGTGCTGGAAGACGGCACCGTGAGCCAGGTGACGGTGGTGCCGTTCTACGACCGCACCACGCTGATCCAGGAGACGTTGGGCACGCTCTCCACCTCGCTGTACCAGCAGATCCTGATCACCGTGCTGGTGGTGCTGGTGATGCTCCGGAACCTCCGGAGCTCGATGTTGATCTCGTCGGTGCTCCCGCTCGGCGTGCTCGGCACCTTCCTGGTGATGAAGCAGGCCGGGGTAGACGCGAACATCATGGCCCTGGGCGGGGTGGCCATCGCCATCGGCACCATGGTCGATATCGCCATCGTGTTCGTGGAGAATATCGAGCGACACCTGACCGGCGTAATGGAGCCGGAAGCCCGCGAGGTGGCGGTGCGCCGGGCTGCCGCCGAGGTGGCCCCGGCCGTGCTCACGTCGGTGCTCACCACGGTGGTCAGCTTCCTCCCGGTGTTCGGGCTGACCGCCACCGAGCTCCGCCTGTTCGCGCCCCTCGCGTTCACGAAGACCTTCGCGATGAGCGTGGCCCTCCTGCTGTCCATCGTGGTGCTCCCCGGCGCAGCGCTGGTGGTGCTGCGACAGTGGCCCGCGCCTCGGGTCACCAAGGCCACCGGCATCGTGAAGGTCTGGCGCTCGGTGCGACGGCCGGCACACTTGCGGGACTGGCTGCTCGTGGGGCTCGGCCTGGCCTTCCTGCCGTTCGGGGTCGCGGGAGGCCTGCTGGTGCTCGCACTCGGCCTGTTCCGGCTGGCCCGCCCGCTGCTGCCCGAGGCGGTGGTGTCGCGGTGGACCGGTCTGGAGGCGGTGGTCACCGTGATCGTGGTCACCGTGCTGCTCGCGAGCGATTGGCTCCCGCTGGGACACGCCAACGGGCTGGTGCTGAACCTGCTGTTCGTCGCTGCGATCCTCGTGTTCGTCCTCGGCGGCTTCCGGCTGTTCGAGCAGGCCTATCCACGCATCTTGACCCGACTGCTGGTCCACCGGCGGGCGTTCCTGGTCCTGCCCACCGCCATGGTCCTGTTCGGCACCACCGCGTGGCTCGGCTTCGACACCGTATTCGGGTTCCTGCCCTCGGCTGTGCGGTCCCTGTCCCCGGTCGCGGCGGTCGAGCGCGCGCTCCCCGGGTTCGGCCGCGAGTACATGCCGCCGTTCGACGAAGGGTCGTTCCTGTACATGCCCAGCACGATGCCCCACGCCTCGATGGGCGAGTCGCTCAGCATGCTGTCGACCATGGACGCCGCCATCGCCCAGATCCCCGAGGTCGACCGTGTGGTCGGCAAGATCGGCCGGGCCGACAGCGCGCTGGACCCCGCCCCGGTGTCGATGGTCGAGACCATCATCAGCTACGTGCCCGAGTACCGGACCGAGCCGGATGGGTCACGGGTGAGGCAGTGGCGGGACCACATCCGCTCGCCGGCCGACATCTGGACGGAGATCACGGCGGCCGCGGCGATGCCCGGGATGACCAGCGCCCCGGTGTTGATGCCGATCAACGCCCGGATCGTGATGCTCCAGAGCGGCATGCGGGCCCCGCTGGGCATCAAGGTGAAGGGGCCGACCCTCGATGCGATCGAGCAGTTCGGGTTCGCGCTGGAGGATGTGCTGCGCGAGGTGCCATCGATCCGGTCAGAGACCGTGTTCGCAGACCGCGTCGTGGGCAAGCCCTACCTGGAGATCGACATCGATCGGGAGGCCATCGGTCGGTATGGGCTCACCATCGTGGACGTGCAGCAGGTGCTCCAGGTGGCCCTCGGCGGGATGACGCTGACCCGCACCGTGGAGGGCCGCGAGCGCTATCCCGTGCGCGTCCGGTACATGCGGGAGGACCGCGACAGCGTGGAGGCGCTCGCCCGGGTGTCGGTGCCGACGCCGAACGGCGAGTCCGTGCCGCTGACCCAGGTGGCCGACATCCGCTACGCCCGCGGGCCGCAGATGATCAAGTCGGAAGACACCTTCCTCACCTCCTATGTGCTGTTCGACCGCGACCCGACGGTGGCCGAGGTGGAGGTGGTGGAGGCAGCCCAGGCGCGCATCGCGGAGCGGCTGGCCGACGGTAGCCTGGTGCTTCCCGACGGCGTGGCGTTCGAGTTCGCTGGCTCGTACGAGAACCAGGTGCGCAGCGAGCAGCGGCTGTTGGTGCTGATCCCCGTCGCCCTCACCTTCGTGTTCATCCTGTTGTACCTGCAGTTCCACCGGGTGCAGACCACAGCGATCATCTACTCGGGCGTCGTGGTGGCTGTGAGCGGCGGGTTCACGCTCCTCTGGCTGTACGGGCAGCCGTGGTTCCTCGACGTGTCGCTGGTCGGGGTGTCGATGCGCGACCTGTTCCAGGTGGGCACGATCAACATGTCGGTCGCGGTGTGGATCGGCGTCATCGCGCTGATCGGCATCGCCACCGACGACGGCGTGGTGATGGCCACCTACCTCAAGCAGGTGTTCGAACGCGACCCGCCGGAGCTCGTGGAGGACGTGCGGGCCTTGGTGCTCGAGGCCGGCACGCGTCGGGTGCGCCCCTGCCTGATGACCACCGCGACCACGGTGCTCGCGCTGCTCCCGGTGGTCACCTCCCAGGGCCGCGGGGCCGACATCATGGTGCCGCTGGCGTTGCCGGCGCTGGGCGGCATGACCATCGAGTTGATGACCCTGTTCGTGGTGCCCGTACTGTACTGCGCGATGGAGGAGCAGCGGCTGATCCCGGAGCGGGACGACGATCTGGAGTGGGATGAGATGGAGTGGGACGAGGAAGACGAGGAGTGGGACGAGGACGAAGGCGAGGACGAAGGCGAGGACGAAGGCGAGGACGAAGGCGAGGACGAAGGCGAGGACGAAGGCGAGGACGGCGAGGAGTGACGGGGTCCGCGACCAGGCCCGAGCCAAGCTCTTCCGGCCCCAGACGGCCAATATCGACCGCAATGCAGTTTCCCCGTAGACAGTTGATGTAACACCTATCGCTCCGACCCCGTCAGGCACCCGTGTTCACCCGGCCACGGCCGATCCGACATCGGGGACCCCAGACGCCGCCAGCAGTGCAGTTTCCCCGCAGACAGTTGATGTAACACCTATCGCTCCGACCCCGTCAGGCACCCGTGTTCACCCGGCCACAGCCGAGCCGACCTCACCACCGCCCATCCAGCAGCGCCCAGAACCCACAACCCCGACCGCCCCACCACCGCCGCCCCGAATCACCACCCAACCCCAAAAATGTAGGCCCCCACCCCATCCGTCGACCGGCCCTCCACGGACGAAGGGGCCGCGCAAGTGGGGGGGGCCCCAGACGCCGCCAGCAGGGGACTCCGGCGCCCGTGGACTCCGTCCGCTGGCGCCGGAGTCCGCGATGCCGCGGATGGGGGGGCACCACGCCAGCA
>JBLFXJ010000273.1:0-11188 GCA_047609825.1 Myxococcota bacterium
CGGTCGGGTAAGAGTTCACATGTCCGCAGGTCTGCAGCTCGGCCCCTTCGTGCTCCAGCGCCGGCTGGGCCGCGGGGCCATGGGCGAGGTGTGGGGTGCCGTGCACACCCGCGCCCGCGAGATGGTGGCGGTGAAGCTGCTCACGGCCGAGGCCGCCCGGGAGCGCCGGTTCGTGGACGCCCTGCTCCGGGAGACCGAGGTGGTGGCCTCGCTGTCGCACCCGAACATCGTGCGGGTGCACGACGTGGGTATCCTGCCGGCCGACGCGGGCGCGTCTGCGGGCGGTCCATACCTGGTGATGGAGGCCGCGACCGGCACCCTGGCCGACGAGGTGGCCACGCTGCAGTGGGACCGCCTCCGGCTGGCGCTGGAGGCCACGCTGAATGCCCTGGCCCATGCCCACGCCCGGGGCGTCGTGCACCGGGACGTCAAGCCGGCGAACGTGCTCGTCGGAGCCGGGGAATCGTCGGTCGATGACCCGCTGGGGCTGCGCCTGGCGGACTTCGGCATCGCCGGGGCCTCCAGCCGCCGTGAGCGGAGCGCGGGCACTCCGTCCTACATGCCGCCGGAGCAGGCACGCGGCGGGCTCTGCGGCCCGTGGTCGGACCTGTATGCGCTCGGGATCACGGCGTGGCAGCTCGCCTCTGGGCGGTTGCCGTTCGGCGACGACACCGTGTACCGGGTGCTCCGGCGGCACGCTGAGGAGGCGCCTCCGGCCTTCGCCCCGGCGATGGATGTTCCTGCTGGGTTCGAGGACTGGCTCCTCGGTCTGCTGGCCAAGGCCCCCGAAGACCGACCACAGCGGGCCGCCGAGGCATTGGCCGCGCTGCAGGCGCTCGGACCGGCCGAGCCCCTGTCGGCCCGGCCACTCCCCCCGGTGGACGCCCCGGATGCGCCGACCTCCACCTTCGTGTGGGATGTGGCCCCTGTGTCGCCGGCCTCCTCCGCCGCGTCGACCGCCGTGCGCTGGCCCCTGCCCGACCTTCCGGAGCGATGGGCCGCGCCCAGGCGGCCATGGCGGGCGCCGCTGCCCGAGACGGGGCTGGGTGTGGTGGCGCTGCGCGAGCTGCCGCTGATCGGGCGGGCTTCCCAGCAGGACGCCCTGTGGGAGCACTTCCGGTCCGTGGCGGGAGGCGCTGGGGCGCGGCGGGTGGACCTGGTGGGGCCCGAGGGCGCGGGCCGGGGGCCGCTGGCGGCGTGGCTCGCCGTGCGCGCCCACGAGGTGGGGCATGCGCACGTGCTGCGCGCGACGGACGGGATCCGGGAAGGGCTGGTGGCGTGGGCCGGTGGGGTGAGTGGATTCACCGAGCACGCGCTCTCTGTCGGGGTGCCGGAGTGGATCGCGGAGGGCCTCGAGACGTCGCTGCGCGGTTCGGGCTCACCGCCGCTCCCGCTGGTGATGGCGTTCATCGAGGCGCTGTCCGCGGGGCCGAGGGCCGTCGTGGTCATCGCCGACGGTCCGTCCGCCGAGCTCGACGGCCTCGTTCAGCGCGCGCCGCCGGGGCTTCGGCTGTTGGTCCTGTGTCCCGCGAACTCGGCGTCCGGAGCGCACTCTGTGTCGGTGTCGCCCTTGTCCGAGCTGGACATGGACGTGCTGCTTCGCGACACCCTGGCCCTGGAGGCCTCGGCGGCCGACGCCATCGCCCGCCGGTCGGGTGGGCTGCCCATCGCGGCGGTGGAGCTGATCCGCGACCTGGCCGACACGGGCGTGCTCGTGTCCACGCCCAGCGGATTCGTGGTGGCGGCGGGCGGGGAGCTGTCGCTGCCACCCTCCGAGCGCATCCAGTTGGAGGAGCGGCTGGCTCGGGTGGGTGGGGGTGAGGCGCTGGAGCGGCTCGCCGTGCTCGACGCGCCCGCGAGCGCGGCCCAGGTGGGGCTGGTGCCGGTGCGGGAGGCGGTTCGGGCGGGCCTTGTGCGCGAGGCGAGCGGGCTGCTCGTGTTGGCCAGCGCGGGCCTCCGGACCCTGCTGCTGGAGCGCGCCACCGATGCGGGACGGCTCGCAGCACACCACCGCTGGGCGGCCGAGCAGTCCACCGACCCCATCGAGCAGGGCGCCCACCGGCTGGCCGCGGGCGAGACCGGCACCGTGATCGCGGCGCTGCTCGCCGCGGGGCGGGAGCGCTTGAGCCGCCGCGACACCCGGGCGGCGCTGCGGGCGGCCGACCTGCTGCTCGCGGCCCCGGCGGATGCCCTCACCCCCATGCAGCGCCTCGAGGTGGCTGCCCTGCGGGGTGGCGCAGCGCTGCACCGGGGGGATGCGGCGCAGGCACTGGCGGCGCTGGAGGCCGTCGCCGAGGCCGACTGGCCGGATCCGGACCGGCACATCCAGATCGTGAGCGGGTATGCGAACACCCTCAGGCTCGTGGGCCGGATGGACGAAGCTCTGACGTGGATGGACCGGGCCGTGGCGATGCTCGAGGCCCATCCGGCGGCGAACACCACCTCCCGCCGGCACGTGGCGATGAACCGGGCGGTGCTCTCGCTGCGGCGCGGCAGCACGGACGGTCCGCAGCGGGTGCTGGAAGCGGTGGACGCGGCGCGCGCAGACTCCAGCAGCGGGCATGTGCAGGACGCGCTGAACCTGCTCGCCTGGGTGCGGGTGGAGCAGGGCGATGTGTCCGGCGCGCTCGAGGCGTCGGCCTCGGCCCTCGCCGAAGGGGGTGCATCGGATGCCTCCCGGGCCGATCGGCTGCAGGACCGGGCCTCCTTCCTCCTGCTGAGCGAGCGGCTCGATGACGCTCGGGAGTGCGTGCAGGAGTCGCTGGTGCTCGCCCGGCGCGCCGCGAGCGCACGCTCCGTCTCGGGCGCATACGCCCGTCTCGGCTCCCTGGAGGTGGTCGCGCAGAATCCGGATCGCGCCTTGATCCATCTGGACGAGGCCCTGCAGTGGGCCCGCCGGGTGGGCCAGGTGCCCATGGAGTGGGAGCTGCAGCGGGTGCGCGCCTTGGGTCAGCTGGGGCGGGTGGACGAGGGCCATGCCGCCGTCGCCCGCATCCACGCATCGCCCCAAGCCTCCACGCTCGCGGTCCCCGCCGCGGTCGAGGAGCTCCTCCTGATCGCCCGTGTGCAGAACGAGGCCGAGGTGTGTGACCGCGTCGCGGCGCTCGGGGAGGCGGCCGCTGCGGCGGGCCTGCTGCGACACCCGGCGTTGCGTGCGGCGTTGACGGAGGTCGCCGGTGTGAGCGACGCTCGGGGGCTGCCGGAGGCGGCGGCTGCTGCGAGAGCGCTCGCGGGCTGACGTGCCCCTGCGCCCCGTGCACCGAACATCCGCCTCAGCCGCCGGGGTTCGTGGATCCCCATGCTCAGGGCTCATTGGATCGAATGTTCTGCGGAGGAGTGACGTCGTGGCATGCTCCTAGGACTGGTTCATGGGAGGTGTGGATGCGTGCGTTGTGGTGGGTGGTGCTCGCAGGATGTGGAACCGGGACGAATGGCTGGGAGGCGCCGCCGGGCGACGCGTCCAACGCCGAGGCGGAGGCGCCCGACCTCCCAGGAGACTCGAACGAGGCGCCGATCCCCGTGGGGAACACGCGGGCGCTGATGGGCGGTGGGTTGACGATCGCCCACGGCCTCGCGGTCGGCGCCAACGCCGCCGCTGGCCGGCTGCACTTCGTCGACGTGGAGGGCGGGCGCCGGCTCGACACCATCGAGCTCGGGCCCGACTCGGTGCCGTTCCGCATCGCGCTCGCAGAACACGAGGGCTACGTCTCCCTCCGCGGGACCGGCGAGATCGCCGTGTTCGACACCCTCGCCATCACCGAGGTGGACCGGTGGTCGGTGTGCGCCGAGCCGCGTGGGCTGGCCGTCGATGGCGACCTCCTGCACGTGGCCTGTGCCAGCGGGGCGCTCCTGGCGCTGGATCGCGCGACGGGAGACGAGGTGCGCCGGGTGTTGCTCCCGAACGACCTGCGCGACATCGTGGTCGAGGGCGACGACCTGTGGGTGTCCCGGTTCAGGGCCGCCGAGGTGCTGCGGGTGAACGCCGCCGGCAAGATGGTCCAGCGGCAATCACCCCCCGTCATTCAATACAACCCACAGCTTGGGTCCGGCGAGCAGCCGTTCTCGGCGTCCGTGGGCTGGCGGCTCACCCCGAACCCCGCGGGCGGGGTGGTGCTGCTGCACCAGCGCGGCCTCGACGGGGCGCTCGACGTGGTGATCGACGTGAACGCGCAGGTGTACTACGCCTCCGACGAGCGCTGTGAGTCGGTGGTGGTCTCCTCCGCCACCGCGTTCGACTCCGACGGTGTGGTCGAGTCGTGGGGGTTGTTCGCAGCCCCGCAGGTGCTCGACGGCTTCGTCGACGGCAACGAGCTGGTGATCGCATCGGCGGGTGCCGAGTTCCTCGGCGCGGCCCAGCAGCACCACTCGATCCGCGCCCTCCAGTCGAGCGTGGTGCGGTGCAACGACGGTCCGGGCGTGCAGCCCGAGGAGGGGCGCCTCGTGGCCGTGGCGAGGGCAGACTCCGGCCACATCGTGCGGATGACCCAGGCGCCGTTCACGATGACCCTGAACGGCCGCACGATCGTGTACATGCAGAGCCCCACGTCGTCAGCGTTCGACATGTTCCACGGCCCGACCACCGACGCCGGGCTGTCCTGCGCATCGTGTCACCCCGAGGGCAATGACGATGGCCGGGTGTGGAGGTTCGAGGCCCATGGTCCCCGGCGCACCCACAACCTGGCGGTCGGGCTGAGCGGGATGGAGCCGTTCCACTGGTCGGGCGACATGGAGACCATGCAGGAGCTGCTGGTCGAGGTGTTCGAGGGCCGGATGATGTCGGGTCCGGACCGCATCCGGCAGGATTCCGGCGGCGTGATGGTGGCGTGGCTGGACGCCCAGCTCCTGCACCAGTCCGAGCCGCAGCTGTCGGCGGACGAGGTGGCGGCCGGGCAGACGCTGTTCTGGTCGGAGGCGGTCGGGTGCGGCACCTGCCACTATGGCGACGCCTACTCCGACGGTCTCAGCTGGGACGTGGGCACGGGGCGCATGCTCCAGACGCCGTCCCTGCGCGGCATCGGCGCTCGTGGGCCGTACCTCCACAGCGGCTGCGCCGACACCCTCGAGGCGCGGTTCAGCCCCGAGTGCACCACCGACTTCCACGGCACCACATCGCACTTGGAGGCCGCCGAGGTCGGCGCGCTGGTGGCCTACCTGCACACGCTGTGAGCTGACAGCGCGCGGGAGCCGGTCCGTCCGGCTCCCGCTGCCTCAGCCGTCGTCGCGCTCGGCGACGAAGAAGTCCACACGGCGGTTCTTCTCCCACGCGCCCGCGTTGTTCGCCGGGTCCAGCGGGCGCTCTTCGCCGAAGCCCTCCGAGTCCAGGCGCCCGCCGTCCACTCCCTTGCCCATGAGGTAGTCGCGCACGGCCGAGGCCCGCTTGTCGGACAGGCTCTTGTTCGCGCCCGCCGAGCCGCGGCTGTCGGTGTGGCCCTCGATCCGGACCTTCAGCAGCTCCGGATGGTCCAGGATCACCGACGCGATCTCGTCGAGCAGGCCGAAGGACTCGGCCTTGATCACCGACTTGCCGGTCTCGAAGTAGATCGACTCGCTGATGTCGATGCGCTCGCGGGTCACCTGCACCCGGGAGGTCTCGAGCACCACCTCCACGTCCGTGGGCTGGCCGGCGCGCACCACGGCGGCCTGCTCCACCGCCCGGTAGCCGTCGGCCTCCACCCGCACCCGGTAGTCCCCGGCCCGCAGGAGCATGGAATCCCCGCCGGAGACCGGGCGGGTGGTGTCGTCGAGCAGCGGCCGCCACGACGCGTTGCCGATGATGCGGCCGATGCTGTCCACCGCCACCACGGTGAGCGCGCCGGGGTTGGCGTCGAGCTTGTAGATCACGTCGTGGGTGGCGCCGTCGGGGATGTTCACGGTGGTCTGCACCCCCTGGAAGCCCTCCGCCGCCACCGACAAGGAGTACTCGCCGCCCTGCAGCTCCGTGCCTTCGCCGCTGTAGCCCTTGGCCTTGCCCAGCGACCAGGTGGCGCCCGCGATGCTCACGCCGTTGCGGCTGACCACCTTCACGATCACCCGGGTGGGGTCGGGGCAGCCATCGCTGTCGGCGACCATGTCGATGTCTTCGGGAACGTCGGGACAGTCGTCGATGCGGTCGGTGATGCCGTCGCCGTCTGCGTCCCGATCCCGGGGCGGCTCATAGGCCACCGCGAGCAGTGCGCGGAGCTGGGGCGCGCCCAGGCCGCCGGTGAGGCCAGTGCCGGCACCGCCGCGCACCTTCACCGCCTCGGCCACCGTGACCCACCCGCCGAGCAGGGCCTCCACGGGGTTCGCGTCGGCGTTGCCGATGCTCGCGTAGGTGGCGTGGCCGCCCACGTCGAGGGACACGCCAGCACCCTCCACCTCGCCGTAGCCCACACCGCCGCGCACGAAGAGCTGGTCGTTCGCGGTGAAGTTCTCGAGCTGCACCTCGGGCACGCCCCGGTTGCCCACGTTCAGGGCGAGCAGGGTCTTGCCGAGCTCGGCGTCGAGGATGCCCTCCGCCTCCCACGCGAACCCGCTGTAGCCGAGGGGCGCCTGAACGCTGGACGTGGGCAGGTCGCCCCGCACCGCGACGCCGAACCCGACGGGGGCCTTCGTGCGGTCGAGGAAGGTGCCGCGCAGGTCGATGGTGAGGTCGCCGATGCCGGTCTCCCCCCCGGTCGCGCCGCCCACCGTGCGCAGGTACACCGGCACGTCGAGCCCGAACCGGACCGGGCCGGCGGTGATGCCAGCGAGCAGGTTGGTGGCCACCACGTCGGAGACGAGCTTGGTGACCTCGCCGTCCTCGGTGACGTAGACCGCCGGATCCTTGGCGTAGGACGCCATGACCTTGGCCGTCGCGTAGCCGGTGCGCGACAGGAAGGTGTCGTTGGTCCACAGCGTCTTCGTGGCGTCGATGGACGGTCGGAACAGCTGGGCGTTGAGCTGCGGCACCTCACCGCCGGAAGTCTGGGCGAGCGCCAGGGACGCGAGCAGGGCGATCATGCCGACCTCCTCCGCGCCAGGAACGGCAGGAGCAGGAGCATCCAGCCGGGCAGGGTGCCCGAGCCGCCGGTGGCGCACGCCGCCCAGCCGCCCACGTAGCGGCCGGGAGAGACCGCCTTGTCCGGGAAGTCGTCGTCGGGGTCGAGCGGGTCGGTGTTGTTGTCGAGCTCGTCGCCGTCGTTCACGCCGCCGTCGTCGGTGTCGGGGTCGGTGGGATCGAGCCCCTGCTCCACCTCCGGCCC
The DNA here is from genome assembly GCA_047609825.1 of Myxococcota bacterium. GTDB lineage: Bacteria > Myxococcota_A > UBA796 > UBA796. Next base: position 7,224 of record JBLFXJ010000273.1, read on the forward strand.
ATCGAGCACGCCATCGCCGTCGGTGTCGGGGTTCGTCGGGTCCGAACCCCAGTCGATCTCCTCGCCATCGAGCAGTCCGTCGTCGTCGGTGTCGGGGTCCAGCGGATCGGCGCCGTACTGGCCCTCGTCGCCATCGAGCAGGCCGTCATTGTCGGTGTCGGGGTCCAGCGGGTCGGTGGGGCCGTCCCACTCCTCGCCGTCGGCGAGCCCATCGTCGTCGGTGTCGGCGTCGGTGGGGTCGAGGCCCGCATCCACCTCCTCGCCGTCGAGCAGTCCGTCGCCATCGCTGTCGGGGTCCAGCGGGTCGGAGCCCCAGTCGATCTCTTCGCCGTCGAGCAGGCCGTCGTCGTCGGAGTCGGGGTCCTCCGGGTCGGTGCCCAGGGCCTCTTCGTCGTCGTTGGACAGGCCGTCGCCGTCGAAGTCCTCGCCGAAGTCGTCCCTCGGGTCGAGCGGGTCGGTGCCGTGATCGAGCACCTCGGTGCCGTCGCCCACGCCGCCGTCGTCGGTGTCGAAGTCGGTGGGGTCGGTGCCCAGATCGACCTCTTCGCCGTCGAGCAGGCGGTCGCCGTCGGTGTCCGGGTTCTCGGGGTCGGTCTCGCCGGGGTCGACCTCGCCGTCCAGGTCTTCATCCTCTTCGCCGTCGAGCAGTCCGTCACCGTCGGTGTCCGCCTCGGTGGGGTCGGTGGTGCTGTCGGGATCGGCGTCTGCCGCCCACTCCCGGGCGTCGGTGCCCTCGAAGGCGATGCCCTCGCCGTCGGAGGTGCCGGCGAACACGCGGTCCACGTCGCCCACCTCGATGCCGTCGGGGATGCCGTCGCCGTCGGTGTCGGGGTTCATGGGGTCGGTGCCGAGCTCGAGCTCTTCGCCATCGGACAGGCCGTCGTCGTCGGAGTCGGCGTCCAGCGGGTCGCTCTCGCCGTCGTCGAGGATGCCGTCCGCACCCACCTCGTCGCCATCGTCGATGCCGTCGTCGTCCGTGTCGGGGTCGAGCGGGTCGGTGCCCAGCGCCCGCTCTGCCGGGTCGGAGAGGCCGTCGCCGTCGCTGTCGTCCGCATCATCCAGCGGGTCGAGCGGGTCGGTGCCGTCGCGGGTGACCTCGGGGCCGTCCGCCACGCCGCCGTCGTCGGTGTCGGTGTCGGTGGGATCCGTGCCGATGATCACCTCGAACCCGTCGTCGAGCCCGTCGGAGTCGGTGTCGGCGTCGAGCGGGTCGGTCTCGCCCTCACCGGGCGTGCCGGTGCCGCCGATGATCAGGCCGGTGACCGCGCCGTCGCCGTCGAGGTCTTCCTCGCCGTCTTCCAAGCCGTCGCCGTCGGTGTCGTCGAGGGTGGGGTCGGTGGTGGTGAACGGGTCAGCGTCGGGGCGCCAGAACAGGCCGTCGGTGCCGCCATAGGGCAGGCCGATGCCGTCCGACACGCCGCTGTCGACCGGGTCCACCCCGCCGCGCTCGAGGCCGTCGGGCAGGCCGTCGCCGTCGGTGTCGGGGTCGTTCGGGTCGGTCTCGTCGCCAGTGCCCAGCGCGCCGTCCGGCCCGTACAGCTCGTCGTAGTCGGACAGGCCGTCGTCATCGCTGTCCGCATCGAGCAGGTCGGTCTCGTCGCCGGAGGACCGGATGCCGTCGAGGCCGAGGGCCTCCACGCCGTCCAGCAGCCCGTCGTCGTCCGAGTCGGCGTCGAACGGGTCGAGGCCGAGGGTGAACTCGTCGGCGTCGGACAGGCCGTCGCCGTCGCTGTCCACGCCGGAGCGGTCGTCCAGCGGCTCGAGCGGGTCGGTGCCGTCGGTGATCACCTCGGTGCCGTCGGCCACGCCGCCGTCGTCGGTGTCCACGTCCACCGGGTCGGTGCCGAGGTCGAGCTCGATGCCGTCGGGCAGGCCGTCGCCGTCGGTGTCGGCCTCGGCCGGGTCGGTCTCACCGAACCCGGGGTCGCCGGTGCCGCCGATCACGGCCTCCCAGATGCCGTCGCGGTCGGCGTCTTCCACGCCGTCGTCGATGCCGTCGCCGTCGGTGTCGGGATCGGTGGGGTCGGTGTGGCTGGACGGGTCGCCGTCGGGGATGAACAGGTCGAGGTCGGTGCCCTCGATGTCGAACCCGCCGGGGCTCACGCCGTCGAGGATGGGCCGGACAACGCCCAGCTCCAGGCCGTCGGAGAGGCCGTCGCCGTCGGTGTCGAACAGCAGTGGGTCGGTCTCGTCGCCGGAATCCGGGATGCCGTCGACGCCGTACACCTCCACGCCATCGGGCAGGCCGTCGTCGTCGGCGTCTGCGTCGAGCGGGCTGGTGTCGATGCCCATGTCGTACCTGCCGTCGGGGCCCACCTCGTCGCCGTCGCTCACGCCATCACCGTCGGTGTCGGCATCGAACGGGTCGGTGCCGAGTGCGATCTCCGCCAGGTAGCCGAGGCCGTCGCCGTCGCCGTCGTCGTCGGCCGGGTCGAGCGGGTCGGTGCCCAGGTCGGCCTCCACGCCGTCGGGCACGCCGCCGTCGTCGGTGTCGCTGTCGGTGGGGTCGGTGCCGTCGTCCACCTCGTCGCCGTCGCTCACGCCGTCGGCGTCGGTGTCGGGGTCGAGGGGGTCGGTCTCACCGGCGCCGGGCGAGCCCGTGCCGCCGAGGATCAGCCCGGTGACCGCGCCGTCGCCATCGGCGTCTTCTTCGCCATCGGACAGGCCGTCGCCGTCGGTGTCGGCCAGGGTGGGGTCGGTGTGGGTGGAGGGGTCGGCGTCGCCGTCGCGGCCCACCTCGCGCCCGTCGCTGATGCCGTCGCCGTCGGTGTCACGGATCACGGGGTCGGTAGGCCCGTAGTCGGCCAGCGGGCCCGTGCCCATGACCTCCTCGAAGTCGGTCAGCCCGTCCCGGTCGGTGTCGGGGTCGGTGGGGTCGGTGTCGATGCCCACGTCGTACACGCCGTCGGGGCCCACCTCGTCGCCGTCGTCGATGCCGTCGCCGTCGCTGTCGACGAGCAGCGGGTCGGTGCCGAGGGCGTCTTCTTCGGCGTCGGTCAGGCCGTCGCCGTCGCTGTCGTCATCGGACGGGTCGAGGGGGTCGGTGCCGCGCACGATCTCCACGCCGTCGGGCACGCCGCCGTCGTCGGTGTCGGTGTCGGTGGGATCGGTGCCCCGCGCGACCTCGTCGCCATCGGGTCGCCCGTCGCCGTCGGTGTCGGCCACGGTGGGATCGGTCTCGCCCTCGCCGGGGGTGCCGGTGCCGCCGATGACCAGGCCGGTGACCGCGCCGTCCCGGTTCTCGTCTTCCTCGCCATCATCCAGGCCGTCGCCGTCGCTGTCCGCGCGGTTGGGGTCGGTGCTCGATGACGGGTCGGCGTCGCCGTCGCGGCCCACCTCGAGCCCGTCGGAGAGGCCATCGCCGTCACTGTCGGGGTTCAGCGGGTCGGTGGGGCCATACAGCGCCAGCGGGCCGGCGCCGGCGATCTCTTCGTAGTCGTTGAGCCCGTCGCCGTCGGTATCGGGGTTCAGCGGGTCGGTGTCGATGCCCACGTCATACCGGGCGTCTGGGCCCACCTCTGCGCCGTCTTCGATGCCGTCGCCGTCAGTGTCGAACCGGAGTGGGTCGGTGCCGAGGGCCTCTTCTTCGGCGTCGGTGAGGCCGTCGCCGTCGGTGTCGTCATCGGACGGGTCGAGGAGGTCGGCGCCGGCCGCCCACTCCACGCCGTCGGGCACGCCGCCGTCGTCGGTGTCGGTGTCGGTGGGGTCGCTGCCCTCGTCCACCTCGGCGCCGTCGGTCACGCCGTCGCCGTCGGTGTCGCGCAGGTTGGGGTCGGTCTCGCCCGCGCCGGGGGTGCCGGTGCCGCCGATGATCAGGCCGGTGACCGCGCCGTCGCCGTTCTCGTCTTCCTCGCCGTCGGACAGGCCGTCGGAGTCGGTGTCGGCGAGGGTGGGATCGGTGGTCGTGGACGGGTCCACGTCGCCGTCGCGGCCCACCTCGAGGCCGTCGGAGAGGCCGTCGCCGT
>JBLFXJ010000274.1:0-11152 GCA_047609825.1 Myxococcota bacterium
GGAGCAGCTTGGCCCGGTCGCGCACGTCCGCGATCACGGGCACGCGCTCCAGGTCCGGGTACTTCTCCGCCATCTCCCGATCGATCTTGTACAGGTGGAACTCGGAGTGATCGAGCAGCACCAGGCTGGAGGGGCCGAAGCTCGCCACCTGCCGCACCAGCTCGCTCCCGATGCTCCCGCCGGCGCCGGTGAGCAGCACGCGACGCCCCTCGATGAACGACGCCATCTGCGCATGATCGAGCTGGGTCTGCGGGCGGTTGAGCAGGTCCTCGAGCGCGATGGGGCGCACATCGACGCGATCGGCATCGGTGGTGTCGCGGAGGTCGGTGATCCGGGGCAGGCGCCCCATGGTCATGCCCAACGTCTCGGCCTGCTCGAGCAAGCGTCGCACCGGCTCCCCGCGCAGGGATTCCTCGGTCAGTACCAGGCGCGTGGGGCGGTCCCCCTGGGCTTCGAGCCGCGCGACAAGCGACGCCAGATCGTCATCGAGCGTGCCGATCACCTCCACGCCCTGCAGCTGGTAGCCGACCTTGTCGGTGGACATATCGAGCATACCGACCACCCGGTACGGCGCATTCGCGCCATGGGAGGTGGCCCGGAGGAACAACGACGCGGCATCGCCGGCTCCGACGAGGAGCACTGGGACGCGGCTGTCGGCGGCCCCCCCACGGCGGAGCAGCTTGCCGCTCCGGACCATGCGGTAGCCGATCCGCGAGGCCGACAGCGCGCCGAGCTGGACGAACCAGACGATCGCGAACAGCGACCGGGGCATGTCTTCCAAACGCGTGAGGACGAAGCTGAGCGGCAAGTACAGCAGCACCACGAGCGACACGTTGCGCACCAGCGCGAGCAGGTCATCCGTGGAGGTGTAGCGCCACATTCCGCGGGTGGGGCGCAGCCAGAACACCATGGCCGTGCACAGTGTGAAGATGAGCGCGTTCTGTGCGATCGCCTCTTCGGGCCACTCAGAGATCAGGTCGCCGAGCCGCAGCCACAGCGCCAGGACGAACACGGGTGCGGCCAAGGCCACATCGTGGACGAACGCCGGCAAGGAGCGGACCGTCCTCGCCAAAGCTCTCTTCGGACTCATGACATCCTCGGTAGACAGCACAACCTGGCACGCTGTAGCTCCGCGCGCACTGTGGTTCACCTGTCACTTGAAAGGCGGAGGTCAGCACACGGCAATGCCCAATCCCGCCCGTCAACGCCCGGGGCTATAGGTTGGCGCCTTCAAGGAGCGACTGGCGATGACGCAGATCGAAGAACGCGTTGCGGTGATCGGACTCGGGTATGTGGGCCTCCCCGTCGCTGTCGGCTTCGCCCGGGTCGCGCCCACCGTGGGCTTCGACATCGACACCTCCCGGATCGAGGAGCTGAACGCCCACCACGATCGGACCGGCGAGCTCACCGCCGAGGCCCTCGCGGCAAGCGAGCTCACGGTCACCACGGATGCAGCGGCGCTCGAAGGTGCCACCTTCTTCGTGGTCACCGTTCCCACACCGATCGATGACGAGCGACGCCCCGATCTGCGCGCTGTCCGGGCCGCGACCCGCACGGTTGCACGGGCACTCACGCCAGGTGCGGTCGTCGTGTACGAATCCACGGTGTGGCCTGGCCTCACCGAGGAGATCTGCGGCCCGCTCCTCGAAGAGGTGAGCGGTCTGGTACGTGGAACCGACTTCTTCATCGGCTACTCGCCCGAGCGCATCAACCCCGGCGACAAGAAGCACACCCTCGAGCGCATCGTGAAGGTGGTCTCGGGCGAAGATGCTGCGACCCTCGACCGCGTGGCGGCCGCTTATGGGGCATTCATCCATGCCGGGGTGCACCGGGCCTCGTCCATCGCGGTGGCCGAGGCGGCCAAGGTGATCGAGAACACCCAGCGCGACCTGAACATCGCCTTGATGAACGAGCTCGCGTTGATCTTCGACCGGCTCGGGATCTCCACCCGCGACGTGCTCGCGGCCGCCGGAACCAAGTGGAACTTCCTGCCGTTCGTGCCCGGCCTCGTCGGCGGCCACTGCATCGGTGTCGACCCGTACTACCTCACCGCCCGCGCCGAGTCCGTCGGCTACCACCCCGAGGTGATCCTGGCCGGGCGCCGGATCAACGACGCCATGGGCGCCCACGTGGCCCACCGCGTGATCCGCTGGCTGTCCCGCGCGGGCCTCGCCCCAGCACGGGCGCGGGTGGGAATCATCGGCCTCACGTTCAAGGAGAACGTGCCCGACCTGCGAAACTCCCGCGTGCCCGACATTGTGGCCGAACTCACCAGCTTCGGCGTGGCCGCCATGGTGGCCGACCCGTGGGTCTCCGCCGAAGACGCCGCGGAGGAGTGTGGGATCGACACGGTGCCACTGGAGGCGCTGACCGATCTCGACGCCCTCATCCTCGCCGTCGCGCACAAGAGTGTGCTCGCACCCGGACAGGATGCGCTGATGGCGCGCCTGAGGCCCGCAGGCCTGCTCGTCGACGTAAAGGCGGTCCTCGACCGCGATGCGCTCCCTGAGGGCCTCGGCTACACCGCTCTCTGATCGCGTCGGATCACAGCGTTCGCTGGTAGTACTCCAGATACCAATCCACGAACGCCTGTACGCCCTCCTCGAGCGCCGTTGCGGGCTGGTAGGCGACCGCGTCCACCAGCCGGCCGGCGTCGGCCCAGGTCGCCTTCACATCACCGGGCTGCATCGGCAGGAAGGTCTTGTCGGCCTCGCGACCCAAGCACCGCTCGAGGGTCGTGATCATGTCCATCAGGCCGACCGGCGCGTTGTTCCCAATATTGTACACCCGGTACGGGCAGTCGCTCACCGCCGCCGACGGCTGGTGTGGATCGAAGTCCGCCGCCGGCGTGGGCACGTGGTCGATCAGGCGCACGATGCCCTCCACCACGTCCGCCACGTAGGTGAAGTCCCGGCTCATGTCGCCATGGTTGAACACCCGGATCGGCTTGCCGGCCAGGATCGCCTCGGTGAACAGGAACAGCGCCATGTCGGGGCGGCCCCAAGGCCCGTACACCGTGAAGAACCGCAGCCCCGAGACCGGCAGTCGGTACAGGCTGCTGTAGCTGTGCGCCATCAGCTCGTTGGCCTTCTTCGTGGCCGCATAGATCGACAGCGGATGCTCGGTGGGCTGATCCTCGGTGAACGGCATCTGGCGGTTGGACCCATACACCGACGAGCTCGATGCGTAGATCAGGTGGCCGCACCCGTTGTAGCGGCAGCCCTCGAGGATGTTCAGGAACCCGACCAGGTTCGAGTCGACGTAGTCGTGTGGCCTGTCGAGCGAGTGCCGGACCCCCGCCTGCGCCGCGAGGTTGACCACCCTCTCCGGCGCGAGCGTGCGGAACAGCCGCTCCATCGCGCCGCGATCGGCCAGATCGATCCGCTCGTGAGAGTAGCCCCCGTGGCTCGCGAGGCGCGCCAGCCGAGCCTCCTTCAGCGCGACATCGTAGTAGTCGTTCACGATGTCGAGCCCGACCACCTGCCTGCCGTCCGCCAGAAGGCGCTCAGCCAGGTGATATCCGATGAATCCGGCAGTGCCGGTTACCAGGATCGCCGCCACGATTGCCCCCTCGGAGAGTCGCCGGCCCTTATCCCGGCCGCGCGCTCACGGACGCGGGTGCCAGGCCTGCGCCAGCGTGTGGCGGCGCCAACGGCGTTGTAGGCCATGGCCGCCAGGTCTCCCGAGCGTTTATCGGTCTCAGGCGATCGCGGTCGAAGATCAGGGTGACAGTTGTCGTCCATGGCTGGTCGGGCAGAGACAGGATCGAACGGCTAAGCTGCGCCCACCGGAGGATGACGGATGATGACGAACCTCGTGCCCAACCGGAACGCCGCACTCGCCACGGTAGGGCTTGTCGGCGTCACGCTGATCGGCGGAGGGTGCAAGGCCCTCGAGGAGTTCGGCAAGGCGATCGGCAACGCCAAGCTCCCCACCGCCGCCATGGCGCGCGTAGACCTGGTGCAGCAGCCCAACTTCAACGAGCTGATGGGCTTCTCGTGCTTCAACTACGTCGAAGAGGACTTCTTCTGCTCGGCGTTCGGGCTCAAGGACGAGAAGAAGAAGGACATGCAGTTCAGCTTCGACGTGGTGTTCGACATGTTCAACTCGAACGCCGCGTTCGGCATCCCGCTGATCGAGATGCTCCTCGGCACCACGGTGTTCGACGACAACAACCTCGGCGCACTCTGCGTCAGCTTCTGCGACCCCGCAGAGGAGGACTGCACAGCCACGCAGAACGCGGACGACGCGTGCGCAGTGGACGACGCGGAGGAGCTCGATGGTGCCAGCGATCTGGTGCCCACTGTGCCCGACCTGATGGACCTGGCCGGCGACCTGGCGAGCGGCGAGTTCGAAGACAACTTCAGCTGGCGCTCGATCCCGAAGTACGAAGAGCGCGAGTGCCAGCCCGCAGGCACGACGTGCACCGAAGAGGAGATCGACGGCGTCCTCAACATGTGCTGCGGCGACAGCTGTGTGGAGATCGGCAAGGGTTGCGTCGTCGGCGAGAACGACAAGGGCAAGACCTGCGCGCTGTGCGAAGGCCACAACGAGGCGCACATCCAGTTCGACTTCAACGTCGACGTGTTCCTCGACTTGATGGAGACGCTGCTCGTGCGCGCCGCGAACGACCTGCTCAGCGGCGGAAACGTCAGCCTGGCCATCCCCTACACGATGGACGGCACGCTGTTCTTCGACATCCCGTCGCTCGGCCGCAAGGCACTCGGCTTCGGCCCGTGGGACGACCGGTGGCAGATCGTGGAGTGAGCGACCGCGCAGCGCGCGGCCGTCCCATCACGGCGCGAGCACCTCGGCCAGATCTTCGACGGCGTCGGCGGCCATCGACTGGGTGAGCTTCACGAGCCCCCGGTCGAACTGGCTGCGCGCGTAGTAGATCCCCTCGCCCTGCAGCACCTCGACCTGCCAGGTCTCGTCGCCGCCGCTGACCGACGCGCGGAACACCGACTCGAGCGAGCCCTCGTCGACCCCGCTGGCGAACTCGACCAGGCGAAGCTTGAGCAGCTTGCCGAGCCACAAGCTCACGTTCTCGTCGGTCTGGTCGGGGGTGTCCGCGCGGGCCCAGAATGCCTTCGCCCGATCGTCTCGGTTCTGCTGGACGAACTGCGCCACGCCCGTTGGCGATGCCACCTCGACCCGCTCGATGTCGGCCTCGGCCATCGGCTGCAGCCGCCGCTCCACCAGGCGCTGGCCCGCGAACAGCATCGGCCGCAGGGTGGCGTCGTCCACCAGGAACACCCGCTCGCCCGACCGCATGTACCGGTCCTTGGCGCCATAGGTCTCGCCGCCGAGGGTGAGTGACACCGCGCCACTCCGGCGGGTGACCTCGAGGCTCCCTTGGGGCTCTGCGAACCCGAACACGTCCTCGCCGTCGGCGCTGGCCGGGTCGAGCTCGCGGAGCGCCTTCAAGGGAGCGAGGGAGGCCCACAACGTCGCGGCGTCATCGTTGCCGAGGAACGCCAGCCGGGTCTCCTCGGTGCGCATCTCGGGCTCTGCCGGCTCCTCATCAGCGCCATCCGCCTCCGCATCGGGGGCCTCGTCGTCCTCGCCACCCTCGGCAGCAGGTTCATCCTCTGCAGGGGCATCCTTCGCAGGCGGATCCGGCTCGACCGGCACCTGCTTGCGCTCCACCGCCTCGACCCAGACGTACTCGCCGCGGTCGTCGGTGCGACGTTCGATGGTCACGTCCAGTTCGTCGCTGGTGAAGGCGATCTTCTGTAGATCGGCCTCGCCGGCCACGTACATGGCGACCCCGTCGCTGTCTTGGGCGGCGCTATCAGGCTCGGCCGTCCATGTGACATAGGACGCCACCAGCGACGCCAGCAGCACGGTCGAGAGCACAGCGATCCGGGTCATGCCTTCCCTCCATCGCGTCGGCGCACGAGCACCAAGCCCAGGCCCAGGATGCCGAACGGCACGCCTGCGACCGTCATCCAGAACCACGCTTGGTCCTCGTCGCGCGTGTGCACGATCTTCACGTCTTCCTCGGTGTTGATCTCACCCGCGATGTCTTCGTCGCCGACCAGCCAGAGCACGGCGTCGTTGGCGAACACCCGGGTGCCGGCCAGCTGGAGGTACAGCGTGTCGGAGAGCAGGTTCACGTCGCCGACCACGATGGCCCGGCCCGCCGTGTCGCCCTCGCCGAGCTCCACCGCGACGGCCAGCTGCCAGGTCTTGCCTTCCTCGCCAGCATCCAGCTCGAAGTTGCGGTTCACATCCTCCCAGGTGTCGGGGAAGCTGCGGATGAGGGTGGACACCTTGTGCGGCGTTCCCTCGGTCTTCGACACCCACACGGCATCGGGCATGATCACGCCGAGCTGCGCGCTGTTTCGCGACAGGGTGCGCACCGAGGCATGGCTCCCGAACTTGTTGGTGGCAAGCAGGGTTCGATCGCGCTTGCCGCGGGACTGCCGGAGGTACATCTCAGCGTGCGCCAGGGGCGCGCTGCCGGTCTTCACGCCGATGTGGTCGAGCAGCTCGGTGGGCCGGGCGCTGTCCGGATCGGCGAGCACCAACAGGCGCCCGCCGCCATCCATGTAGGCCTTGAGAACCGCGATCTCCTCGGGGAGGAGTGGCGTACTCGGCGCAGCGACCACGACCGCTGCAGCATCATCCGGCACGGCGGAGGTCGACCCCTCGGTGACCCCGAACGCCTTCACCTTGATGTTGCGGTCCTCGAGGTCCTTCTTGAACAAGTTGATCTTGCGGAGAGGGTTCTCCTTCTCGCGCCAGTTCGCCTCGCCATGGCCCGTGGTGACGTAGACCGTGCGCTTCTCGCGCGTGATCTTCACAAGCTGCTCGTAGATGTTCCCATCGAGCTTCTTCAGGTCACGCTTCGCCCGGTCGATGTCGGTGTCGATCTTGAGCTTGGCGTCATTGCCACCGGTTCGTAGGGCAATATACCCGTTCTCCCTGATCTTTCGCTCTTCCGACAGCGCGGGCTGGAGGGCCTGGTCCACCACTCTCGCGGTGAGGTGGCCATCCGAGGCCTCGGCCAATGCGTCGAAGTAGGGACGGATCTCCTGGGCCACATCGTTGCCCGGCGGGAAGAACAGGAGCACCTCGACCGGCTCTGGCAGTGCCTTGACCAAAGAGATGGTGGCCCCACCTGGGCGCGCGGTGCGGAAGTAGGCGTAGTCCCACTCGGCATTGTAGGCGTTGGCCAGGTAGTTCATTGGAAACAGCAGGGACAGCACGAGTGCCGACGAGAGGCCCGAGACCACAGCCCGGCTCGCGAGACCCGCGGGAACCCGGCGCGGGTGGGCGTCGAGCACGCGGTCGAGCACGATCATCGGCCCCACGCCCAGTGCGACCAACAGCGGCGTGAGGGAGTGGAACACTCCGTTCCACCGCTGCGTCGCTGCCTCGTCGAAGCCAAGCGCGCCGGTGACCGGCTCGAGGGTAAGCGCGTAGGTCGCGAGGCCCGACAACGCGACGGCGTGGAACACCACCGCGGCGGTGTGCATCCGGTGAGTCTCGTCAGCGGCGCGGGACCGGGCGAGCACCCGCAGTGCCCCGGATCCGACCGAGAGGACCACGCCGAGCCCGGTGACCGGCCACCGCAGCGAACCGCTGCCGAAGACCCGCTCGCCGAGGAACACGAGGAACAGCCCGACCAGCACGATGCCGATGGCACCGCCGCTGCGCCGCATGGAGAGCAGCAGACTCCCCACGACGGCGGCCAGGACGCCCAACAGAAGGATGACCATGCCACTTGTGGTCGCCATCACTCCCACCTCCTCGCTTCGAGGATTCGAGTTGCCAAGAACAGGAACGCCGTGGTCACGGTGCCGTAGTAGGCGACCGAGGACAGCGTGAGACGGCCCTCCTGGAACGGCGTGAAGTGCATGTTCCAGATCGCCATGTACGAGGCCAGGTCAGCGAACGGCGGGTCGGTGATCTCGGACAGAATCCACATCACGACCAACGTGATGGTGAACACCGTGGTGAAGATGCCGGCCGCCAGCTGGCTGCGGAACATCGAGCTGCCAAACACGCCGATCGCGGCGGTTGCGCCGCCGAGGCACAGCACGCCGAAGTAGCCGACGACAACATGCCCCACGGCCACCTTGCCGTTGACCATGATCAAGCCGGGCATGTACACGGTGAGCACTGTGAGCAGCGTGACCATCGCCATGGCGGCGAGCCACTTGCCGAACACGATCTGCGCATCAGAGGCGGTTGAGGTGCCGAGCAACACATCGGTCCCGTTGCTCCGCTCCTCGGCGATGGACCGCATGGTGAGCAGGATGGCCGCCGCCATCGCAAACCCACCGTCCAGGTAGAAGAACTGCTCCAGCACCTCGTGCGAGTAGCGAGCGGACGACGCCCCCAGCACCCAGGCGTTGAAGAACAGCCCCTGCAAACCCAGGATCGCGGCAATGATGATGTAGGCCGAGTAGCCGTGCAGGTACGCCGCGAGGTCACGGCGCGCGATCGTCAGCGCGATCATGCGTCCTCCTGCTTGGTGAGGGCGAGGAAGATCTCTTCGAGCTCGTCCTCCGGATCTTCGACGAGGCGGATGCCGAACCCATCGCGCACGAGCTCGGCCACGAGCTGCTCCCGGGCATCCGAATCCAGCACAACGAGGGCCGCCGCGAGACCATCACCGGACTCGGCGCGACGCACGGCTGTGACCCGCTCGTGCTCGCCGAGCCAAGTGAGCAGCCGGTCGGCGTCGCCACGCACGGTGACGACGAGCTTGTGCGCGCTGCCATCGTGCAGCTCCGCCTCGGTGCCCTGCGCCACCATGCGACCGCCGTTGATCACCACCATCCGGTCGCAGGTCTGGCTGATCTCTCCGAGGATGTGCGAGCTGAGGATCACAGCCCGGCCCGTGGCCAGTCCGCGCACCACGGCGCGCATCTCGACGATCTGGGCGGGGTCGAGACCCGAGATGGGCTCGTCGAGGATGACGAGCCGCGGATCGTGGATGATCGCCTGGGCGATGCCGACCCGCTTCTTGTAGCCGTGGGACAGCGTTCCGATCACCTGCCCTTCTCGCCCCTCGAGGTCGGCCAGCCGGACCACCTCGGGCAGCCGGGCCTCGATCTGCGCGGCCGACATGCCTTTGAGGCGGCCCGCATGCCGCAGGAACGACGTGACGGTCATGTCCACGTACAGCGGCGTGTCCTCGGGCAGGTACCCGATGCGTGACCGGAGCAGCTCCGGCTGCTCGCGCACGTCGATGCCCTGGATCGTGACCGTACCGCTGGACGGCGCCAGGATGCCTGCGAGGATCTTCAACGTGGTGGACTTCCCCGCGCCGTTCAGGCCGAGCAGCCCGACGATCTCACCCTCGGCGATGTCGAAGGCGACGTCCTCGAGCGCCGTAAAGTTACCGTAGTACCTCGTCAAACCCTTGACTTCCACCATCCGGTTCTCCCACTCCTGGCGCGACGGACATCGATAGATCGCAGGGGTCTTCGATACAGACCCCGGGCGCACGTCTCGCGCAATCGCCCGGGCTGCCAGGCGAAGGCCGTACAGATAAGGACGCGCGACCTGGGGTCAAGGGTCGGAGTCGACCTTGATACGGCCGACGAGCACCCGCAGGGCCGCCAGACCGCGATCCACGTGGCGCTCGGGGCGGACCGGATTGTACCAGCGAAAGTAGTCCCGGGTGCTCCGGAACGGATGTCGGGGATCCCAGCCAGAGCGGGTAAGCTCCACGAGGAATGCGGTGATGCCGTGCTCGCCGTGGAGGTGGTCCACTTCTGTGCCGCGGGCCCGGAAGAAGAACCCCCACCGCGCGAGCTGACGGGTGCGGTAGGCATGATCGCCCTGCGCGGCCTCCATCGCCCGGCCGAGAGCAAGGTGCGCCGGCCAGGCCTCCGGGCGCCTCCACCGGCCCGACCAGGGGGCGTAGATGTAGCCTCCGAAGGCATGCAGGCTCGCCGCCCTCGCGTAGTGCTCGCGCTCCAGGAGTCCGTCGAGCGCCTGGGACTCCGGCTGCGACAACGGCGCCGGGCTGGTGCCGTAGCGCTTCGGCAGCAGGCGACTCCACACGGGCTCCACCTCCCGATGCACCGCGAAGTCGCGGTTCAGGTCGACGTTCGGACCGTTTCCGCGCCGATAGGTGTTGTCGCCAGCCGCGAGGTCCGACTCGGTCTTCAGCCGCCCGTCCGGGTTGAGCACGGGGATCACCGTCACCCGTCGGCCGCGCACGGGATGCTCGATCAGCTCGACCAACAGGGTCGCGGCCACCTCGACGCTGATCCACTCGAGCGCGTGGATGCCGGCAAACACGAGCGCAGCCTCACCCGTCGTCTCCGATGCCGGCTCATCCACATGAAACGCCCAGATCGGATGGCCTGCAGTGCTCTCGCCGATCCGCTCGACCGTCACCACGCCGGGACGCTCCACCGCCCGCTGAGCGAGCGAGGTGAACAGCGGACCCATGAATCGGTACCCGTCCGTCTTGTCGGGCTGCGCCTGCGCAACGGGCAGCGACGCCGCCCAGCGAGCCAGGTCATCCGACGGGGAGGCGAGCGCGAGGCTGGCGAGCAGGAGCAACACGGCCAGAGGTTACACCGCACCATGCGCACGGTCCGGTTCGACGGCGGAACACTGGTGCTCGAGCGGTTCCCGGAAGACGAGATCCCGGAGGGGTTCAGGCTGGATGCGCGGATCGGGCTGCCCCGCGGCCGCGGCATCCGGTACCACGACGTGGTGCTGCGGCTGCACAAGGCGGGGCTCGAGTACACCGACGAGGCGCGGCGCTACTCCGTGCTCGACCGCCCGCACCACACCACCCGAACGCCCAGGGAGTACCAGGCCGAAGCGGTGAAGGCATGGCGAGCCGGCGGCCGACGCGGAACCGTGGTGCTGCCGACGGGTGCCGGAAAGTCGTTCGTTGCCGAGCTGTGCATCGCCGATGCTGGGCGGAGCGCGCTGGTGGTGGCTCCCACCCTCGACCTGGTGGGGCAGTGGTACGACCAGCTGCGCCGCGCATTCGGCGACCCGGTCGGCATCGTCGGGGGCGGCGTGCACGAGGTGCACGATATCACAGTAACTACCTATGATTCCGCGCACATCCACATGCGGAGGTATGGGGATCGGTTCGGCATGGTCGTGTTCGATGAGGTGCATCACCTGCCAGGGCCCGCCTACGCGCAAGCCGCCGAAGACGCCA
>JBLFXJ010000275.1:0-11139 GCA_047609825.1 Myxococcota bacterium
GCGCGGCCACGAGCTCCATGCCCAACGCACGCCTCGGCGTCACGTGGACCGGGAAGCCGTGCTGGCGAAGGCGTGCGGCTGTTGCCGGACCCACGGCGGCGAACCGTGCCTTGGACCATGCCGTCGGCGCCGCCGCAGCGAGCACGTCCGCGGCCACCGCGCTGGTCACGAGCACGACATCGACGTCGGGGTGAGACTGGGCGGCGAGCGCGATCTCGTCCACACACCACCGTCGCAGGAGCAACGGAGTGCGGACGGGCGCGTAGCCGCGCACCGCGAGCAGGTGGGACAGTCCCTCCGCGTCCTCGGCGGCGCGGGTGACGAGCACGCGCGGAGCGGTCACTGCAGTCCCACTCGGTCACCCCGCTTCACAGAGGAAACTTCCGGGCGAGGTCCTTGGTCATGTTCTTCTGGTGGGCCTCGAGGGTGCCGCCCCCGATCTCGATCAGCTTGGCATCACGCCACAAGCGCTCCACCGGGTATTCCTTGCAGTACCCGGCACCGCCCATCACCTGCATCGCGTAGTCGGCCACCAGCTTCGCCATCGGCGCGGCGAACAGCTTCGCGGCGTCGGAGCCGATGCGCGCGTTCGCGTCGGGGTCGACCTCGCGGGCCACGTTGTACACGAGGCACTTGGCCGCCTCGTTCATGGCGTAGCCCTCGGCGATGTAGCGCTGGATCTGACCGAACCGGTTGATCGGCTCGCCGAACGCACGACGCTCCTGCCCATGCCGGATCATCACCTGGAGGCACCGGTCGGCGATGCCAACGCTCATCGCCGCGAGGGTGAGGCGCTCGATCTCGAGGTTGCGCATCATGTGAACCAACCCGCCGCCTTCGGCACCGAGGAGGTTCGCGACCGGAACGCGACAGTCCTCGAAGATCAGCTCCGACATCGTGGACGCGCGCATGCCCAGCTTGTCGATGTGGTTCGACGTGGTGAACCCGGGGCACTCGCGGTCGACCACGAAGGCCGTGATCCGGCCCTCGAGCTTGGCATACACGAGGAAGCAGTACCCCTCGCAGCCGTTGGTGATGTACGTCTTGGTGCCGTTGAGCACGTAGTGGTCGCCGTCGCGCACCGCACTGGTGGACATCCCGACTACGTCGGTGCCGGCGCCGGGCTCGGTCATCCCCATGCCCGCAATCCATTCCCCGGAGATCACCTTGTCGAGGTAGCGGGACCGCTGCTCGGCGTTGGAGCAGTGGTAGAAGTTGTTCACGAACAGCATGGAGTGGGCGAGGTAAGCGAGGCAGAACCCCGGGTCTGACTTCGACAGCTCGTGGTGCACGATCACAGCTGCTGTCGTGTCCATGCCGGCGCCGCCGTCTTCGTCCGGCACGGTGATCCCGAGCAGTCCCAGCTCGCCAGCCCGGCGGAACAGCTCCACGTTGAGCACCCCGCTTACGTCGTGGGCCGCGGCCTGTGGCTCCACCTCGGTAGAGGTGAACTCGGCCACCATCTCCCGGAGCATCCGGTGTTCTTCCGATGGGTTGAACAGCTCGTCGTACCGCATGGAGTCCCCGATCGGCGTTGATTGCAGGGGAGTCCTAACCTGCGGTGCGCGGGTTACGCGACGACCCTGCGCGCGCCGCGAACCGACCGGAGTCCCTTGTGCCGAAGACGATGTTCCTGGTGGATGGTAGTAATCACGCATTCCGCGTCCAGTTCGCGCTGCCCCCCCAGCACACCACGAGCTTCTTCCCGACACGCGTGTTGTACGGGTTCACGCTGCTGTTCCAGAAGATGCTCCGGACGTGGCGTCCCGACTACGTCGTGGTGTCGTTCGACAGCGGCAAGACCTTCCGGCACGAGCTGTACACCGAGTACAAGGGGCACCGCCCCGAGATGCCGGGCGACCTCAAGCGTCAGTGGGACTCGCTTCCCCAGCTCGTCGAAGCCTTCGGTTATCCCTGCATCATGCGCGAGGGGTACGAGGCTGACGACGTGCTCGGGTCCTTGGCCACCCAGTTCGCAGCGGACGACCTGCTCGTGTACATGGTCACCTCCGACAAGGACTTTGCCCAGCTCGTGGGGCCGAACGTGCGCCTGCTCGACGAGGCGAAGGGACGGGAGCTCGACGAGGCGGGCGTGGTCGACAAGTACAAGGTGAAGCCGGGGCAGGTCGTGGACTGGCTCGCGCTGCAGGGCGACAGCTCGGACAACATCCCCGGCGTGCCGGGTGTGGGCCCGAAGACCGCGAGCGGCCTGCTCGCGAAGTATGGCGACCTCGACGCCGTGCTCGCCGCGGCTGCGGAGGGCAAGGTCCGCGGGAAGCGGGGTGAGAACCTGGTCATCTACGCCGATGCAGCACGTATGTCACGCACGCTCGCGCGCATCGAGACCGGGCTGGACCTCGGGGTCGACCTCGAGGCGCTGGTGCCCAAGGGGCTGCAGGAAGACGACCTGCGGGGGCTGTTCGAGCGGTGGGAATTCGGCGCTGTGGCCCGGAAGATGCTGCCCCACCGCGAGGCCGTGGATGTGAGCGGCTACCGCGCGGTGACCACCGACTCCGGGGTCGCGGAGCTCATCGCCCGGCTGCGCGCCGCGGGGAAGTTCGCGTTCTCGCTGCGCACCCACGAGGGTGCTGGGGGGCCCGAGCTGATCGGTGCGGCCTTCGCCTGGGCAGAGGGCACGGCCTACCTCCCCCTCACCCCGCGTGCCGGCGTGGAGTCCGATGGGGCGGCCGCCGCTGCGCAGGTGCTCGAGCTGCTCGCCGACCCCACCCTCGACAAGGTCGCACATGACCTCAAGCAGTACCTGAGCGTCCTCGAGAGGATGGGGTGCTCGATCAAGGGTATTGCTGGAGATTCCAGGATCCTCGACTATGTGCTGGTCGCGCACCGCCGCACGCATGGGCTCGACGACCTCGCCCAGCGCCACCTCGGTCACAGCCTCGCCTACGTGCCGGAGGAAGAGCCTCTGCTGCTCGGCGACGTGGTGCGGTGGTCCATCGAGCCCGCTCATGTCGCGTGGCTCACCCACGCCAAGCTGTTCAGCCGTCTCGAAGAGGGCACCCGGTTTATCTATGAGCAGATCGAGCTGCCCCTGATGCCGATCCTAGCCGGCATGGAGTCCGCTGGAGTGCGACTGGACCTCGACGTGCTCGCCGCTGTGCGCGCCGACATCGCCGGTCGTGCGGAGCTCGCGGAGGCCACCTGTCATGAGCTGGCGGGCCGGGAGTTCAAGGTCAACTCGCCAAAGGACGTGGCGCAGGTGTTGTTCGAGGAGCTGGAGCTTCCGAAGACGAAGAAGACGCGGCTCGGTGCCTGGTCCACGGACAGCAGCGTGCTCGAGGGGCTGGCGGACAATCACCCACTACCCGCCGCTATCCTCGACTATCGGCAGCTCCAGAAGCTGGATGGCACCTACCTCTCCAAGCTTCCGCAGCATGTAGCGGCCGACGGGCGCATCCACACGACCTTCAGCCAGACCGTCGCCGCCACGGGGCGGCTGGCCTCGAACGATCCCAACATGCAGAACATCCCGATCCGCACATTCGAAGGTCGTCGCATCCGCGACGCGTTCGTGGCGGAGCCTGGGCACGTGCTGATGTCGTTCGACTACAGCCAGGTGGAGCTGCGGGTGCTCGCGCACTTCTGCGGTACGGGCGCGCTGGTGGAGTCGTTCAAGCGGGGCGAGGACATCCATCGCCGCACCGCATCGGAGGTGTGGAAGGTGCCGATGGAGGAGGTCACCTCGGAGCAGCGCAGCGCAGCCAAGGCGATCAACTTCGGTCTGCTCTACGGCATGAGCGCGTTCAGGCTCGGGCGCGATCTGTCGATCAGCCGGGCCGATGCCCAGCAGTACATGGACGACTACTTCGGGCGCATCCCGCAGGTCTCCCAATGGATCGACGCGACCAAGGCCTCGTGCCGTGATCTCGGGTATGCCGAGACGCTGTTCGGACGGCGGCGGCTCATTCCGGAGATCTACTCGAAGAACTACTCCGAGCGGGCGGCGGGCGAGCGTGAGGCCGTGAACACCGTGGTCCAGGGGAGCGCGGCAGACATCATCAAGATCGCGATGATCCGCGTGGATGCTTCACTCACGGATGCTGGGCTCCCGGCGCGCATGGTGCTGCAGGTACACGACGAGCTGCTCCTCGAGGTGGCGGCCGGGTCCGAACAGGCGGTCGCTGAGGTCGTGGTGCGCGAGATGATGGGGGCCGCCGACCTCGTGGTGCCGCTCCAGGTGAATTGGGCCTCCGGCAACGACTGGAACGCAGCCCACGGCTGATGTCTGCGCGGCCCGAGCCGCCCGCCGACCCGACCGCCCACATTCCCGACCGAATCGGCGTGAACAGATCGAATGTGCGGGCGCCCCGTGCGTCCACCGGGCACAGCGTCGCTCCCGGCGACGCGGTACAACGGCTTGGCAGGCGGAGGATCATATGAGGACGGTCGGAGCGACCCGTGAGGATCCGATGGTGAGCCGCGAGGCCGACCGGGAGATGCTGGAGGCGGTGCTCCAGGGCGACAACACCGCTTACCGTGGCTTGGTGGAGAAGTACCAAGAGCGCATCTACGCCATGGTCTACGGCATGTTGCGCAACCGGGAGGATGCGCGCGACATCACCCAAGAAGCGTTCGTCAAGGCCTACCACAAGCTGGCCACATTCCGGCTCGAGAGCAGCTTCTACACGTGGCTATACCGAATCGCCATGAACATGGCGATCGACCTCATGCGCAAGCGCAAGCGCCGGGGCGAGACCTCGGGCTTCGACGAGGCCGTCGCCGCCCGCGACGGCGATGGCGGCATCTCGGAGGTGCACCATGGCGACAGTCCAAGGCGGGTCTTGGAGCGCAAGCAGCTCTACTCCCAGATCATGGACGCGATGGACAAGCTCCCCGCCGACCAGAAGCAGGTGATCCTGCTCCGCGAGCTCGAGGGGCTGCCGTACAAGGAGATCGCAGAGATCATGGACATCCCGGAAGGCACGGTGATGTCCCGGCTGTTCTACGCACGAAAGAAGCTTCAGAAGCTTCTGTCTGCCCAGAAGCACACCCCCTGATCCCGCTCGGGTCCTCCCGCAGTCGCCCTCGGGGCGCCACGCCGCAGCACGCACGCCCAGGAACCTCACCATGACCGGAACCCTCGAGAACCTGTTGGTCCGCATTCGCGATGGCGCCGCTACGGACGGTGACCTTGCGAGGGCCCGCAGCCTCGCGAGTCATGATGCGCGCCTCCCGGAAGAGCTACGCCGCGACGTTCTGTTGACAGCCGACGAAGCGCCGTCGGACGCCGCCGGGTTGCTCTCCGTGCTCGGTGCCGACGACCTGTTCGGCGCCACGCTGCGCGAGGCCGTGGCGTTCGACCTGTCCATGGAGTTCGACGACGAGCTGCCCGATGGCATGGAGATCGACGACGACTGGGTGTGGGGGCCGCTCCTCGCCGAGGCGGTGCGCGCCGAGGCTGGAGCTGTCGAGGTGGCGGACGGAGTGTTGGCTCGCGTGGAGCGCGGCAGCACCAGCGACTGGGTATACGGTCCGGTGCTCTCCGAGGCGGTCCGACGGGAGAGCGGCCAGGTCGATGTGTCGAGTCTGGTGCACGCCGGCACGGGCGGCGAGATCTCCCAGGTGGCCGAGGCGGTGCGTGCGGAGGCAGGCGACCCGCCGTGGGCCTCAGGCACGGCGCTGGTCGCGCTGGTTGCGGATGCTGTCCGCGCCGAGGCCGGGCGGGTGGACGTGTCCGCCGAGGTGCTGGTGGCGGTCGGCGGCAAGACGACGCTGGCGGTCGGCGACGCGGTTCGTTCCGCGGCAGGCGGCTGCGATGTGTCGCACGCAGTCCTGGCCGCTGTCGGTGCGGTGGTCCTGCCTGTGGCGCAGGCTGTCCGCAGCGAGGCGGGTCGGCCGGAGCTCGTGGCTGGCGTGGCAGCGGCCCTCGGGCACGCGGTGCTGCCAGTGGCGGAGGCCGTGCGCGACGCGGCCGGTCAGGCTGGCTGGGCTACCTCCGGCGAGGGTTCGGTGCCCCTGTCCGAGGCGGTTCGGGCGGAGGCTGGCAGCGTGGACCTCTGGGATGCGGTCGCCGGGTCCATCGGAGCTGTCGAGGTCGCACCGACCATGCCGTCGGTCATCGCGCCCTCCGAGACGCTCCCGGCACCGGCGAACCGGGCGTCCTGGACATGGGGTGCGGCGCTCATGGCCGCCGTCGTGCTCTTCGTGTTCGGCGCCAGCCAGCTCGTAGGCGCGCCCACGGTGGGTCCTGCAGAGGCGGCCCCGATGCAGTTCGCGTCGGCGTCGGAGGTAATCGTCGATGCGCTCGAGTGGTCCGACAGTGTGCAAGTGATGCAGACTGAGGGCGACGAGGGTGCGCTGATCATCTGGGTGGACGAGGAGGCGACGTGATCGACCCCGGTTTCGCGCGGAGCACGCGCCTCCTCCTCACCCGACTGATGGTGGGGCTGGCGGCTCTCGCTGTGCTGTCCGCCACTCCGGTGGTGGCGTGGAGTCAAGACGCCCCGTCTCAGGCGTCCGATCCCGTCTCGGGCAAGGTGGATGTTCGGGTTCGCGTCGTGCTCGCCAACCACGCCAAGGACGTGGATGCCGAACTGCGTTCGCTGATGAAGCAGCTCACGTTCACGCGGTTCACTGGGTTCAAGCTACTCGAGACCTATCCGGCCAGCCTGGCGGTCGGCGGCGATGCGACGTTCTCGTTGGTCGGCGATCGCAAGCTGAAGGTCGATCTGATCGAGCGCGATGCCGCTCGCGCGAAGATCCGGATTCGCCTGTTCGGTCCTGACAAAGACAAGGTACTCGACACCACGGTCTCGATCCCGCGGAACAAGAGCTTCGTGATCGGCGGGCCGAAGCTCCCGGATGGTGCATTGGTGTTGCCAGTGACCGTCTCGTACTGAGGAGGCACCCGTGCACGTCATCCTGTGCAACTGCCCCCCGGGCGAATCCGAGTCGCTCGCTCGGGCGCTGGTCGGGGAGGGCCTCGCGGCCTGCGTCAACGTCATCCCCGGGGTCACGTCGTACTACCTGTGGAAGGGTGAGCTGTGCGCGGAGACCGAGCACACGCTGCTGATCAAGGTCTCGGACGCACATCGTGACGCCCTGACCGAGCGGTTGGCTGCCCTGCACAGCTACGACGTGCCCGAGATCCTCGTGCTCGACCCAGATGTGGCGCATTGTCATCCCGCATACGTCGCCTGGGTGCGGGGGCGCTGATCCGATCAGCCGAGCCAGCCACGCCAGCCTGCACCGACCACCAGCAGCAGACCGGCGTAGAGCAGCACGATCCACATCACAGCACCGGTGCCCCATCCGCTGGCGCGCGCGTGCACGGCCTGGGCCAGGGTGGTGAGGACACCGGCCGTCACGAGGCCGATGGTGAGAGCCAGCCACGGGTCTGGGGCCATGGCGGCGGCGGCGGCGGTTCCGAGGAGCACGCCCCACGGCGCGCCGGTGGCGGGCCCGACCCAACGCTCGTACCTGGCGTGCAGAGTGGGCTCGGCCTCGACGAACGGGATGGCGCCGAGACGCTGCACCCGCGCCCGGAGGGCAGGCACAAGCACGAGTGGGAGTGTGGCGCTCGCGCTCCCGTCATCTGACCGGGCCCACACGTCCGCCCACCGCCCGCGTCGGCGCCACTCGACGGCGCGAGCCTGCCGCCAGGGCAACAACGGCGCCCACGCCGGGCCGATCCGGATGCCGGCACGCCCCACCTCGACCCGGCCTCGCACGCGGGCCAGCGCAAACGCTCCGATCAGCAATACGGCCACCGCGGCGGGCTCTTGGTCGCGCACGGCGAGCGTGGCGGCCCCGGCTGTGAACACGCCGATCGTCACGGCAGAGGCGAGTGCGGGGGGCCAGCCTGCCGGACATGGGGGGAACCGGCCGTCTCCCCAATCGGATCGGAACGGACGATCCCCGAACCATTGCCGGAGGCGGAGTCGCGTCGGGCCGTAGTCCGACGTGATCGGAATGCGCCAGTCTGGGCCTCGCAGGTGAACCCAGGCGCGCCCTGTCCACGGGTCGAACCGCTCGATGACGCGCTCGATGGAGGTGAAGGGCGCGTCGCGCCCCGCCCATCGGACGGCATCACCGTCGCGCTCGATCACCGTCAGACCTTGCGCTTGGCCCATCGCACGCGGAGGGCAAGCACGCCATCCGCCGCTTCGGCGCGAGCATCCCAGTCGGGGGAGGCCCGGAGCAGCTCGGCCGCATGCTCTTCGCTATCGGCCTCGGGCACCACGTTGGCCCATCCCTCGCCGGTGAGCATGAGCTCGAGCGTCTCGTAGTGTCGGACCATGCCCACTGTGATGCTGCCCAGTCCTTCGAACTCGAGCCGATCGCCCGACGACATGACGGACAGCTCGAGCGTGCGCGGCACGACGAACACCGTCTTCACCCCGCCCTCCATGTGCGCGAACGCAAGGGCATGAGTGGATGCGTCGAACGTGGCCATCGAACCTCCGGCTGGTCAGTCACAGTGCGCGTCGGAGCGCGTTGGGCGGATCGGTCGTCGGCAGGGCCAGGCATGGCCCGCGCGCCGCCCCCGGTGTAACACACCGCCAAGTGGTCGTAGATCAGCCAGGCGGCCACACCATCTGACGGCCGCCCAGCAAGTGCAGATGCAAGTGGGGCACAGACTGGCCCCCGCGGTCCCCGATGTTGGTGACGATTCGGTAACCGTCGTCCAAACCAAGGTCTCGCGCCACGTTTCGCGCGACCAGCATCAAGTGCCCGAGGAGGGCTGCGTCTGCGTCTTCGCAGTCAGCGATGCTCACGATGCGTCGCTTCGGGATCACAAGCACGTGGGTCGGGGCGACGGGGGCGATGTCGCGGAACGCGAGCGCACGATCGTCCTCGTACACGATGTCTGCAGGGATCTCACGGTCGATGATGCGCTGGAAGATCGTCACGGTACCTCTGTTCATCAGCCCGGAACGCGAGGCGCGCCGGCGCTTGTAGGACGCTGCCCCGGCACCATAATGGAGGCGGGGGTGCTTCTGCGCGGCGCCCATGACGCAGGAGTCGCAGTGCATCGATCACCGTCGCAGTTCGCGGTCAGCTGGCGGGGGGCCACGATCCCGCGGCGCGTCATCGTGTTGGCCGGGGCGCTCGTTTCCTGGGGGTGTGGTCCCATCGATGAGGCCGTATATTGCGAGAACCGACCGTTCGAGCAGCAATGTCCTGCGCCGGTGCACATCGAAGGAGCGTACGCCGATTCGCCGATCTGCATCGATGGGAACCATGCAGAGCTGGTGGACGTGCTGGGGCCCGCGGTGGAAGGCGAGGAAGAGCGGGTCTTCGACGAGGAGCTGGACGGCTACATCCTCGAGGTGCCGTGTTGCTACGACGTGCGCGTCCGGGCGTCTGGCGAGCCATGCAGCGCATGATGTCGCACGACGATCGCGTCGAACACGGGCACCAGGGCGGGGTGGTCGATCACCCGCGCCGCTGACGCGAGAAACTCGCTCCGATCGGCGTCCGCGTAGCAGAGCGCCTGGACCGCCATGTCGAGTCGGTCCAGCTGCCGCACGAAGCGCGCTTCCTCGTCGTCTTGCAGCTCGTAGGCCGTCCACAGTGCCGACAGCTCCTCCGCCCTGGGAAGCGCAGCGAGGATGTCCCGCATGGCCTGAGCTTCGGCCAACGCCTTGGCCTCCGGAGAGACCCCGTCGTGGGGGGTGATGTCGCCGGTACGCACCTCGGGTAGATCGTGCAGCAGCGCATACGTCAGCGCCCGCTCACGATTCAGTTCGCGTGGCAGGAGCACGAGAACCAGCCAGGCTACCCCCCAGCTGTGGGCGGCCACGCTCTCTGGAGCGGTCACTCCGGCGCGCACCCAGCCAGCGCGCCGGAGCGCCTTGAGCGCCATCGTCTCGACCAGCGCGTCGATCACACCAACGTGGCCCGCTGGTGCGGCACTCCGAACGAGAGCAGGGTCGCGCGGTCAGCCTGTCTGGCGCTGAACCCGGCCTTGTCGGCCACGCCGCCCCAGTGATCCGCGACCAGGGTCTGGGCGATGGGCGCGCCGAGGGAGTTGCCAGGACCGAGAACCACGATCGCGTCAGCTCCCGTGTGGTGCAGCCCGGCGATCACCGCGCGCGAGAAGTCGTACGTCTCGGTCACCTGGGCACCGAGCGTGTACTCGGCGAGCTCGCCGGGGTTGGCCCAGCGTGGCGCATAGGTATGGCCGCGACCGTCGAACAGCGGCACGTCAGGTGCACGGAAGTCGAGCCGCAGTTCGGCCCAAGCGCGCTCGCTCGCACCGCGCATCAGCGACGTGTGGAACGCCGAGTGCAGCGGAAGCTGCACGGGGAAGGTGCGGGGCCCGCGCACGTCGGACGGGAGGGTGGCGAGGAGGTGCTTGGCGCCGCCAACGTCTGCGCCCAGCACGGCGAAGCCCCCGAGGCGAATCGACCACTCGATGGTGTGACCCGCCTGGCGGCCGCTGGCGATGGACCGCTCGATGGCCGCCTCGGCAGCTGGGTCCACCGCCCAGGTGGCGTCGACGAGAGGGGTGAGGATCTGGCCCCCGATGACGTTGCGCTCCTGGTATGCGCCCATCGTGTCGACGAGCCGGATGGCGTCGTCCAGCGTCAGCGCGCCTGCAGCGGCAAGTGCCGTGTACCACCCCATGGAGTTCCCGGTGACCCCGACCACCTCGAAGCGTTCGCGGTCGAGATCGGCGAGATCCGCGAGACTGCACGCGAAGGTGAGCAGGCTGGCGTGCTCTCCGGCCACGTGCAGGCGAGGGGAGAAGCGGTCGGCCGCATCGAGCTCCGACACCGTGGGGCTGCCAGCAGCGCCACGCCACGCATCGCACTTGGCGATGACCGCGGAAGCGGCAGAGGAGCGGCCGGCGAGCTGACCCAGCGCATCGCGACCGTACGAACCCCTACCCGGGCACACCAGCAAGGTCCGCCGTGCGCTCATCGTGCCTCCCTGGCCGCGATCCGCCGAATACCGGCTTCGATGTCCTGTTCCTGCACGAGCACCAGGTTCGCGGCATCCCCGAGCGGGATGTAGCTGTCTGCGCCAGTGACCATGTCGAGCGAGCAGCCCGGCTCGCGGACGGCGACCTCGGCGAGGACCGCCTCGGCGATCCCGGACGATCGACGACACTCGTCGACCACCAACAACCGCCCGATCTCCGCGGCGTGCTCTACAAGCGCGTCCAGTGGCAGC
>JBLFXJ010000276.1:0-11126 GCA_047609825.1 Myxococcota bacterium
CCGGGCCCCGGCCCCCCGGCCCCCCTGTTCGCAACGGGGCTACGTAGGCGTGTCAGCCCAGAACGGGGTGAGGGCCCGGAGTGACAGCTCCGGACCCTCTGCAAGCCCCGCCACACGTAGTAAGACCGGGCTCACAGGGGTGTAATCACCCGCTGCGGCCCTCGGGGCCATGCCAGACTCCTACCGCCGATTCACCTGCCTCCGTTGTCAGCGTCTGACCGGGATCTGCCAGCGGTGCGACCGCGGGAACCGCTACTTCGGTGCGGCCTGCGCGCGTGCCGCGCGTCACCCTCGCGCCCGCCGTGGAACGCCATGTAGAAGGAGCCGTCTGGACCCATGGCGACGGCCTGGGCGTTTAGGCCGAGGGTCTGGAGCCTCCCGTAGGCATCCGGACGATGGCACTGGGCGTACGTGCTGCTGATGTCGTCGGCCATCTCTAGCCGCCGACGACCGCCGCGGGCGGGAGCGGTTGGTGCGGTACACCGCGCGGGCGGCGGTGTCGCTCCAGCGCCTGTCGGTCGACGACGAGGGCCGGGTGTGCATCCGGTTCAAGCAGCCGTGGCGCATCGGCCAGACGGGCGTGCGGCTCCGGCCCGAGGTGTTCGTGCTCCGGCTGGCCAGCCTGCCGCTGCCGCCCGGCGTGAATCGGGTGCGGACCTTCGGGGTGTTCGGGGCGGCCGCTCGCCTGCGGTCGCACTTCGTGCCCGAGCCGCCCGAAGACGCCGTCTCCCGACCCGCCGGACGCTGGATCGGGTGGCGAGCCTTGATGCTGTACACGTTCGGCGAAGATCCGACCCGGTGTTCACAGTGTGGCCGGGCCATGCGAACGGTGGCCACGCTGCTCGACCCCGTCCGGGCGTTCATCGCCCTGAGATGGCAGGTGCGAGGCGCCCGCGGCCCTGCCAGGTCGGCGGTGTGCGTGGGGCCGTGAGGGGACGCGACAGCGCTGCGCGTGGGTGAGGACGGTGGCTCGACGCCTCGACGTGCGCCTGCGACGGGCCACGCGCCTCGCTGCTCCCGCGCGAGGGTCGGAACCGGCGGATCGGGTCCCGGGAAGGTCCCCTGTGGGGTGTGCGGACGGCGCGACGAGAGGGGTGGATGTCCCGGATGCACCGGAGAGTGGCCTTGTGTTGCCTGTCCTCTTTGGCATGAGATACGTTTTATTGGCTCTCTGGAGGCTCATTGGAAGCGCTGTGCTGCTTGACTTCCTGCATGCTGGTCTTCCTGGCCACGATTCCGGTGACCTGGTTCGTGTTCATGCGACCCCGCCACGGAAAGGCAGCGCGGCACAAGGCCTTGCAGGACGCGCTCGGTGAGAGCTGGACCTCCATCAAGCCCGGCGTCTTTCACGGGGTGTTGCACGAGGTGAGGATGCAGGTGAGCTTGACCGTTCAGGCGCGACACGGCGGCGGCTATGGTCAGGCCGTTCGCCTCGAGGCGGCGGTCGACCGTCCATCGCTGGCCGGATCCTGGTACACCCCGCGTCGCCAGACCGAGCCGAGCAAGGGCTTCGACGCCGTGTTTTCCGGCGACGAGCCACCTGCCACGCTCAGTGACGCCGACCGGGCCGGCCTCATGGAGCTCTACGACCATCGTGACGCATATGTGTCGCTCGAGCGGGTGAGCGCTCGGCCGCTCGGTGCTCACGCCCATTTAGCGGTGGTGCTAGGCACCTCTGCCCTCGACGAAGCTACCCTCATGCCACAGCTGGTGCGCCTCGCCGACGTGGCTTCCCGGCTAGGTGAGCCGAGCGTGGCGACGACGGACGGCACCGAGGCCTGACGGCGACCCTTGGCTCACGGCGAGCCGGCAAGATTGGTCGGTCCCCAAAGCGCGGGCGCGGAACACCACGGTTGTGTCCGTCTCAGACTGCCAGTCGGGCATGTCGTCGTTCTGGGCGATCTGAACATCGCTGTCAACGTAGATGGTGAGCACTGTGTCAGGGTCTCCGCCGGTGTTGGCGTGGTCTACCCGGGAAGCGATGAGTCACCAGCCGGGAGCTGATGCGGATGGGTCAGGTGGCGAACGTGATCGTGTTTTCTCCGTCCCGAGGCTCACCAGCGGACTTCTTTGCGCCTTGAGTCCATCGGACTGGAATTGCTCCACAACGGGGTTGGAGGGGGTCGTACCTGTCATTGAGCGGCGCTGAACCTCAATCAGAGTCAGCGATAGCTATATTTTCCGGCTGGTATTAGGGCAGTATTAGACCGGCTTGAAAAGCGCGAGCAGAGGCCTTGCAGAGCGGGGGGCCATTTTGCTGCCCGAGACTGCCCACCAGCACGGCTTCGGACGGGGCGCACTGGCCAGAAACACTGCTTATTCTGCCTACCCGCTTCAGCGCGTCCTTCAGGGACTTCGACTGCGACCGTGGTGACGGTCTGCCGGACGCTGGCCCCGCCGAATAGTGAGGTCCCGGGAGGCTCTGCTCGCTCCGGCTCAGCTCGATCAGGAGGGTCGGGCTTGGTTTGGACGTGATACATGTGGGTGCATGTGGTTTTGGGGAAGAGTTGTCCTTTGTTCGCTGTGGGTCTCGGTTGGATGTGGCGGACAGGAAGCGATTCCCGAACCACCTTCACCGCTGAATACCGCCGAACCGACGGCTCCGCCCGAAGCGAACATGGGCGGGAATTCGCTCCTGACAGGGCTCGGCTCGACGACGTCTGAGGTCATGGGCGCACCCGAGGGAGCGATGATGCCATCCGAGATTGCGACTGTGATGCCGCCTGCGACGCCGGATCTCTCGCTGAACCCGCCACGAGCGACGGTGGCTCTCGGCGACCAGTTCTCGTGCGCCCTGCGCCGAGGCAAGGTGTTCTGCTGGGGCGCGAACGGCAGTGGCGAGCTGGGCGTACCAGGTGAAGAGGCGCGGTCACGGCCAGTGGAGGTTCCAGGGCTCTCCGGCGTCGTCGCCCTCACGGCCGCTCGATCCCACGCAGGAGCCCTGCACGCCGATGGCACGGTCTCGTGCTGGGGCGACGGCGGCTTCGGCCGTGTCTCGGCGGTGCCGACCGACGTGGAGCGCCAGGGACCGACGCGGGTGGTCGGCGTGAGCGACGTGGTGCAGCTGGCGCTGGCTGAGAACCACAGCTGCGTGTTGCGCCGCGACGGTTCGGTGTGGTGCTGGGGACGCAACCGGCTGGGCGAACTCGGCGACGGCAACATCGTCCAGGGGGCCTACGAGGCGAGCCCCGCGGTCCGCGTCCCAGGGATTGGTTCGGCCTCGTCCATCGCGGCGTTCGGCAGCCTCACGGCGGCCATCGTCGAGGGCGATGTGTACTACTGGGGTGCGGGTGCCTACCGCGTGGCGAACCGAGGCGGAAGTGGTCACATCCCGATCCAGCCAGTTACTCCGGAGGAGCTCGGGCCAAGGCGAATCGAGGGGCTGAGCGGCATCATGCGCATCTCGTTGCACCGCCATCACGGCTACGCGCTCACGACCGACGGGCGCGTGCTGGGCTTCGGCGCGGCCCAGAAGATCCATCAGGCGGACCGGCCCGAGCCGCGGGTCCAGACCGTGCCAGGGGTTTGGCCCATCTTCGAGGTCGAAGGTCTGGGGGCGGTCGCCGAGGTGGTGGCCGGGGCTGGCCATGGGTGCGCGAGACTTCGCGATGGCACCGTTCGCTGCTGGGGGGCCGACCCGTCCATGCCCGGCGCCGGTATTCGGGGCGATGGGCAACACGGCTACGAGCTGCCGCCGAGCAGCCTCGCCCTGAGAGCCGACGAAATCGCTGGCGGCCCGGGCCACGTCGCGGCACGGGTCGGCCACCGGGTGCTCACCTGGGGAACGGGCTGGGCAGGACAGCTCGGCACCGGCGACACCGAGAGCCGAAACACGCCCGAGGCCGTGCAGTTTCCTTGAAGACCACGAGGCCCAGGTGTGACGCCTTGGCCGCTGTGGTGGGAAAGCTGCGGAGGACCCGTTGAGCACAGTGTGGCCGGGCCATGCGAACGGTGGCCACGCTACCTGCTCGTCGGCGCCCTGCGCGGATGGGGCGACATCGACGCCGACGGCCACACCACCGTGCGCGAAGCAGCCCGGTGGGCCGACGACATGCGTCACGTGGTGCTCGGCACGGACGCGCCAAAGATCCAGGCGGCGGGTCAGGTCAATATCCGCGTGTCGGATCGGGTAGAACCGGCGCCCAGCGCCGCGCGATTCCGTCGGCTTGACTAGGATTCGCCGCAGCCGGGTCACAGAGGAGTGCCGGTCCCACGACTTCAGCTGTGGGCGGAGCCGTCAAAAGTGGAACGAAGCTCGCGGAGCTCACGCCACGCATGATCGACGAACGCGCGAACGCGGGCGCTGCGACGCATGTCGGTGTGGATGAGCAGCCACAGCACGGACTCCGCGGCCGAGATGGGCGGCTGAAGTCGCTGCAGGAGCGGATCAGCATCCCCGGCGAAGCACGGGAGCATGCCCCGGCAGTTTCCGTGGGAGAGCAGGCAGCGCATACCCGGTACGGTGTTGACCACAAACCAGGGTGTGCCGGCGTGGCGCTCCCGGCGCCACTGGACGGCAGCGAGCCGTGCGAGGTCCTCGCTGTACGCTACCCACGGGAGCTGCTCGCACTCGTCCTGCGCGACGGTCGCGGGCCCGTACACGGTCCAGGCCACGTCGGCGATGCGTCGGCCGACTGCGGTCTCCGGAGGCTGCGGTCCCGGTCGAATCGCCACGTCCGCCTCGTGACGGTCGAGGTCGTAGAACCGGTCTCCGAGCTGCACGTCGACCACGATGTTCGGATGGCCTACGCGAAACCGGGCGAGCAGCGGCGTGAGCAGGGTCAGCATCGAGTCCGGGGCGGTGACCGTGACCGTGCCATCCGGAGTCGTATTGGACCCGTCGATGGTGCGCGCCAGGGCGAACATCTCCTCCTCGACGCGCTCGGCGTGGGGGAGCATCGCCGCGCCGACCTCGGTCAGCGCGTATCCGGCCGAGGTTCGCTCAAAGAGGGGGGCGTCGACGGACTGCTCGAGGCCCTTCAGACGACGCCAGGCGGTGCTGTGGTTCACCGACAGCGCATCGGCAGCGGCATTCAGTGTGCTGTGGCGCACCACGGCGAGGAACACCTGGAGGTCGTCCCATCCAACGTCCTGCATCGGCTCTCCATTGCGAACTTGCAATAAAGTATCCCATAATTGCCTATTCCGTTTCGATAGAGCGACGCTACATAGAGGCCATCGACGGAGGGCAGCATGAACATGCAGATTCATCGCGCATCCCAGCGCGGACACGCCAACCATGGCTGGCTGGACAGCCACCACACGTTCAGTTTCGCTGGCTACTACGACCCCAAGATGATGGGGTTCGGACACCTGCGGGTCATCAACCAAGACACGGTCGCGGCCGGGCGGGGCTTCGGCCGGCATCCCCACCGAAACATGGAGATCATCAGCTACGTGCTCGATGGAGCGCTCGCTCACGAGGACACCACCGGATCGGGCGGCGTGCTGCGGCATGGGGACGTGCAGACCATGAGCGCCGGTCGCGGGGTCGCCCACTCGGAGATGAACGCCAGCGAGACCGACCCCGTGCACTTCTTGCAGATCTGGCTGCTTCCCCGGCAGGGCAACACGGAACCCCAATACGCCCAGCAGTTCTTCGATCTGGACGAGCGGGGCCTTCGGCTTGTGGTCTCGCCGGACGGCCGAGATGGGTCGCTTCAGATTGGCCAGGACACCGACCTGTACCGCGTACTCATGGACGCCAACGATAAATTGGCGCACGACGTGAAGCGGCAGCGCGCATGGATTCAGATTGTGCGCGGCGAGCTCTTGGTCGAGGGCGTATTGCTGCAGCCCGGTGATGGCCTCGCGATCGACGGCGCAGACGCGCTCCGGATGACTGCTCAGAGCGACGTCGAAGCGCTGCTCTTCGACCTGCTGTAGGAGTTGTCTGTGCATACCAAAGAGCCCGACATCGTGTTTTCCGAGGGTGCCGAGAGCCAGGTCGCCAGGCTGCTCGTCGACCGTGGTGCCCAACGAGTACTGCTCGTGGCCACCGCTCGTCATCGTGAGGGCGCGGACCGCATCGCGTCGGCACTAGCCAACCGATGCGTCGGGGTCTGGGCGGACGCCGTGGCGCAGGTGCCGCGGGAGACGGCCGATGCGCTGGTCGCACGGGTGAAAGAGACGGGTGCGGACTGGTTGGTGGCTCACGGAGGCGGCACGACCATCGGCGCCGCAAAGGCCGCTGCGCTGCGCTCAGACATTCAGATCGCGTGCGTGCCAACCACGTACTCGGGCTCGGAGATGACCTCGATCTGGGGGCTCACCGAGGACGGGGTCAAGACCACCGGAAGAGACCCGCGCGTTCAGCCGTCGCTCGTGGTCTACGACCCGGACCTTTACGCGGCACTTCCCGTCGCAGTGGCCCATTCCAGCCTGTTCAATGCGCTCGCGCACAGCGTCGACGCCCTGTTCGACGCGAGCGCGGATGACGCCGTACACGACGACGCCGAGGCCAGCATCCTGGCCATCCTTGCAGGTCTTCGGGGTCTTCACCCCGATCGTTCGGACGCCCGCGCGCAGGCGGTCAGGGGGGCCTACCTCGCCGGCAAGGTGCTCGGCCGCGCGACGATGGCGCTCCACCACAAGCTCGCCCACGTGCTCGGGGGGAGCTTCGGTACCCCCCACGCCCAGACCCACGCCATCCTGCTGCCGTTCACTCTCGCGCACAACCAGGGCAGCGCGCCTGTGGCGCGTGTACGACTCGAGCGTGCCTTTGGGGCGCAAGACCCAGCGGCCGCGGTGTTCGACCTGGCGACGAGCCTGGGCATGCCAACCCGGCTGTCGTCCGTGGGCTTTGCCCGCGAGCAGGTGTCCCGTGCGGTCTCCCTCGCTGTGCGAAAGCAGTACGCCAACCCGAGACCGGTCACCGAGACTGGCCTCACGACGCTGCTGACCAATGCCGTGTTGGGTCGCAGGCCTAGCGAAGACAACCTAGCCATCGGGCTAGACGGCGTGGGCGGTGTACACGGCGGCCTGCATGCGACGGTCCACGGCGACCTGGAGCGTGCCGAACGCGTGCTCGTCGCCATCCACGGGCGGGGAAGCACGGCCGACGCGTTCGTCGAACGTCTCAGTTCCCACCTCGACGGCTCGATCGCCATCGTGGCGCCGCAGGCGTCAGAGAACACGTGGTACCCCAAGGGCTTTCGCGCGGTGCAGGACAACGCCGCGCACCTGGAGTCCGCGCTGGCGGCGATGGACGCGGCGTTCGAACTCGCAACGGCCCGCGCCGCGTCGGTGCACGTCGTCGGGTTCAGCCAGGGGGCCTGTCTCGCGCTGACCTGGCTCGCGTCGCGACGAGAGCGCGCACGTCCAGCGTCATTACTGGCGTTCAGCGGTGCGGTGATTCCGGGCCATTCTCCGGCGTCCCTCGAAGGCGTCGACGTATACCTGGGAATTGCAGGATCGGCCTGGGTTGCCCTGACCGACGTGCACAGCACCCAGGCCGTGCTCCAAGAGGCGGGTGCGAACGTTGTACTTGAGACCACCCCCGGCGATGACCACACCATCCACGCAGCCGACTTCGCGGCCCTGAGCCGTCATCTGGAGACCCTATGACCGCGGACCTGACCTACCTGACCGGCTTCGGAAATGCCTTGGCGTCCGAGGCCCGACCCGGCGCCCTACCCACACTCCAGAACGGGCCCCGCCAGGCACCCTTTGGGCTGTACGCCGAGCAGATCAACGGCACGGGGTTCACGGTCCATCGCGCCCAGAACCATCGCGTGTGGCTGTACCGCTTGCGGCCCCAGATCGCGGCCGGAGGATGGGAGCGCGTCGACAGCGGGCAGTTCGTAGGCCGGTTCGACGAAGGCACGGTCAGCCCCGAGCTCCTTCGCTTCGCCCCCATGCCGTACCCCGACGGCGACGTCGACTTCCTCTCAGGCCTCTCCACCTTCGCGGGTGCGGGCGACCCCACCACCAAGGTCGGCTTTGCCATCCACGTGTACGCGGCCACCGCGGACATGGTCGACCGCGCGTTCACAAACATTGACGGAGACATGCTGGTGGTGCCGGAAGACGGCGCACTCCGCATCCAGACAGAGCTCGGCTGGCTCGAGGTGTCGCCTGGAGAGATCGCCATCCTTCCCAGGGGCATCCGCTTCCGCGTCGAGCTGCCCGATGGCCGCGCACGCGGGTTCATCGGCGAGCTGTTCAACGGGCACTACCAGCTCCCGGAGCGGGGACCCGTCGGAGCCAACGGACTTGCGGATGAGCGGCACTTCAAGGCCCCGGTCGCCGCGTTCGAGGATCGCGTTGCACCCTACGAAGTCGTGCAGAAGCAGGGCGGTGACCTGTGGCGAACCTCGTTCCACGCCAGCCCGTTTGACGTCGTCGCGTGGCACGGGACCTACGCGCCGTTCAAGTACGACCTCATGGACTTTAACGCGTATTGGGGCGCGAACTGGGACCATCCCGACCCTTCGATCCTGACCGTGCTGACCTCGCCGCACGACGACCACGGCCGCAACGCCGTGGACTTCGCGGTGTTCAAGGGGCGCTGGGACACGACGGAGCACAGCTTCCGTCCGCCGTTCCTTCACCGGAACAGCGCCATTGAGTTCAACGCCGTGCTGAAGTCGACGGCCACCACCGGACCCTACGTCGCCGGGGCCACCACCTACACGCCCTACCTGTCCCCGCACGGGGTCAGCGCCAAGGGCTACGCCCGCGAGGTCAACACGCCGGACGAGGTTGGCAACGCACCCCACCGAATTCCGGACGACGAGATGTGGATTCAGTTCGAGTCCACCTACAGCCTGCGAGTCATGCCGTGGTTCGTGCAGGCCAAACACCGCGACCTGGCGTACCTCGACCAGTTCCAGGGCTTCACCACGGCGCAGGTGGACTGACCGATGCCCACGAAGGTATGCGAGAGCGTCACTCAAGCGCTGTCCGGCGCGTCCGATGGCGCGACCATCGCCGTGGCGGGGTTCGGCCTGTCGGGCAATCCGGAAGGGCTGATTCACGGCGTGCGTGACCTCGGCCTGCGGCACCTCACGCTCGTGAGCAACAACGCCGGCAGTATCGGGCTCAACCTAGCGACCTGGCTCCAGGATGGCCTCGTGGACCGCGTGATCTGCACCTACGTCGGCAACAACGAAGACCTGCAGGCCGCGATCGACGAGGGCTCGGTTCAGGTCGAGATCGTTCCACAGGGCACGTTCGTGGAGCGCCTGCGCGCGGCCGGAGCGGGGCTGGCCGGTTTCTACACGCCGACTGGGGTCGGCACGGTGGTCGCCGAGGGCAAGGAGGTCCGCGAGTTCGACGGGCGCGCCTACCTGCTCGAGCGCGCCCTGCCCGTGGACGTCGCCCTCATTCGGGTTCGTGAGGCCGACTCATTCGGCAACGCCCGCTTCTGGCGCACCAGCCGCAACTTCAGCGACGCTATGGCCATGGCGGCACGCACCACCATTCTGGAGGCCGAGTCCTTGGTCCCGCTCGGCCACTTCGACCCGGACGACGTGCACCTGCCAGGAGCGTTCGTCCAGCGCGTCGTGCACGTGCCCGACCACGCCGACGTCATCGAGAAGCGCACGGTGAGGGAGCGATGACCTGGACCACCCGACAGATGGCTGAGCGCGCGCTCCGGGAGATCGTGCCGGGGTCCGTGGTGAACCTGGGCATTGGCCTGCCCACACTTGTTGGGGACCTCCTTCCTGCCGATGCCGACGTCTGGCTGCAGTCCGAGAACGGCATCCTCGGCATGGGCCCGTTCCCCCTTGACGGAGACGAGGACGCCCAGCTGATCAACGCTGGCAAGCAGACGGTGACCATTCGTTCAGGGGGGAGCACGTTCGGCTCGCACACCAGCTTCGCGATGATTCGCGGCGGACACGTTGACCTGGCGATCCTCGGTGCCATGCAAGTGGCCCACAATGGCGACATCGCGAACTGGAGCGTGCCCGGAGGACGCACGATGGGCATCGGCGGCGCGATGGACCTAGCCGCCGGGGCGCGCCGGGTAATCGTGCTCACGCGATTCCTCGCCAAGGACGGCAGCTCGAAACTCGTCGACCGCTGCACGTATCCGCTGACCGCCTGCGGTGTGGTGGACCGCGTCATCACAGATCGCGGCGTATTCGACCCGAGCCCAGCCGGATGGGTCTCCGTCGTCGACTGAACACGCTCCAGGGCGGAGCACACGGTAGACTGGGCCGTGGCAAGACTGGCCATCCTGGGGAGATACTGATGATGTGGGGACTACCGTTCCTTCTGCTCGTTTCGATGGCGGCTATGGCCACTGATCTGGAGTTGGACTACCAGGGGCGCCTACTCGACCCCACGGGAATCCCGATCATGGGGACGCACGACGTGC
This sequence comes from Myxococcota bacterium, assembly GCA_047609825.1. Lineage (GTDB taxonomy): Bacteria > Myxococcota_A > UBA796 > UBA796. The sequence continues at coordinate 10,328 of JBLFXJ010000276.1, forward strand.
GCGTCCGGGTGCTCAACCACGCCACGGCCGAGCCCCTCACGTCGACGCTGCGGTTCTCGGAGACGTTGTCGTCCGTGCCCTTCTCGGATGGATACTTCACGGTGGCGCTCGGCACGGACGAGGGGAATGCGCTGACTGCTGACTGCAGCGGGGACGGCCGTGCTGCCCGCCCGGTCGCCGGTGACGATCATCACGCTGGCCCCGGGCGTGATGCCGGTGGCCTCGATCATGACGACGCCGGGGCAGTCGCCGCCGAGGGTGAGATCTTGAGCGGACGCGGTGGTGAGCAGGGCGAGGGCTGCGATGAGCATGGGAGGCGTCCTGCTTGCGCGTCTGTCCGTTCACCACGCCCCGCGGAAGCCGAACACGGGCAACACCGGCATGCCGCGGATCGGCGTCTCTTCCCGGTAGTCGTAGCGCCAGGCCATCAGGTCGACGCTGCGGGTGTTCGTGGCGTTCGCGATGCCGAGGTAGCCGACGAGCTTCCACTTGCGGAACGTCCAGGTGGTCCAGGCCCGAGTCGAGGGCCGGCCCGATCTGCGCGGGTATCCTGCGCTACACTCGGGCCGGTTCGCAGGCGAGCAGACTGGACCTCAACCTGAAGGTCGTCAGCTGGCCGAATCAGCCCAAGCGCCGGCGGAGCAGCACCGGCAGCAGCCCGAGCAGGGCCCACCCGGTCGACGGTCCGCCGTGGTCGCATGCACAGCCGGCCTTGCTCGGGCCCTCGCCGGCCGTGTCGGCGTCGGCGCCTGCCCCGGCAGCAGTGGGGAGCATGCCGAGCTCGTCGAGAGAGGCGTCC
>JBLFXJ010000277.1:0-10986 GCA_047609825.1 Myxococcota bacterium
GCGCCATCGGCGTGGTGAACAACCGGCGCCAGGTGGAGCGGATGGAGGACGCCGAGATCCAGGCCGCGTTCGACGCCGTGGCCGAGTGGTGTGGGCAGCAGGTGGTGCGGAAGATGCGCAAGCACGCGGGCTGATCACCCTGGATAGGGGGGTGCACCCGAGGCGGCGCGGATGTAGGTGTCCGCTCTGCCCGGAGCCCCGATGTCCGACCCCCACGCCGACCGCCTCCGCCGCGCCGTCGCCGCCGTGCGGGTGCTGCGCGAGCGGGTGGCCGCACTGGAGGGCGACCGCGCGGGCCCCATCGCGGTCGTGGGCATGGGCTGCCGGCTTCCGGGCGGCGCACATACGCCGGCCGCCCTGTGGGATCTGCTGGTCGACGGGCGCATCGGCACCACCGGAGTGCCCGCAGACCGATGGCCGGTGCGCGGCTGGTACGACCCCACCCCCGGCACCCCCGGGCGGTCGTACGTGCGGCATGGCGGGTTCCTCCGCGACGATGTGTTCGCCTTCGACCCTCGCGCATTCGGCATCTCAGACGCCGAGGCCACGGCGATGGACCCGATGCACCGCCTGCTGCTCGAGGTGCAGCACGAGGCGCTGGAGCACGCGGGAATCGCGCCGGGCAGCCTCGGGGGACGGTCGGTCGGGGTGTTCGTCGGCATCGCCCACAGCGAGCACAAGCTGCGGGTGCACGACCAGGGGCCCGAGGCCGTGGATGCCTGGGTCGGCACCGGCAACACCTCCGCGGCGGCGGTGGGCCGGCTCGCCTACGTGCTCGGCACACATGGCCCCACCCTCGCGGTCGACACGGCCTGCTCCGCCTCCCTGGTCGCCCTCGACCTGGCCGTGCGCGCCCTCCGCGAGCGCACCTGCGATCTGGCGGTGGTGGCCGGCGTGAACGTGCTGCTCGACCCGGACGCCTTCGCCTACCTGTGCGCCATCGGCGCCCTGGCGCCAAACGGCCGGTCCAAGCCATTCGACGCAGCGGCCGACGGGTATGGGCGAGGAGAGGGCTGCGGCGTGCTGGTGCTCGAGCGCGACGCCGACGCCACCGCCGCGGGACACACCGTGCACGCCCGGGTCCTCGGCACCGCGGTGAACCACGACGGCCGGTCCAACGGACTCACCGCCCCCAGCGGCCCCGCCCAGGAGCAGGTGATCCGGGCGGCCCTGGTGAACGCCGGGGTCGGCGCCTCAGACGTGGCCTATGTGGAGTGCCACGGCACCGGCACCCCACTGGGCGACCCCATCGAGGCCGGAGCCCTCGCGGCCGTGTACGGCACCGCCCCGGTACTCGGCGCAGTGAAAGCGAACATCGGGCACCTGGAGGCCGCGGCAGGCGTGGCCGGCGCGCTGAAGGCCGTGCTCGCCCTCCGCCACGGCATGGTGCCGCCCCAGCCCAGCTTCGGCGAACCGAGCGCCCACCTCCGGCCCGGCACCCGCATCGCCAACGCCCCCACGCCATTCACCGGTCTCGCCGCCACCAGCGCATTCGGGATCGGCGGCACCAACGCCCACGCGATCCTCGGCCCCGGCGCGCCATCCTCCCCCTCGCCCGACGGCGTGGCCTGGCTGCCCCTGTCGGCGCGCACGCCTGCCGCACTCGACGCCCTCCGGCAAGCGTGGGGCGACCGCCTCTCAGATGGATGGACCGACCTCGCCCACACCGCACGGGTGGGCCGGGATGCGCACCGGCATCGGCTGTCGGTGGTCGCAGGGTCTGCCGCGGAGGCGCGCACCGCCCTCGCCGAGGCCGAGCCGTCGGTATCCGCCGAGCCCCGCGTCGCGTTCGCGTTCACCGGCCAGGGCGCCCAGCACGCCCGCATGGGGCTGGATCTGGCCGACGCCTTCCCGGTGTTCGCCGCCGCCCTCGACCGTTGTGCGCGAGTGCTCGACCCGCTGCTGCCGATGCCGCTGCATGCGCTGCTCGCCGACGGCGACGCGCTGAACCACACCGCGAACACCCAGCCCGCCCTGTTCGCCGTGGGCTGGGCGCTGGCGGAGCTGTGGCGGTCGTGGGGGGTGGAGCCGGATGCGGTGATCGGGCACAGCATCGGCGAGTGGGTGGCCGCCGTCGTGGCCGGCGTGGTCACGCTGGACGACGCCCTCGAGGCCGTTGTGGTGCGCGGCCGGCTGATGGGCGGTCTGCCCACGGGGGGCGCGATGGCCGCCGTGCTCGCCCCCGAGGCCGCGGTGCGACCCCACCTCGGGGATGGCGTCGACGTGGCGGCGATCAACCACCCCGGGGAGACCGTGATCTCAGGCGATGCGGATGCCGTGGACGCCACCCTGGCCCACCTCGGCGACGCCCGCCTCCTGCGGGTGAGCCACGCCTTCCACAGCCATCGGATGGACCCCGCCCTCGCCCCATTCGCGGCCCACCTCGACGCCGTCGCCCTCCGCCCGCCCCGCCTGCCGTTCCCGTCCAACCGCACCGGCGCCCTGGAATCCGAGGCGTGGACCGCGCCCGAGCACTGGGCGGGTGCGATCCGCGCCCCCGTCCGATTCGCCGCCTGCCTGCGCGCGCTGGACGTGGACGTTGTGCTCGAGCTGGGCCCCCGCGCGGTCCTCGCCGGATTCGTCGGGCAGACCCTCGACATCCCCGCGGTCCCCAGCCAGCGACGGGGAGTGGAACCCGTGCGTGCGGTCCTCGGAGCCGCCGCCGCCCTGTGGGGGCTCGGCGTCCCGGTGGAGCGGGGCGCCACCGGCCACGGACAGATCGTCGAGGCCCCGCTCACCCCGTGGGACCGGCGCCACCTGTCCATCGCCCCCGTGGCCCGTCCCGACGACACCTACCGGGTGGAGTGGGTGCCCGCTGCCGCCGGACGCTCCCCCGCCGGGGCTGCCGTGCACGGGTCCGGCACCCTCGCGGACCAGCTCCGTCAGCAGATCCCCGCCGGAACAGGCGTGGTGTGGGTCGACCCGGGCGGCGCCGCCATCGATCGATGCGATGCCCTCCGCACAGCACTCCAGGAGGCGGCCGATCGACCCGGGCCCACCCACGTCTGGGTGGTGACGCAGGACGCCTGGACCGACCCCGACGCCGCCGCCCTCGGGGGGCTCGTCCGCTGTGCCGCCCTCGAGCTCCCCCAGCTCCGCCCCACCCTGATCGACCTGGCACCCCAGGCCGACCCCGCGCTCATCCCCGCCCTCCTCGGCCTCGACGAGCGGGAGTGGCGCCTCGACGCGGACGGCCCGCGGGTGTCCCGGCTGGTCCGTCACCGCACGCCCGTCACCCCCGCCGTGGTGGGTGGAACCTGGGCGATCACCGGCGGCACCGGCGCGCTCGGCCTCGCGCTGGCCGAACGCCTCGCCGCCCACGGGGTGCACACCCTCCGCCTCGCGAGCCGCTCCGGCACCGCCGACCCCGCCCGCCTCGCCGCCCTGCGCGCCCATGGGGCCGCCGTCACGACCCACGCGCTCGACGTGAGCGATGCACCCGCTGTGGCCGCGCTCGTGGACGGATGCGATGGCGTGGCCCACGCGGCCGGCGCGCTCGCCGACATCACCGTGCTGCGCCTCACCCGCGCCCACCTGGACCGCGCGCTCTCCGGCAAGCTGGGCGGCGCCCTGCTGCTCGATCGCCTCGTGCCTGACGCCGTCCCGCTTGTGCTGTACAGCTCCATGGCCGGGGTCACGGGCAGCCCCGGGCAGGCCGCATATGCCGCTGCGAACGCCGCCCTCGACGCCGTCGCCCGACGCCGGGTCGCCCGCGGCGGACGCGCGCTCTCGGTAGCGTGGGGCCCGTGGAGCGGCGGCGGCATGGCGGCCGACACCCTCGACCGCCGCAGCGCCCAGGGGATCGCCCCGCTCGACCCCGACACCGCACTGGACCGGCTCGAGCAGCTCCTCGCCGACGACGCCCCCGCGGTCGTGGTAGCCGACGTGGACTGGTCCGCCGCCCGTGACGCCACCGACTTGCCGCCGCTGGTCGCCGGTCTCGCCCCGCACGCGGCCCCGCAGACCGGCGACCTGCGCTCCCGCATCGAGCTGGCCGTCGCCCGCTCCCTGGGCCTCGAACCGCCCATCCCATCCGATCGGGGCCTGGCCGAGCTCGGCATGGACAGCCTCCAGGCCCTCGAGCTCGCCACCGCCCTGGGCCGGCTCAGCGACGCTCGCGTGGCGCGGACCGTCGCGTGGGACCATCCCACCCTCGACGCCCTCGTCGCCCACCTCGGCGGAGCCACAGCACCCACCGCTTCGGGCTCCACCGCCCCTGCCGCCATCGTCGGCTGGGCCTGCCGCTTGCCGGGGATCGACCACCCGCTGTCCCTGTGGGAGCGGTGGACTGCGCACCGACCCACGGTGGGGTCGACCGATCGCTGGGACCCCGACGACCACCCCACGGTGCCCGCGGCGCACGGCGGCTTCCTCGCCGACCCCGCCCTGTTCGATCCGGCGTTCTTCGGTATCTCGCCTCGCGAAGCCGCCACCCTCGACCCCCAGCAGAGGCTCCTCCTCGAGCTCACCTGGGAGGCCATGGCCGACGCTGGCCTGTCCCCCGACGACTGGCGCGGCCGACGGGTTGGCGTGTTCGTCGGCACCGGGCCCTCGGACTACGCCCTGCTGCTCGACCGAGCCGGCCAGCTCGGCACCGCGCTGTACGCCGGATCCGGCAACGACCCGTCGTTCACCGCCGGCCGCATCGCCTACACATTCGGGTTCACCGGCCCGAGCCTCGCGGTCCAGGCCGCCTGCCCCTCCGCCCTGGTCGCCGCGCACCTCGCCCGCCAGGCCCTCGCCGCCGGGGAGTGCGAGCTGGCCGTGGTCGCCGGTGTGCACCTCTCCCTCATCGCCGAGCCGTTCGCCGATGCGGCCGCCGGCGGGGCGCTGTCCCCCGACGGCCACACCCGGTCCTTCCTCGCCTCTGCCGACGGCTACGGCCGCTCCGAGGGCGCCGCCGTGCTCCTGCTGGCGCCCGACGACGCCGGCCTGCCCGTCCGCGCGCGCCTCCTCGGCACCGCCGTCGGCCATGGCGGCCGCACCGCCTCGCTCACCGCCCCCTCCGGCACGCCCCAGTCCGCCGCCATCCGCGCCGCCCTGGGCGACCTCGACCCCGCGAGCATCGGCTACATCGAGGGCCACGGCACCGCGAGCACCCAGGGCGACGCCATCGAGATCGGGGCCCTCGCCGCCTGCTATCCGTCCGCCGTGCTGTCCTCGGTGAAGTCCATCGTCGGCAACACCGAGGCCGCCTCCGGTGCCGTGGGTCTGCTCGCCGCAGCCCTCGTGCTCCACCACGGCGAGGTGCCGGGCCAACCCAGCGATGCATGCGATGCGCTGGCCGACACCGGCCTTCGGCTGCCGGTCGGTCCAACCTCCATCCGAGGACGGGTGGCGGTGAACGCCTACGGCCTCTCCGGCACCGCCGCCCATGCGCTCCTCGGCCCGGGCGATGCGCCCCCCGCGCCACCTGTCCCGCTGCCCTTCAACCGCGTGCGCTGCTGGTTCGACGCCGACACCGTGCCCGGACGCCTCGTCGACAGCCCCCTGCTCACCTGGGAGCGCAGACTCCGCCCCGACCCCGACCACACCGTGCTCGGCACACCCCGCGTGTCCGCCGCCACCTGGATCCGGTGGGCCCTTGCCGCCGGCGACGGGCGCGCGCTGGCCGACGTGGTGTTCATCGCCCCGGTCGACCTGCTCCACCCCCGGCGCGCCCGGCTCACGGTACTGCCCGACGGCGGCTGGCAGATCGCGGTGCGGGCCGGCCGCTGGTCCCCGGTCGCGACCGGCCGGTTCATCGATGCCACCCCGTCCGTGCCGCCGACCGCGCCGAGCACCCCGGCGAGTCACGACGCCCTGTACGCTGCCTTCGCCGCCGGAGGCCAGGGCTTCGGACCCGGCTACCGCGCCCTCGTCGACCTGCGGGTGGGCGACGGGGCAGCGGCTGCCCGGCTCACCGGCGGCTCGCCCGAGGGACGGTGGGACGCAGGCCTCCAGCTGCGCGCCGCGGTCGAAGCGCCCGGCGCCATGTTCGTGCCCGCCGCCATCGACTGGGTGGGTGGTGATCCCGCCGGGGCTGATCGCGTGGTGCTCGCCGTGCGGGAGGCTGACCCCGACAGCTGGGTGAGCGCTGCCTGGTGGCTCGACGGCGACCGCGTTGTGGCGTGGACCGAGGGCCAGGTCTCCCGCCGGGTGACCGCCGAAGGCCGCCGGCTGGTGGCGAGCGGAGGTGACCTCGGCGCGTTGAGCTGGGCCGCCATCGCCCCCCGAAGCCCGGGTCCGGGAGAGGTGGCGATCGCCGTAGACGCGTCCGGACTCAACTTCCGCGACGTGCTGCAGGCCCTCGATGTGGTGGGCGACGGCAGCACCGCCCTCGGCGCCGAGTGCGTGGGGCGCGTGGTGGCAGTCGGTGCAGACGTGGACCTCAGCGTCGGCGACAGGGTGCTCGCGTTCGGCGCTGGCGCCCTCGCCACCCATGTGGTGGTGCCCGCCGCCGGCGCCGCGCGCACCACCCTGCCCGATGCGATCGCCGCCACGACCCCCGTGGCCTGGCTCACCGCATGGGTCGCCCTGCACCATGTGGCGCGGCTCCAGCCCGGCGAGCGGGTGCTGATCCACTCCGCGGCCGGCGGGGTGGGACTCGCCGCAACCCGGGTCGCCCACAGCCTCGGCGCCGAGGTGTGGGGAACGGCCCATCCGCGCAAGCACCACATCCTGCGCGCTGAGGGGGTGAGCCGCACCGCCTCGTCCCGAGACCTGGCGTTCTCCGACACCTTCTCCGACGGCGCCGACGTGGTCCTCAACGGCCTGATCGGTCCATTCATCGACGCCTCACTCGGCCTGCTGCGGCCGGGCGGACGGTTCATCGAGCTGGGCAAGCGGGACCTGCGCGCCCTCCCGGCCCCCCGGTACCAGCGGTTCGATCTCGGCACCTGGGCCGACGCCGATCCGGCCGCGCTGTCGGTCGCGCTGGCCCACGTGCTCTCCCAGGTCGGCGTGGGCTGGGCCCCGCTGCCGGTGCGCAGCTTCGGGTTCGACGCCGCCACCGAGGCGTTTCGCCACCTGGCCGCCGCCGCCCACATTGGCAAGGTGGCCTTGATCCGCCGCACGGTCAGCACCACCCACCGCGCGGTGGTCCCCCTGCCGACCGATCGGCGCGGTGTGCGCGCCCGGGTGCTCGCAGAGGTGCGCGCCGTGCTCGGCCTCGACGCCGACCCGCCCGCCGATCGACCGCTGCGTGACCTCGGGCTCGATTCGCTGGCGTCCATCGAGCTCCGCAATCGTCTGGCCCGCGCCGCCGGCCGGAACCTGCCCGCCACCCTCGTGTTCTCCGCACCCACGGTCGACGCACTCGCGACCGCGCTCGCACCCGCCATCGCCGAGCCCGATCCGATCGACGAGACCGACAGCCACATCGACGCCGACGCCGACGCCCTGCTCGCCGAGCTGGACGCCGAGCTCGCCGGGCTCGACTGACCTGAACCGCACGAAATCACCTACACACAGTTCTTTCGCGACCGCGGCCGCCCGACTCAGTAGGGTGGTGCCGCCCGGGGCATGCAGCTCCGGCACACTCTGGAGTCCCGATGACACCGTTCCTTGGTCAGATCATGATGTTTGGCGGCAACTTCGCACCCCGCGGCTGGGCCATGTGCGATGGTCAGCTGCTCGCGATCAGCCAGTACAGCGCGCTCTTCTCCATCCTCGGCACCACCTACGGCGGCGACGGTGTGTCCACCTTCGGCCTGCCCGACCTGCGCAGCCGCAGCCCGATGCACGCTGGCACCGGCCCCGGGTTGGGCCACAAGACCCTCGGCGCGAAGGGTGGCCACGAGACCGTCACGCTGACCACAAACCAGCTGCCGGCCCACAACCACACCTTGATCGCCGACAACAAGAACGCCAAGCAGACCTCACCGGTCGGCAACTACCTGGCCATCTCTGACGGCATCGATGTCTACCGTGACGACATCGATTCCCCCGCGGCGCTGAACTCCGGGTCCATCGGCCCGGCCGGCGGTGGCCAGTCGGTGAACATCGAGAGCCCGTACCAGGTGGTCACCATCGTGATCGCGCTCGAGGGTGTGTACCCCAGCCGCAGCTGACCGTTCGCCGGATGGCGGACCTCGGCGGGCGCGAGCGCCAGCTCGCTCCCGCACTCCCCGTCCCCGTCGCAGATGACAGCAGCGGGTGAGGGCGCCGCGCGCTCTCGCCACGCGAGCTGACAATCACCGAGCATCCTGCGCGATGCAGGCTCTCAATCGACACCGTGGGCACCGCGGCGGCGTGTCGCCGGACACTCGCTCCCGTCCTGTGCGGGTCGCGCCTTGGGCGTGGTACCGTGCGCCACCCCCAGCCCGCTGCCGCAGGCGCATCTACGGCGCCATCGCAGCCCGGAGGCCGTCTTGAGGCTGTTGCTCGCCCTCGCTGCACCGCTCGTGGCGTTCCCCGCCGCCGCCCAAGACACATTCCTGCTCGGAGACGGCTCCGATGGCGCCGCCGTGATCGGCTCGGCGACCGTCGTCAACGTGTACGCCTCCCTCACGGCCGACGCCTCCGGCGATACGCTCTCGGTCACCGATTCCTCCGGGTTCTCCGCCGGTGATCTCGTGCTCGTGCACCAGGTGGTCGGGCTGTCGGTGTCCAGCGGCGATGGCGACGATCCGGCCATCGATCTCACCGACAGCGACATCGGACGGTGGGAGCTGGCCCGCGTGGCGTCCACGTCTCCCGGCACTGTCGTGCTGGAAGACCCGCTCACCGGGGCGTATGACGCCGACGAGGCCCAGCTGGTGCGGGTGCCGCAGTACACCGACGTGACCATCTCCGGGCCAGGGTCCGTCATCGCCCAGCCATGGGACGGCTCCGTGGGCGGCGTGGTCGCCTTCATCGCCACCGGAACGATCACCAATGACGGTGCGATCTCAGCGTCGGCCCGTGGCTTCCGCGGCGCGCCCTTCCTCGACGGCTCAGGCGACTACGGCTGTGATGCCGCGCTGCTCGACGAGGCCTACCCCACGGGCGCCCAGAAGGGTGAGGGCCTGTCCGGCGAGTTCGACCTGATCTTCGCGGGCCGTGGCAACCGCGGAAACGGCGCCGGAGGCGGCATCTGCCACAACTCCGGCGGCGGCGGCGGCGGCCTGGCCGGGCGCGGCGGCGAGGGCGGCCTGCCCTGGCGGGGCGAACCCTACGTGCGCAAGGGCGGGCACGGCGGCCGGCCGGTGGCCTTCGATCCGCTCTCCCACCTCCCCCTCGGCGGCGGCGGTGGCGCGGCCCAGGGCAACAACGACCTCGGCACCGACGCTGGCTCCGGCGGCGGCGCCGTGTTCGTGCGTGCGTCCAGCATCACCGGCTCCGGCGACATCCTCGCGAACGGCGCCAGCGCCCCCGACAATCCCGATCCCGGCAACGACGCCGGCTCGGGCGGCGGCTCCGGCGGCGTGATCGTCGTCCAGGTCGAGGCCGACATCGACTGCCTGCGCATCTCGGCCGACGGCGGCGACGGCGCCTCGATGAACTTCGAGGAGCACGGGCCCGGCGGCGGCGGCGGCGGCGGGTATGTGGTGGTCCAGGCCGGCGACGTGTCCTGCTCCCCCACGGCAGACTTCGGCGCCCCCGGCACTCAGACCTTGGTACCGTCCGCAGATGGTGCGTTCGGCGCCGAGTATGGAGCCATGCCCGGCGAGGCCGGCGTGATCGACCTCGACGATGCGTTCGCGCCGGACACCGACGGCGATGGCCTCGACGACTTCACCGAGCTCGAGCTCGGCACCGACCGGTTCGACGCTGACACCGACGATGACGGCCTGGGCGACGGCACCGAGGTGCTCGTCGAGCTCACCGATCCGCTGCTCGTCGACAGCGACGCCGATGGCCTGTCCGACGGCATCGAGCTGGGCCTGTCCGCGCCCGAGTTCCCCGACGACACCGACCCGTCCATCTTCGAGCCTGACGGAGACGCCGGCGCCACCACCACCGATCCGCTGCTCGACGACACCGACGGCGACGGCCTGCTCGACGGCGACGAAGACCTCGACGGCGACGGCGTGTTCGACGGCGACCGCCCCGGCACCGCGGATGACGAGACCGACCCCAGCGACCGGGACTCCGACGACGACGGCCTGGACGATGACGAGGAAGGCGGTGCGGGCGGCCCGGACCGCGACGGCGACGGAACCATCGACGCCCTCGACCCGCTCGACGAAGACAGCGACGGCGACGGCCTCACTGACGACGACGAGATCGACCTCGGCACCGACCCATTCGACGCCGACACCGACGACGACGGCGTCGGTGACGGCACCGAGATTGGCCTCGGCATCGACCCCACGAGCCCCGACACGGACGGCGATGGCCTGCTCGACGGACTCGAGCTCGGACTCGGCGCGCCCGAGTTCCCCGGCGACACCGACCCCGCCGTGTTCGTGCCCGACGGCGACGCTGGCGCAACGACCACCGACCCCGATGACGCCGACTCCGACGGTGACGGCCTGGCCGACGGCGACGAAGACCTGGACCGTGACGGCGTGTTCGACGGCGACCTGCCCGGCACCGACGACGACGAGACCGACCCTGGCGACCGGGACTCCGATGACGACGGCCTGGACGATGACGAGGAAGGCGGCGCCGGCGGCCCCGACCGCGACGGCGACGGCACCATCGACGCCCTGGATCCGCGCGGGGAGGACAGCGACGGCGATGGCCTCACCGACGAGAGCGAGATCGACCGCGGCACCGACCCGTTCGATGACGACACGGACGACGACGGCCTGACCGACGGCACCGAGGCCCTCGATGAGGGCACCGATCCGCTGCTGTTCGACACCGACGGCGACGGCCTGTCCGACGGACTCGAGCTCGGCCTCGCGTTCCCCGAGGGCAGCGACACCGACCCCGCCGTGTTCGTGCCCGATGGCGACGCCGGCGACAGCGTGACCGACCCGAACGAGGCCGACACCGACGGCGACGGCCTGCTCGACGGCGACGAAGACCTCGACCGCGACGGCGTGTTCGACGGCGACCTCCCCGGCCCCGCGGAAG
>JBLFXJ010000278.1:0-10958 GCA_047609825.1 Myxococcota bacterium
GCCGATGCGGCCACCCCCACGGCGTCCGCAGGGCCCCCCACGGCGTCCGCAGGGCCCCCGACGGCAGCTCCTGCTGCTGTTGCCGCTCCCGCCGCACCCGAACCCGCTCCCGCCGCGGCCGAGACATCGGTCACCGCGACCCCGGACGCGACCACCGTCGAGTCCTGAGCGCGTGAGAGGCAGTAGCGAGTCGGCCGACTGAGTCATCAGTCGGCCGACGGCGTCGTCGCCTCCACGAGCCTCTGAGCACTTCGATCTTCTGGCGTCACGTTCGTCGCCGCGAGGATCTGCGCTCGGAGGCGCTCCGCTGCTTGCTCATCGGCGAGCGGCGTGGCGACAAGCCTCAGCTGATCCGCATCGAGCCACAACGTTCGCACACCCGAGGTGCGGGCTGCGGCGAAGTGGTCCGCTGCACGGTCGAGCGTGGGGGCCTCCCATGCAGGCCGGCGCGCCGCCACCAGGCCAAGCGCCCACGAACCGAGTCCGCCCCACTCCTCCTTCGAGGACCGACGGGTCCACTTGGCCAGTAGCTCCAGGCCTTCCAAGTCACCGGACGCGGCATCTGGCCCGATGATGTGGAGCCAACGGGCCCACCCGACCGCCCCGTACCCTGCACAGGGCGCAAACACGCCGGGCAGCTGGTCCAGCGCTGCTGGCCAGTCACCCTTGCTGCGCGCCTGCCGAAAGCCTCCGTTCCGATCTAGACAACGAAGTCCCAGCTCCCGGGCGCGACCGAAGTGCTGCGTGGCCTCGCGCGGACTCTCGGCGGCGAGACCTCGCGCGACCTCCACGCGGGCCAGACGCCAGAGCACCTCGCGGTCGTCCTTCTTCCGCATGTCGGCCTGGAGCAGCAGGAGATCCACGTTGTCGAGGCCGATCCGTCGACGGTCCCGCCACTGCTGGTCAGCGGACGCGAGCATCACCTCGATCGGCTCCTTGAACCGACCGCGGCGACCGGAAGCACATCCCACGAGGAGTGCGAGGCTCGCGGCTAGGAGAATCCTCGGACCCGGCACGCTGCCTCCCGCGACACGGTAACCTCCGGGCATGCGCGAGCGCGTGACCACCAGTTTGTACAGCGCCTGGCTCGCCGAGTCCGACGACCCCGTCGGACTGCTACTGCCCGCGGGCGGCCTGGCGTCCCTGGACCTGGCGGCGCTCGTCGCACTCCGCGCCACATGGCACCACAGCGCAGCCACCTGGGCCATCGTGTGGGCGGGCACCTTGGTGGCGTTGTGGATCCTGCGCGCGCCGTTTCGCGCCATCATCCTGCATCGGGGTGCCTTGGCTGCCGGCCTGAACAGCCGCGGCAGGTGGCTGCCGCTGGTCGGCGTGCACATCGGCGTGGGACTCGCGCAAGCGTTCGTCGCCGGGCTGGTCGCAGTTCCGGGCGTCATCGGGGGGGGCGCCCTGGTCGCGTCCGGTTGGTACAGCGTGGGAACCGCCGTGATCGCAATCACGGCCTCGCTCGCCACGTTGCTCGCGTTCATCGTGCGAGCCGTCTTCGCCTTCGCTCCCGCTGAAGCGGTAGTGAACGGCCATGGACTCGTGCCCGCACTGTCCGCGTCCTGGCGCAGGAGCCAGGCGGATGTCGCCGCCACCGCGATCGTGGTGTTCATTGGGGACGCGGCGACGGTGCTCGGGGGTCTCGCCTGCGGGGCGGGCAGCCTGCCTGGTTATCCCCTCTCCGACTTGGCCCTCGTACGCCGCATGGAGCTCCCGTGATCCTCTGCACGCTCATCCTCGGCGCACTGGCTGCTGATCCACCCGTAGCCGTGGAGGGCCCACCCACCGCCGCTACGACCCCCGTCATCACGCTGCAGCCCGTCTCGCCCGCCGATCTGGCGACCCGACTGACCACGAGCGCGGAGCGGCCACGGGTGTTCAACTTCTGGGCAACGTGGTGCGGTCCATGTGTCGCCGAGATCCCGCACATCGTCGCGTTCGGGGCCACCCACCCCGAAGTGGAGGTGGTGCTCGTCAACGTCGATCTCGCCTCCCTGCGCGACAGGAAGGTGCTGCCGTTCCTCATCGCGCACGACATCACCGGCGTCACCGCGTTGCAGCTCAACCATCCCGATCCCTCGGCCGCGCTCCGAGAGGCGGTGAAGGACTGGCCCGACACGGTCCCGACCACGATCGTGGTGGACGCCTCGGGACAGGAGCAGGCAAGGTTCACCGTGGCGGTTGACGAGGCGGCGCTGGAGTCCGCGGTCTCGAAGCTGAAGCGCAGGTGATAGTCCGCCACACGCCCGGATGGTGGAACTGGCAGACACAGGGGACTTAAAATCCCCTTCCCCTTGGGGAGTGCGGGTTCAAGCCCCGCTCCGGGCACTCGCGGTCGACGTGGAGGTGGAGTCTTGCGAGCCGAGTGGCTGACCTTGCTGCTGCTGTTGTCGTGCACTCAGGGCACCGACGAAGACCTGCGGGTACAGCCGCGTGAACCCGGTGCGCGCACGCCCCTGTCTGCGGCGTGTGACCTGCATGATCCCACGCGGTGTGCGCTGCCCTGGCCGTCCAACACCTTCACCGTACCGGACCCGAACACCGAGACGGGACTTCGGCTCGCCGTGACCCCCGAGGCGCTCCCGGTCGACGACGATCTGAGCTTCCTCAACCTGTCGGACGGCTTCAGCCGCGCCTCCGGAGTTGTCGTGGGCTTCGAGGCCGGGGTCGATCCGACCTCGGCAAGCTGGAACCCGGCCGACAGCCTCAGCGCCGAGTCCACGTTTCAGGTGATCAACATCCAGCCAGACCACCCGCTCCGGGGCACCCGCGTCGCGTTCCGGACCGAGTGGCGCGACCTGTCCACATCGTTCGAGGAGCGCTGGCTGTTCATCGGCCGACCCGTCGAGGTGATGGCCCCGAATGCGGACCACGTCGCGGTTGTGCTCGATAGTGTCGGCGTGCGTGACCGTCCGCGCGAGATCGAGATCGCACTCGGCCTGGTCGAGCCCAAGACGGAGTACCAGGCGTTGCGTGCGGGCTACTACGCCCCGATCGTCGATGCGCTCATCGAAGCGGACGTGGACCTCGATCGCATCGTGCGCATCACCGACTTCACCACGCGAAGCGCGACGGACCCGACCCATCGGATGCACCACATGATGGATGTACTCGATCAAGGAATCGGCGACCTGGCGGTGGAGCTGGACAGTGTCGTGGTGGACCCGTCCGCCGGTGTCGCCGCGATCGTCAGAGGGCGTCTTACGGGCGCCCCTGACTTCACTGGCCCAGACGGTCACCTTGCGCTCGACCCCAACGGACTGCCCGAGGTTGCCGGCACCACGTCCATCGAGTTTCGGCTGAGCGTGCCCAACACCGAGGGCGACTACCACATCGCGCTGTACGGCCACGGCACGGGTGGCGACGTGAACGATCCGGCCTTCGACGACGAGCTCGGGCATGAAGGCATCGGCAAGCTGGCCCTGAGATTCGATGGCTGGACCGGAGACGACTTCGTGTTCACCCTGGTGAACTTCGCCACATTCCTCGAGGGCTCGGCGCGCTCTACGGCCGGTCTGATGCAGGCCCTCGCCGGAGGCACAGTGCTCGTGACTGCACTCGACGGGGTGTTGGGCGAAGCGCTCACCGCCGATGAGATGCTCGGCGCCCCGAACCCGGCCGCCGGACGCCGCCCTCTCACCGACGACGTGGTCTGGCTGGGCGGCTCGATGGGCGGCACCATGGGCGCCGTCGTCGTCAGCGCCGACCCCCGGTTGCAGACAGCCGTGCTGAACGTGCCGGGTGCCGGCTGGACCCACATGGTGCCCTACTCCCTGCTGTACTCATCAGGGATGGAGAGCATCATGTTGGAGGTCTACACGGATCCCCTGGATCTGCAGATCGCCATGGTGATGGCCCAGAACAACTGGGACGACGTAGACGGCGCGGTGTGGGGCGACGAAGCACTCGCCGCCGGCGGCGTGTTCCTCCTGCAGGAGTCCATGGGTGACCCCATCCTCCCCAACCTCGGCACAGAGCTCCTCGCCAACGCCCTCCACGCCAAGCAGCTTCAACCGCATCTCGAGGCCATCGTGGGCTTGGAATCCGTAGATGGTGTGGTCCGCTCGGGGGCGGCGCTCACCCAATTCCGAGTGCCCATCGAGGGCCAGTACGACGTGCACGGCTTCGCAGCCCGGGACACCATCGCCGCAGAGGCCGCGATGGAGCAGATACTCCACCTGTTGACCACCGCATGGCAGGGCAGTCCAGAAATTGTCCATCCCTCGATCTGTTCGGAGGTCGGTACCGACGCCAGGTGCGATTTCTCAGACGCCTGGTGACGCCTCCTCGCGGAGCTCCTCAACCAACTCCCGCACGCGCCCCCAGCACGCGAGCGCGAAGCTCTCCGAGTCGGGGTAGTCCGCCGGACGGAGGGCGCTGCCGATGTGGAGACGCACTCGCTGAAGCGGCCATGCTCCCCGCATCGGGGCTGGTAGACACCGCTCGGTGTGCATGACAGCGCACGGGATCACCGGCAGCACGTGTGCATAGGCGTCCCTCGCGGTGCCCAGGTACACGGTCTCGCTCAGCGCCCCATCGCGGGACCGGGTGCCCTCGGGGAACACCTGGATGCGGTTGCCAGCCCGCACCATGGCGACCACCTCGTGCCGCGCAGCAGACCTCGACGCCTCGCTGCGACGGTCCATGAAGATCGCGCCACTCAGCCATCCGTACAGGCCGATCGCGGGCAGGAACAAGATCTCACGCTTGGACAGGCCGTTCGACCGCAGGTGCACGATCAACAGCAACGGGTCCACCCACGAGCGGTGGTTGCAGAAAACCACCGCCCCCTCATCCGTGCGCAGCCCGCTGTCGCCGGTCACTGTCGGAGAGCAGAGCAGGAGCCCGCGGATCACGACCCAGGCCCAGAGCTGTGCCGCGCGAATGGAGTACCTCTCCCGTCGGCCGCGAGGGACCACCGCGAAGGGCAGTACACCCACGGTGCCGATCAGCAGAGCCGTGAGCATGGCGCCGACCAGGACCCCGATGCCGTATACGAACGCCGCAGCTCGCATGCCGTGGTGGATAGCACGCGTGTGGGATAGCGGCTGGCCCCTGGAGGACCGATGGCGGAGTCCGCGCCCCCGATGGAACCGTCGCCGCTCGGCGAGCTGGTGTCGCGCCTGCTCAAGCGGGCCGTGGATCGTGGGCGCCGCGAGATCGGCAGCGCGGCGCGCGAGGGCCGCGTGCGGTTCGAACTCAGGCAGGCGCAACGCGATCTCGACCACTTCTGGCGTCGGCTGGGGAAAACTTCGTACAACCTCGTCGAGTCCGGCGAGATCGAGCACCCGGCGCTGCAACGTGCGATGAGCCGAATCGATGCGCTCGAGCAACAGATCGACGGTCTCAGAGGTGGGGGGTCGCCGGATGGGCACTCATGACAATGTCCGCACGTGTGTGCTTGCCTCCACCGCCGCTACTGATTACGAGCGCCGCGCTCTCGGGGCTGTAGCTCAACTGGGAGAGCGCTAGAATGGCATTCTAGAGGTCGTGGGTTCGAGCCCCATCAGCTCCACTCGCTGCACCCTCGCGGTCCTGGACCACGAGGGTGCAGCCATTCTTGGCACCCGCCGTGACGGCTTGCCGGTGGTCGAACCAACCGCTACCGTCCCGCATGCGCTGTTGCTGGCTGCTCCTCCTCCTCGGGTGCTCACAAAAGGTCGTCGACCTCCCGGGTGACTCGGGTACCGCGGTGACCACACCGCCACCGACTGCGGTGTCGTTCGAACCCGAGGTGCTGGACCGCATCCGGTCCATGACCATGCCGGCGGTCCCGGCAGACCCAACGAACCGATTCGCGGAGGACGCCGCCGCCGCGCATCTGGGTCAGTGGCTGTTCTACGATGCGCGGCTCTCAGGAACTGGCAGGGTCGCATGCGCGACATGCCACGTTCCCTCCACGGGTCTCGCCGAAGACGTGGCGCTGCACGACGGCCTGTCACGGCACACACCCAGCGCGTGGGACACGGTCTTCAACCGGTGGTTCTTCTGGGACGGGCGCGCCGATTCCCACTGGGCGCAAGCCGCCGGACCTCTTGAGCACCCCGACGAACACGGCGGGAGTCGGCTCGAGTACGCACACCTCGTGGATGAGGACCCCGAGCTGCGCGCTGCGTACGAGACGGTGTTCGGTGCCCTCCCCGACATGAGGGATCGTGACCGCTTCCCGGACGAGGGCCGCCCAGCCCTCCCGGGCGACCTCCACACACTCTACTGGGAGACCATGGCGCCGGAGGATCAAGACACGGTCACCGCGACATTCGTCAGCCTCCTCAAGGCGATCGCCGCCTACGAGCGGAAGCTGGTGACCGGCGAGACACGGGTAGACCACTTCGTGCGAGGCCTGGCGAGTGGCGATGCCGACGACCTCGGCGCCCTCACGGAGTCCGAGCAGCGCGGTCTCGCCTTGTTCGCAGGTGACGCGAACTGCCACTTCTGCCACGCCGGGGGCCTCACCACGAATCGGGAGTTCCACAACGTCGGCCTGGCCACGACAGAGCTGGATAATGGTCGGTTCCAGGGGATCACGACCCTCCGATCCAGCGACTTCAACGGCGCAGGACGATGGTCCGACGATCCGGCCTTCGGCGCTGCGCGCATCGACATCCTCGCCCAGACCGCCGAGCAGCTCGGACAGTTCAAGGTGCCATCGCTTCGCGGGATCTCTCGAACGGCGCCCTATATGAGGGACGGATCTCGGGCGACGCTGGCAGATGTGATCGACTTCTACGATCGGGCCGAAGAGGTACCGCTGGTGGGCCACCGCGAGGAGCTCATCGTTCCCCTCGACCTGACCGACCAGCAGAAGGCCGACCTGGAGGCGTTCCTGCTGGCCCTCGACCCCATCGACGAGCCATCACCGGCGCTCCTGGCGCCACCCGCGAGCCCGATCCCGGACTGAAGGTCACTGCGGGACCGGCTCCGCGTGGCCGAACCTGGCGAACCCGTCCTTCGACCAGAGAAAGATGGTGGGCGTGACGGCGCCGGGCAGGGTGTCGAACATCTCCCTCACGCCGACCGCCATCACGCGATCCACCGGCTCGCGGCCCGCGCGCCATGCCACGGCGACGCCGTTGGTGGGCACGGCGATGGCGATGGGCTCACCTCCGAGTCGTTCTGCGTAGGCGGACGGGTCGAGGACCACGGACGCGGCCCATCCCTGCCCATCCCGTACCCGCAGGTAGGTGGCATCCATGCCGGTAATGACGATCTCCTCCACGTCCACAGCCTGTTCAGCGCCGGCCTCGCGGACCGCCGCCAACAGTGACTGGGGCGTGGCGGCCCAGGGCTCGAGGTCGGCCGTCGTCACCCAGCGAAGCCGCTCCCCATCTCGCATCCGCACGCACAGCTGCGCGCGCTCGGGCCAGAGCGGCTCACAGACCAGGGCGTCCGACCTGCCCGCCGCGGAGGCATGGGCCGCGTACTGCGCCGGGGCATCCCAGGGCGCGACGACCGGCCGCAGACCGATCGGGGGCGTGGCGAGTGCGAGCGCGGCGAGCAACATGACCATACCGGACGAGACCTCCGTGCGGCCCGGGTATTCCCTGCACGAACCGACCGCGACTCGACGCAGCCGCCCCGTGCGGCCCCTGAGCCGTGGTACATACCCCCCCTGCCCAAGGTGAACACATGGCGTTCTTCATGACTCAGGTCACAGACGATGTGATGCTGCTCCTGGAGGCCGAGACGACCGGCGCATTCTCGAAGAGCGACCTCGAGATCCGACCCAATCCGCTGATGGCCTTCCTCAACTCCGTCGACGCCGTGGCGAAGCTCGGCAAGTCCTTCAGCGACGGGCTGTCTCCCACCATGGAGACCGCCGGCTGCGACATCGACGTCAACTTCGGGGTCAAGGTGGATGGGGCCGGATCGGTGATGATCTCGAAGGAAGCCAACACCTGCCAATTCAACGTCACCATGCGATTCACACGCGGCGGCTGACCCGGTGAAGTCAGGCGATGTGATCGACGGTCGTTGGCGCCTCGAGGCCCCGGCCCAGGCTCCGCGCGGACTCTCCAGGTGGGAGGCCGTCGATCTGGCAGATGGCGCCAGGGTCGATGTGCTCGCGCTCCGCCCAGAGATGGCGGCGCTGGCTGACCATCGCCACGCGTTCGCATCCGTTCATGCGGCGCTCGCACAGACCGACACGGCAGCAGCACGACAGCCGCTGGCGATCACCTCGGTCGACGGTCGGCAGGTCGTCGTCCGTGCCCACGCCGAGCGGACGCTGGACGGCGTGACGAGGCTCCCGCTCGCCGAGGTCGCCGTGCTCGGTGCTCGCCTGCTTCCGGCGGTGCACGCCACATCCGCCGCCAGCCGTGGCGTTGTACTGCCCAGCGATGTGGCGTTCGACGGGGACGGCAAAGTGTGGTTCGCCCCCACGGGCCGGCCACTCACACAGGTCGATCGTGCAGCGCTCGGGATCGGCGAGGCCGACGGCTCGGCGGAGGCCAGCCTCGCCGAGCTGCTGCATCGCCTGGCGACCGGCCGCCCAACGCCCGCCGGTGGGCCAGACACGGGGATGGAGCTGCTGGACGAAGCGCTGGGCCTGATGGCCTCCGGCGAAGCTCCACCCGCCGTCGCGGACCGCCTCTCCGCGTTGGCCGCGCAACCTCCCGAACAGCGCTCCGAGCCGGCGCCATCCGCGCCCTCGCCCGACCCGCCCAGCAGTCCGGTTGCACGGCTGGACGCTGTCGACGTGGTTCCGGTCGTGATCCCGGCATCCGCCCTCCAGCACCTGTCCCCGGCACAGCGCAGCGCGGCCGCAGGCTGGGCTGGTGCCTCCTCGGCCGATGTCGACGCCGCAATGGCCGGAGGCCTGCCCTTGGTGCTCGCGCACGCGCCCACCAGCCGTCGTGCCCGGGAGCTGGCCGCCGAGCTCGCCACCGCATCGGGCCTGCCCGTGGAGGTGGACGCTGGCCCGGGGATCGGTGCGTGGATGGCGCTCGTGACCACGCTGAGCACCGCACTGCTCCTCACCGGTGCGGCGGTGGTGGCCGGCCTCGTCTGGGGCCTCCTCGCAGCAGCGCTGCTCGCCATCGGCGGTGTCGCGAGCCTGGGCCTTGCGATCTGGCCCGCCACGCGCCTCCTCCGGGGCAGACGCCATGCCACGCCGCGTGATCCAGAGGGCGTGCGGGCACTGCGAGCGCGAATCGCCGCCCTCCGCCGCGAGCTGGCGCGCATGGACCTGGCCGAGACCGTGGCTGTAGATATGCGCGGTCGCCTACGAGAGCTGGAGCGGAGCGTGGACCAGCTCGCTCTGGCCGCCCCGGATGGCGTGCTCCAGGCGACGGACCTCGCCATGCTCGAAGCACACGCAGCGACGGACCCGTCGAGCGCGAAGACCGCCGCTGGATATCGGCGCGGACGCGACATCCGCGATGACGAACTCGGGGCGATCGCCGCGGCTCTGGACAGCGTCGGCTCCACGATCGCAGACGCGTCGGCGGATCTCGTCCCGTCCCGTCCCGGCCGAAGCCGGGTGTCGGAGTGAAGCGAGCCGGCCGTCCCCGTCGACAGGCGCTGGCCGGCCTGGTGCGCCCCGACGACGGGGTGATCATCGATGTGGGTGCCGACCATGGGCACGTGGCGGCGGCCGTCGGCGCCATCGCAACCGAGCGGATGCCCGGCCGGCGGGGCAGAACCGATGTGCCCTGGGTGATCGCGGACGGCCTTGCACCGTTTCGCCGCGTAGACACTGCCATCATCGCGGGAATGGGTGCGCGCGCCATCCTCCGGATCCTCGATCGCGGTCCCCGACCCGAGCGCGCAGCCATCGTGCACGCCCAAGACGACCCCATCCGACTGCGCTGCGGCCTGGCGGCCTGCGGCTGGCGCATCGAGGCCGAGTCGCTGGCTTGGGAGGCTGGGCGCTACGCCGAGATCATCCGCGTGGAGCCTGGGATCGAGGCCGCAACCGGGTGTGCTCTCGAGCTCGGCCCGCGGCTCGTTCGCGGCGATTCCCCCGACCTGGAGGCACACCTTCGCCACCTCCGCACCTACTTCGCACACATCGCAGAGCGAACCCAGGGCCGCGCGCCGGCCAAGCACTCGCGGTGCTCAGCCAGGGTCGCCTACATCGATAGCATCCTGAGCCAGCGGTTCAGAGCGTCGTAGGCCGTACACCAACGGTTCACACACCGCGAGAGCGACCAGCACCCGCCCAGGCGGTGCGTGCAGCTCGACCCGCACCAACCGCGCATCCACCACGCCCCAGAACGCCAACAGCACGCGCTCGTTGTCGTCCCCACGCCAGGTCGCGGTTCCCGCCGGGGTGAGCAGCGGCACGGCCCGATAGGCCGCCTGATCGGTGAACACACGGTGGTACCCATGCCGTGTGGCCAAGGGGCCCGCAGCTTCCAGTGGCTCTTGGAGGATCACGAACCGCACCCCCGAAGCACGGTGCGTGATGTCCAGCGGCGTCTCCTCGCTCGTGGTGCCGATCCATCCATCAGGCACTGCGAGCATCAGCCCGCCCCGGGACCAGATCGTCGGACCCACCACGGACTCCACCCGCGAGGCCTCAGCCGTCTCCCGGTCGAGGAGCTCCCCGGTCGTTGCTGGAGGCGACCGACCACAGCCCAGCGCGACCAACACCGCGATGACGGCTGATCGAGTCACCGACTGTGCCGCGCCAGACGTTCCAACGCGGCCGTGTGAGCGGGGCCACCCCATACCTCCGCGAACGCGTCGGCCTCGGCGGTGAGGGCGGACGGCCCTCGCTGTACGGCCACTTGCGACTTCAGGGCGCGCGCCGCCGCGACCGGCATCGCGAGCACCGGCGCCAGGATGCGCTCGGCCGCATCGACAGCATCCCCTTCACACCCGAGACCAAACCCGAGCTGTGCGGTGGCCGGTCCATCGAGCACCTGGGCCTCGTGGAGCATGGTCAGCGCGCGGGCACGCCCCACATGCGCCACCAGTCGACCGGTCCCACCCCAGCCCGGCGCAAT
>JBLFXJ010000279.1:0-10887 GCA_047609825.1 Myxococcota bacterium
GTGGCCGGGTGAAGACTGGGGGCCGGCAAGGTCGACGGCTGGTTCTTACGCGGCTCGCTTGCCCGGCCGGCTGACCCTCGCCCGCGGCCGTACGATAGTTGGAGCACGCGGCGTGGCCCGCGGGTTATGCACAGGGAGGACGGATGATGTGGGCACTGTGGATCGGGCTGGCGCTGGCGGTGGATTCGCCGCCCGACGACGTATCCGCCGCTCCCCCGGCGGTCCCCACAGCGCCGTCAGCTGCGGAGGAGGCGCCGGCGCTCGCGGTGCCCGAGGCTCTGCTCGCGCCAGGCGCTGTGCTCACCTGGGCGGTGGAGAAAGGGGATGCCGCCGGCAATGACTACGAGTTCGTGATCACGCTCACCTCGGTGGACGGCCCGCTGTTGTACGACTGGCGGATGGGCCCCCCGAAGGACGAGTCTGGCAGCCGCATGGTGGAGGCCCGCTGGCGGGAGGGCGCCACGCTGGTCGACAATCAGTATCGGCCGGGGAAGAAGCCCCGGTTTGCGTCGACCTCGCTCGCCCTGTCCACGGTGATGCTGACCAAGGCGCGGGCGGGCGAGCCGCAGACGATCGCCGTCGTCGGGGCTCCGGCTCGGCAGATCGTCAGCACGGCGCGGGTGCCCTTCGAGGTGTTCCTCGATGACGCCAGCGTGTCGGTCCCGGCGTTGGCGCTGACGGATGCGGACGGCGGCGTCACCACGGTGCTCGACGACGACGGTCTGCCGCTGATCCTCGCGGTGGATGCGTTGCACCACACCCGGCTGGTGAACGTCAGCGGCGGCGAGCCCACGGTGCGCGAGGCCCTCGACGCAGACGGCACGCTCACCAGCTACGGCGTGCGGTTCGAGGTGGGCTCGGCCCAGCTCACGCCGGAATCCGAGGGGGTCCTCACGGAGGTTCTGGAGTGGCTCGCCGAGAACGTGGATAAGACCCTTCGAATCGACGGGCATACCGACGCGGTGGGCTCGGACGCGAGCAACCTCACCCTGTCCGAGGCCCGAGCGGGGGCGGTGCGCAGCTGGCTGGTGGACCATGGTGCCGACGGCGCGCGGCTGAAGGCGGTTGGCCTCGGTGAGTCCGCGCCGGTGGCCCCGAACACGACCCTCGCCGGGCGGGCCCAGAACCGCCGCGTGGTGTTCACAGTGGAGTGACGACCAGCCCGGAGACGGCGAGTCTTCCGGCGAGCAACGCCGAGAGCTCGGGGTTCACGCCCTCGAAGCCGTCGGGGGGCCCGTGCACGAAGCCGGCCACGCCCACGCCATACAGGCTGGGTCCAGCGAACACCTCGGCGGGGATGGTGACCGGCCCGAGCGGCGCCGGATTCGCCACCCGCTCGGCCAGCGCGTCGATGGTCTGGGGCTCGTCGCTGAACACCACCGTTCCCTCGGCGTCCACCACCAGCACCACCGCGGAATCGAACGGCATGCCCGTGAGGTCGAGCACCAGCTCGGTGTTCATCGGGTGGGTGGCGGGCAGGCTCACCTCGGGTGCCTCGGGCAGCGTGACCACGAGCGCACCGTCCAGCACGCCGTGGGCCACCTCGACGCTCCACGTGGCGCCGGGGCTCCACACCAGGCCATCCTCGGGGAGCACCGTGTAGTACCCATCCCCCTCGTCCACGGCCTCCACCGCCCTGTTGCCCTGCACCGTCACCTGACCGCCCGGCAGCGCCGCCTCCTCCAGCGTCGGGGCGTCGGCCAGCGCGTCGGCTACGAATGTGGTGGCGGTGGTGCCGATGGTGATGCCCGCCCGATCCAGCGCCACCGACAGCCGGTCGTCCAGCGGCTCTGCCACGTCGAGGAGCTGGCCCACCACCGTGAGCCCCGGGCTCGTGAACACCGGGTACAGGTCCATCTGCCCGGCCATCAGGTTCGACAGGAAGGTGTTCACCCCGTCCACCTGCTCGGACGTGCTGTGCCGCATGCCGGCGACGGCCACCGCGTAGATCGACTCGTCGGGAAACGCCGAGCCCGGGATCTCGAGCGCCTTCACGTCGGCCGAGCTCTGGGTGAGGTCGAACACCTCGAGGGCGTTGGTGGGCTGGTTCGTCCAGGTGATCCCGCCGTCGGTGTCGAACACATAGGCCAGGGCCGAGTCGTACCCAAGGCCGGCCAGGTCGATGCGCATCGGAGTGCCAGCCTCGTGCTCCTCGGGCACCTCGACGGGCACGGGCTGGGGCAGCGTCACCTTCAGCGTGCCCTCCGCGCCGGCGTCGGTCTCCACCTTCAGCACCCACTCGGCGCCGGCCCGGTAGGTCAGGCCATCGTCGGGCCACACGCTGAAGATTCCGGGGTCTCCCTCCGCGGCGGCCACGCCCTGTAGCCGCACCGCGGCGCCACTCACGGCCTGGTCCAGCTCCTCGGCCGTGCGCGCGTCGGCCACGAACACCGTGG
Source organism: Myxococcota bacterium (assembly GCA_047609825.1). Lineage (GTDB taxonomy): Bacteria > Myxococcota_A > UBA796 > UBA796. The sequence goes on from JBLFXJ010000279.1 coordinate 2,397, forward strand.
CGGTGAGGCCCGGCGTGATCGCGGCGTCCGCCACGGCGGCCGCCAGGAGCGCATCGTCGGGCGGCTCGAGGTGAAGCACGATCCCCTGCACGACGACGGGGCTCGTGAACTCGCCGATCTTGTCTCGGAGGTCGTTCACGGCGTCGACGATCGCGCAGCCGGTGAGCGAGAGGAGAAGCGTTGGAAGCATGACGAAACTCCTGCGGCACGCTCGGGTATACCCGGTGACGGGTCGGTTCGGGGAGGCCGACCCCGCGGTACCGGGCGCCAGCAGGCTATGCAGCGGCATGGGCTTGCGTGTCGTGCCGCTGCTGCTCGCGCTCGGCTGCGTGCCGAACGACCCCGGCGTGAAGGGCGACACCGCCGCCGCATCCACGTCCACACCGCCCACCTCAACGGGCACCACCGAGCCGGGGTCGGAGCCGTTCCTCTCCGGCGGGTGCGTGCAAGGCGAGGTCGCGACCGTGTCGGAGTGCGCCTTCGAGGCGGATCGTCTGGTGGATCTGGTCATCGAATGGGCAGCCCCACACCTGGATCGACCGCGGATCCTGCGCCGGGCTGAGGCCGCCGAGCACCGGTTTGCAGTGCCGCTGCTCACCGAGCAGACGGCGTGGACGTGGACCGCTTGGAGCGAGCTGTCCCCGAGCGTGGTGCTCACGGGCGCGCTCACCACGGGCGCGGCCAAGGCGTCGCCGTTCGCCATGGAGGTGCTCGGGCCGCCGCAGGTGGAGCTCGTGGCGTTCGCCGGCCGGTGCGGGTTGGCCGGCCACCTGGTCGTGGTGGACAGCGCGACGGGCCGCCTCGCCATGTCCACGCCGCTGGGCGAGGCACAGCCGGAGGGCCTGCGGTTCGGGCGGGACGGAGGGCTGGTGGTGCTGGACGCCGCCAACCTGCGCGACGTGGGGCCCGATGGTGTGGTTCGGAACACCGTGCCGATGGCGGGCCTCGGCGCGCATCATGACGCGGTGGCGTGGCAGGACGGGTACGCGGTGCTCGTCCAGGAGCGGATCGACCTGACCGTGTTCGAGTACCGGATCGACGACAGTCTCGTGCTGCTCGACGACCTCGGGCTCGAGCTGGCGCGGGTCGTGTTCTCCGACCTGTTCCCGCCCCACCCCGAGACCGCGCGCGACTGGACCCACGCGAACAGTGTCGGGCCGGCGGCGGACCCAGGCGACCTGCTTGTCTCGCTGCGCCACCAGAGCGCCGTGTTCCAGGTGGCCGCCGACCCCGACGCCCCCGACTTCGGCGCGCTGCGGTGGTACATCAACGGTGATCCGGACAACCCGGATTCCGTGCGCGGCTCCGATCTGCGCGTGGTGGATGCGCTCGGAAACCCGGCGGACTTCGTGCGGCAGCACGACCCAAACCTGCTGGCGGATGGGCGCCTGACGCTGTTCGACAACCGCCACAGCCCGGGCCCCTCCCGGCTGGTGGATCTGCGGCTGGACTTCGACGCTGGCGAGGCGGTCGTGGAGAGGGTGTGGGAGCTCGACCGGCACTGTGACTTCCAGGGCGGCGCGAGGGAGCTGCCGGGCGGCGGCAGGCTCGCCACGTGCGCGCCGCAGCGGCAGGTGATGGCGTTCGCTCCAGAGGCTCCCACCGCCCATGTCTGGGCGCTGAACGCCGGGTGCGAGGCAGATGCGGGGTACATCACGCGGGCGCTCCCGGGCCCCTGGTAGATTGCCGCGGTGCCCCCCCACCGCCACGACCAGTGGCGCGCCGTCCCGCTGGTCGGCGCGCTGCCGACGCACTGCCTCGACGCGCTGGATGCTCGCGCCGAGCGCGTGACGCTCAGCTCCGGAGACGACGTGGTGCGGCCGGGCGACCGGGCCGAGTGCCTGGTGCTGGTGCGCTCTGGAGCCCTGGAGGGGTCGGAGGCGGAGGCCCTGGGAGAGGGGGCGGCGGTCGGCACCCAGGCGCTGTTCTGTGGGGGCGCCCAGCGGTCGGGAGTCCGCGCGGTCGCGCCCTCCGAGGTCACCCTGCTGGGGCTTCGAGCGTTCAACGAGGTGCTCGCCGACGCCGGGCGGACCGAGCCCGCGGCGGCGGTGGCCATCGGTCGGGCAGCGCGCGATGCATCGAGTCGCCGTACCCTGGCGCGCGTGCTCGCTGGACCCCTCGAGCTGGACGGCGTGGAGGCCCGGCAGGCGCTTGTCCAGGCGGCACAGCTGCGCACCGTGAAGGCCGGCGACGCGTTGTTCCAGGCGGGGGAGGGCGCGGACGCCTGGTTCGTCGTGCTCCGGGGCCGGGTGGTGCTGCTGCCCCCGCTGGATGGCGCGCCGGTGGCCACCGTTCGGGCCGGTGGCACTGTCGGCGAGGAGGCCCTGCTCACCGGGCGTCCCCATGCGCATGCTGCCGTGGCCGCGCGAGAGACCGAGGTGGCGCGGATCGGGCGGGACACCTTCGAGGCCATGGTGCGCCGCGAACCGTCATTCCTGCTCGCTGTGGTGCGCGCGATGCTCGAGCGCCAGCGCGGGGCTACCACCCGGGTCGAGCGGGTCCAGGAGGTGGTGGCCATCGTGCGCGGCGACGAGACCCCGGAGGTGCACGCCGTGGCCACGGCGCTGCGCACATCGGTCGAGGCCGCCGGCGGGGCGCGGTGGTGCGACGTCGACACGGCCTCGGCGGATCTGGGCCTGGACGCGGCCGAGGCCGGGGATGGACACCCCTGGCACGATCGCCTCGAGGACTGGCTGCAGGACAAGGAGCAACGCCCGGGCTGGCTCCTGCTCGACGCTGACGGCAGCGACCCGTGGCGGGCCCGCTGCCTCTCCCGCGCCGACCGGATCCTGCACCTGGTCGACGCCCGCTCCGACGTTGCCCGGAGGCCGCTGGAAGACCGGATCCTCGCCCGCGATCCGCGCCTCGGCCCACCGCTCGAGCTTGTGCTGGTTCACCCGGCCGACACCGACCGTCCCCGCGGCACAGCCGCCTGGCTCGATGCGCGTCAGTCGACCTCCGAGGTGTCGGCCTGGCACCATGTGCGGGCGGGGCGCGCAGTGGACGCCGATCGCGTGGCCCGGCGCCTGACCGATCGGGCGGTGGGCCTGGTGCTCGGCGGCGGAGGCGCTCTCGCCGCCGCCCACGTCGGCGCACTCGCAGCGCTGCTCGAGCGCGGCGTGCCCATCGACTACCTGGGAGGCACCAGCGCTGGTGCCGGGATCGCGGCGGTCGCGGCTATGCAGCTCGCCTATGAGCCCACCCACGATCACATCCACCTCGAGTTCTTCGACCGCACCCCGTTCTCGCTGTTCACACTGCCGGTCCTGTCGATCTTCGCCCGCGGGCCGATGGATGCCGCCGCGAAGCGTCTGTTCGGCGACATCCAGGCCGAAGACCTGTGGGTGCCGTGGTTTGCGGTCACGGCAAGCCTCGAGCGCGCGGCCCTCGTGGTGCACCAGCGCGGCCCGTTGTGGAAGCTCACCCGCGCGACCAGTGCGGTGCCCGTCGTCTCACCACCGGTGGTGCACGACGGCGAGACCCTGGTCGACGGTGGCCTGCTCGACAACTACCCGGCGGGCATCCTCCGCGGGTTGTGTGGCGGGGTGGTCGTGGGCGTGGATCTGAGCCCGTCGTCGGACCGGACCATCGACTACACCTACGACGAGCTCCCGTCCGCACTGCAGATCCTGCTCGGGCGGGCTCGCCACATGGACGTGCCGACGCTGGCCTATGTGACGCTCCGGGTGGCGACGCTGGGAGCGAGCGCCTCGGGTGACGCCGTTGCAGCGACAGACGTGTACATGGCCCCTCAGCTCCAGCCGTTCACCCCGGCGGACTTCGGCGAGTTCGAGCCCATCGCGGCCGAGGGCTACCGCACCGCGGTGGCGGCGCTCGATGCGCGGCCCGTGCCCCCCGCCCCCTCGATCTGGGCCGGCCCGGATTCGGCGTTCGGGCGTGCCTCAGAGCGGTTCGGAACCCGGTCGGTGCATGAGCCCACCACCCCACCTCTCCGTCGGCTCGCGAGCGCCTTCCGCGCCGCGGCGATGACGGTGCTCCGCGGTCAGAGCTGACACGGCAACTTGGCTGAATCCTGTAGGTGGCGCGGTACGGCGGCACAGTGCTCCAGCGCGCCATCGGGGGTCCAGGCCACCTCGCCGAAGCACCACGCGTCACCGACCTGGAGCTGCCATGGCTCCTCCAGGCCCTCGACGACCGCGCGCGGGCCTGGCCGCACCCGCCGCAAGCGTCCGCTGCGGTCCCACTCCACCTCGCTCCCGGCCGGCACACAAGCGGTCTTCACCGGTCCGGGGGAGGCGGTCAGCGCGCGCCATGGGTGGCCATTCGGCCGCACCTCGACCGGACCCTCCAGCGCCACTCCCTCCCACTCGGCCGCCTCCAGGTCGCAGGTGTGGAGCGTGCCATCCGCGTACAGCGCGATGGGGCCGGGCGCGCACGCGAACGGGCCGACGGCTGAGACCCGAGCGAGCACACCATCGGTCGCCTGGCCGCCACCGAGCGCCACCGAACCGCTGAGCCACAGCCCGCCGATGTTCGCCTCCCCGGGCAGGTCCACCCGCACGAGCTGGCCGTCGCCGTCGAGCTGCACCTGTGCCCCGGCCGGTAGGTCCACGCCGTCCACCGAGGTCGGCTCTTCCACGGTGCCCTGTCGAAGCCGTGCACAGCCCTCGGCATCGCACCCAAGCTCGACGGATGTGCTGTCCGCCAAGAGCACCCCGTCGATGCGCTGATCGCCCCAGAGCGTGCCCGCCAGGCGCGACGACCACGGCCCATGGACCGAGCCCGAGACCCTGACGCCGCGGATCGAGGTGGGCTCGGCGAGCTCGGCCCGGAGGATGGGCCCGTCCGCGGCGGCTTGGTGAACCGCGGTGCCCGGAGGCAGACGCACCCCGTCGGCGGCCGGGTCGGCCCCCAGACCCGCCCCATGCGCCGCCAACCCTGCCACAACCGCCCATGGACCAAGTGGGTTCACACGTACAATGTACGCTCGAGACCCAGCGCGAGACAGCCCAACAACGGCGTGTCAGGCGGTCGGAAGAGGCTCACTGAGCGCGGGCCCACCGCAACAGCTGGGTGCAGCTCGCGTGCGCGGCGTCGCCGTGCAGGAGGGGGCAGGCGCGCTCGAGGATCGGTCGGGCAGCACTGATGTCTCCGCGTTCGATGAGGGCGTGAGCTACGCGGGCGTCCGCGTCGGGGGCCGTGCCGTCACACAGCCGGGCCGCGCGCCCCAGGTCGCCCTGCGCGAGAAGCAGGTCGATGCGGAATCGCGCCGCGCGCTCGGCGGAGGCGTCATCCAGCCGACGGGGCAGCCCGGTGACCAGCGCCTCGGCCTGATCGCCTTCGCCCGCGCGCTGGAGCAGCTCGGCGTGGGCCAACACATCGCCCGCGGGCGCTCGGCGCGGGCCTCCGAGGGCCTCGAGCCACTTGCTGGCCTGGGCCCGGTCCGACCGACTCGCGCACCGGTAGCCCAGCTCCAACAGCCGCTGGTTGCCGGGGTTCGCCGTCAGCCCCTTGGCGATGGTGGCCACGCAGGCGGAGTGGCGTTTGGCCCGCAGATCTCCCACCGCACGGTTGTACGGCGCCTTCCAGTCGCCGGCGCCCTCGAGCCAGGTGTACACCTCGGGAGGGACTCCGTCGGGGTCGTTCCCCGCCAGCCGGGCCACGACCCCCAGCACGAAGCCCTCGCCCCGGCTCGCGTCCACCGCCTCGATCAGCCGGGCCCATGAGCCCGAGTCCCCGACGGTGTGCTGCAGCTCGGCGTCGGCCGCGATCAGCGGTGCGGTGGGACCGTGTCGGTCGAAGGCATAGGCGAGCACATCGGCGGCGTCGGCGGCCTTGCCCCCCCGCGCGAGGAGCGACACCAGCATGGCGGCGCCCGTGGAGCGGGTCTCGCCCAGGTCGAGCACGTAGGTGGCGTTGGTGACCTCATCGAAGGTGGTCTGGCCGTGGTGCTCCTCGTACCGATCGCCCGTCAGCGCCTCGGAGAGGTCGGCGATGGCGAGCTCGGTGTTCCCCAGCAGGTAGTGCTGATGCCCGCGGAGCATCCGAGCCTCGGCGTGCTCGGGGCGCCGCGTGAGCACGGCATCGAGGATCACCACAGCACCCTCGCGATCTCCGCGATTGCCCAGCTCAGCCGCCTCGACCACGTCGGTGAGATCGGCGCTGGGCGGCGGCAGGTCGGCCTCTTCGGTCGACAGGCTGGCGCCCCTCTGCGGACGTGCATCCGCGACGGGGGCAGCGAGAGCGAGCAGCAGCAGCCAGACCATCCGACCTCCTGCACTAGCGTCCACCGTCCGCGGCCCCCCGTCCACTCCTTCACCGGATACTGACCCGTCCTCGAAGGAGGCAGCGATGAGTGACGGCAGGGTGTTCCTCGTGACTGGCGCTGCGGGCGGCCTCGCGCGTGGGGTGATGCCGGCGTTCCGAGCGGCTGGCGCGCGCCTCGCCTTGGCTGACGTGCCGGGTGCCACTCTCGAGCCGGGCCCCGGCGACACGGTCCATCACGCCGACCTGTCCGACTTCGCCGCGGCCGAGGCGCTGGTGGCCGAGGTGCGCGCGGCCCACGGACGGATCGACGGCCTGGTGCACCTGGTGGGCGGCTTCACCTGGGGCCCCGCAGCGGCGATCACGCCGGCAGACTACGACCGGATGATCGGGTTGAACCTGCGCACCCTGGTGGCTGCCGTGCGCGCCGTGCTCCCCGGCCTCCACGACCAGGGCACTGGCTTCGTGGCGGGGGTTGCGTCGGGCCAGGCGTGGCGCGGAGGGGCGGCTGGCGTGGCCTTGTACGCGGCGAGCAAGGCGGCCGTGGCTGCATTCCTCCGGTCGGTGGACGCCGAGCTCGACGGGACCGACGTGGCCGTATGCGCCCTGTTCCCGATGGGGGTGATCGACACCGCAGCCAACCGCGCAGCGATGCCCGACGCCGACCCCGCGGAGTGGATCGACCCAGCGGGGCTGGGCGAGGCGCTGGTGTTCGCCGCCAGCCGCGGCCGCCGCGCGCGCCTGCTCGAGCTCCCGGTGCACGGCGGCCGGTGACCCGGTTCGCAGATGACGCCGCTGAATCCAGCGGCAGCGCTCCACACGGTCTAGGATCGAGTGAATGTCCATGCCCGTCGCACCGTCTGTGCGCACGCTGCTCCCCCACTGGAGGTCCCCGATGAATGTCCGCGCTCTCGGCCTGCTCGCACTGTTCGCAGCTGGCGCCGGCTGCGACGGGATCACGCCCACGCTGAACAACGGCAAGGTCGGCGTCGCGTTCGACAGCGAGCCCCTCCCGCTCCTGCCGCCCGGGTTCCCGATCTACCCCACGTCGTTCTCCACCGAATCCCTCGGGGTCGTGGTGGACGAGGCGCTCGCCGACGTCACCTTCCGCAGCGGGCTGAACGCGGTCGCCGACGACATCTGCATCGATCTGGGCCTCACCGACGTGTGCCTCGACCAGCTGCTGAACAACTCCGCCTTCAATCGCATCGACGACGCTATCATCGACGAGGTGCCCGAGGTGCGCGGCTGGGTCGAGCGGTATGCGCTGGGGCAGCTCGACTTCTTCAACCCCGCTCCGATGGGCGCCGGGGTGAACGAGCAGATCGGCCGCACCTTCCGCGGCGCCGTCACCTTCGACGACGTGCGCTTGAAGATGACCGTGCGCAACCGCACCGAGGACCTGTGGGGCGTGCCGCTGGCCTTCAACCTGTTCGTCGGCAGCGGCGAGTCCGTCACGAACCGCACGGCTCTCGTCACGGCGGCGGAAGGCGACGTGAACACCTTCATCCTCCTCCCCGGCGAGACCAAGACCATCGAGACCGGCAACCTGCCGGCCTTGGTCGACGCCCTGAATGACGCCCGCACCCTGTCCATCGACTACGACACGAACATCGAGGTCTCGGAGCTCGACCCCGCGGCCTTCTCAGCGTGGTTTGGGGCGAGCAAGGCGGATAGCGACGGCAATGGTGTGGCCGATGCCCTGTCGAAATGGGGTCTCGTGTTCGAGAAGTTCGAGATCGAGGTGAGCGGGAAGGGCGAGATCGACCTCCCCATCGACACGCCGGCCTGGCTCGACGATCTCGTCGAGCAGTAGCCGGTCGGCGCCCCCCGGGCCGCGTCAGCCGCGGTCGAGGATTCGCAGCTCAACCCGGCGGTTCTTCGCCCACGCGTTCTCGCCGTCCGCGCGGTCGAGCGGCAGGGTCTCGCCGTAGCCCACGCTGCGCAGGCGGCTCGGCGACACACCCTTGCTCTCGAGGTACTGCTTCACCGCTGAGGCCCGGTCGGCCGACAGGCGCTGGTTGTGGTGCGACGAGCCGCGCTGGTCCGTGTGCCCGCCGATCTCGATGCTCTTGATCTCGGGGTGGGACAGGAGCACCGTGGCCACCTCATCGAGCAGGCCGAAGCTGGCGGGCTGGATGGTGGCCTGGTTCTTGTCGAAGAACACCTTCTCGGCCAGGTGCAGCCGGTCTGCGCCCACGTCCACCCGCGCCACGGCGCCGGTCGGAGACAGCACCGCGGTGTACTCGCGCATCTCGCCGCGGTC
>JBLFXJ010000280.1:0-10886 GCA_047609825.1 Myxococcota bacterium
GGGCTCGGTCGTGGGACCGGTGTCGCGGTCGGGCGGGAGCGTCGGGGTGGCCTCGTCATGCACCACCAGCTCGCCGGCAGACCACGTGGGCGACGACAGCTCTCCGCTGGAGATGGACCGGTTCGGCGGGGCCGCGTGCCCCTGCTTGAGGGCCGCCAGCGTGCCCTGGCCCCAGGTGTCCGGCGAGGCTGATCCTGCCGCTTGGCCATTCCAGATGCCGAGGAGCTCCCGACAGGACTGGGGGCGGTCGTCCGGGTCGAGCTGCATGGCCGCGGTGATCGCCGCCACCATCCGTTCGGGCGCTTCGGGGGCGCGCTCGCGCACCGGCACGAAGTCACCGGCGAGCACCAACATGAACACGTCGATGGAGTCGACCGCGGAAAACGCAGGCTCACCGGCCACCATCCGGTACAGGATTGTGCCCAAAGCGAAGATGTCGGCCCGGTGGTCCACCGACTTCGAGTCGCGGATCTGCTCCGGCGCCATGTGCGACGGCGTGCCCATCAGCGTGCCGGTTTTGGTGCCCGCTCCCGCAGGGACATCTCCGGTGATCGCCTTCACCAGCCCGAAGTCGGCGACCTTCGGCACCAACCCCTCGTCGGTCACCTGGCACAGCACGTTCGCTGGCTTCAGGTCGCGGTGGATCCACCCCCGGTCGTGCGCCGCGGCGACGCCCTTGAGCATGCCGGTAGCGAGCTCGTCGAGCTGCCCGAGGGTGAGCGTGTGGCGGTCGATCAGCTCGCCGAGGTTGGGCCCGCCCACGTACTCGAGGATCAGCCCCGGCGCGCCGTCCACCCGCACCACATCGGTCACCGCCACCACGTTTGGGTGCTGGAGCTGGGCCTGGGTACGCCCCTCCATGAGCAGCCGGTCCTGGGTGGAGCCGCCGAACCGGCTCAGCACCTTCAGAGCGTGCACCGAGCCGAGGTCGGCGTGGTGCACCAGGTACACCTCCGCCATGCCCCCGCGGCCGAGGAGGCGGTCCACGACGTAGCGGTCGATCACCGCGCCCGGTGGCAGGACGTTGGTGGTCACCAGGCGATGACCGCGACGGTGCCGCCGAGGGTCACCCCGCCCACGACCATCGCGGCACCATAGGTGGCGTTGACACCGCGCTGTGTGGCCTCGGCATCGGCCCGGTTCACGGGGCCTGTGCTCCCGAGGAAGCCCGCTTCGCGCACGGAGCCCGCGATGGCCAGGCCGGCGGTGGCTGCACCTCCGACGCCCACGGCGATCCACCCGGGCAGCTTGGTGCCCTTCGAACGCTCCGCACCCTGCACGGGGGCGGTCGCGGCGGGCCCTGCGGCGATCACGGGCGCCACGCTGGCATACGGCGGCGCCGCGTCCCCGGGGAACAGGTAGGCCGAGGTGATGTCATCGCCCGAGGTGTGCTGGAACAGGGTGGCCCAGCGCTCGGGGCGCTGCAGGGTCTCGGTGCCGTCGAGGTACACCGTGCCGCCGTCGGGCGCGGGCAGGTGCGCATGAGGGGCGGCGTTCAGCGGGATCGCGCCGTACACCTCCCACACGCCATGACCCTCGGGCATCAGCCGGGCGAGCACCTCGGCACCGGAGGCCGTGGCCCGTGCGGCCGCGAACGCCTGCTGGGCGCGCTCCTCCTGCCCCGCCACGAATCGGGCGAGGCCGGCGAGGGTGTGCAGCCGCGAGGTCTGCCGCGTAGCGAGCACCCCGTCGAGGCACGGCAGCATCAGCGCCACCTCGTCCATGGCGTCGCGGAACAGGGCCACATCGAGCCCCTCGTAGGCCGATTCGGCGTCGACCAGCTTGCCCACGAGCTCTTCGGCCGACACCGGGGCCGGACAGTCCGCTGCGAGGGCGGCCACCGCGAGGGAGAGGATCACAGGCGCTCCCCGAGGAGGATGAGCTCGGCCACGCCGGCGTCTGCCACGCCGAGGCCGCTGTCGGCGAGGGGACGCCCGAGGAGCAGATCGCCAGCGCCGTTTCCGTCGGCATCTCCGGCGGCCTCCACCACCTCTCCGAGTCGCTCGCCGGCCTCGCCGAGGAACAGAAGGTCGGCGGCCGCCTCTGCGCCGAACATGCCACCGCCGAGCACCGACGGCGTGAGCGTCACCACCACGCCATCATCCCCCGCGGCGCCGGGGGCACCGAGCGCCAGCATTCCGCCGGGCGCCGGGCCCACCCGCCCGAGACCCGCCATGGCGAACCCGAGCTGCTGGCCTGCCGTGCCGTCGAACCGCCAGGTGGCGTCGGCCAGATCGATGTCGGGACGCATGCCGGGCGGATCGCCAGGCGCGAGCAGGTCTTCGCTGCCGAGCACGTACACCACGCCGGCCTCGTCCGATGCGCTGGGGGCACCAACCGCCACGTCCGTGCGGCCATCGCCATCGATGTCGCCCACCGCCCGTACGGGGGCTCCGGCCCCATCTCCCGGGGTGACCCCGGTGAGCGCAAAGTCCCGGTCGTCCGGCGCGATGGGACCGAACAGGCCCGGGCTGCCGACCAGGCCGTACACGGCTCCAGCGCCGTCTCCCACGCCCGGCGCGCCCACCATCACCTCGGCCAGGCCGTCGCCGTCCAGGTCGCCGAGCGACAGGCTCGCGCCGCACCGCTCACCCGCCGAGGCGCACAGGGCGAAGGCCACATCCTCGTTGCGCGGGATATCGGCCTCGCCAAAGTCGAGGAGAGAAGTGGAGAAGAACCCGAACGCGATGCCCTTGTCGGGGGTGTCGCTGGGGGGTGGACCGGCATCCGAGGGCAGGCCGATCAGCAGGTCGGCCAGGCCATCGCCGTCCAGGTCGCCGCTGGCGAGCACCGCACCCGCCGCGCCCGTCAGCGGGCCGAGGAGGGTGGCGATGGTGATCGAGTCCATGGGGATTGCGCCGAGCATCGCGCCCGAGGAGAGCACGGACACCGTGCCGGCGCCCTCGTTCGCCAGGGGGGCGCCGACGGCCACGTCGTCCAGTCCGTCGCCATCCACGTCGCCGAGCACCACGATCGCAGCGCCCGCGCCGTCGCGACCATCGAGGGTCGCATCTCCTGAGCCCGGGGGGAAGATCAGCGGCGGCGGCCCACCCGCGATGTCGAACCAGAGCACGTAGTTCTTGCCCGGCTCGCCCACGATGAGCTCACCGACCCCGTCAGCGTCGATGTCGTGCAGCAACACCGCCGCACCCAGTCGGCCGTCCTCCGTGCCCCCCTCCGCGAACGCGGTAGGGGTGTGGTCGGGGGTGGGGCAGAAGTCCACCAGGCCATCGCAGTCGTTGTCGACGCGGTCGCCGCAGGCCTCGTCGACGCCGGGGTTGATCGACCCATCGCCGGGTTCGCAGTCGCCGCCGAGCAGGACCCACGCCGCACCGGTGGTGGACGGGTCGAGGCACTGGACCACGGTGTCGCCGTCGTCGCCGTAGTCGTCGGCGTCGGCGTCGGAGTACCAGCTCGGGGCGCCCGACACATCGGGGTCGGCGTCGTCGATCAGGTCGTCGCAGTCGTCATCCACGCCCGTGCACTGCTCCACGGCGGCGGGGTGCACCGCCGGATCGGCGTCGTCGCAGTCGATGGGGCCCGCCTCGATCCACCCGTCGAGGGTGGTGGAGGGGTCGGCGCACTGCACGAGCTGACCGGCCTCGGCCCCGAAGCCGTCGCCGTCGCCGTCGCGGGCCCAGGTGCGGGCCGTGACGCCGGCATCGCCGTCGTCACAGTCCCCGTCGCAGGTGGACACGAGGTCGGTGTCATCATCGCGGAGGTTGAGGTCGGGGTCGGCATCATCACAGTCGCCGGCACAGGACGAGGCGCCGTCCGCGTCCGCATCTACTGGGGTGAGGGAGGGATCGGCGTCGTCGCAGTCGCCATCGCACAGCGAGTGGCCATCTTCGTCCACGTCGAGGCCGTTGACCGTCGGGTCCACGTCGTCGCAGTCCGTCCCGCCGCCCTGGGCGGCGTCGTCGTCGCCGTCGCTGTCCTGGTCGAAGTCCGAGCCTCCGTCGCAGGCCTGGTCCACGCCGTCGTACCAGACCTCCGGCGCGCCAGGGTAGCTGGCGGCATCCTCCGGGGCGCAGTCGCCGTCACGCTCGGTGAACCCGGCCAGCTCAGCGCAGGCGGTGACCGGCTCGCCGGACCCGTAATCGTCGCCATCGAGGTCTGCCCAGTACTCCCCGCCGAGCTGGATGGCGGGGTCGGCGTCGTTACAGTCCCCGTCGCAGGTGCTCAATCCGTCGCCGTCTTCGTCGGCTGGGGACAGGTCTGGATTGGTGTCGTCGCAGTCCTCCCACGCCGGGTGGCCGTCCCCGTCGGCATCGACGCGGCCTTGCCACTCGGCATCGGTGAGGCACGCGCATAGGGTCAGCAGGGGGAGGATGCGCATCGGTAGCAGGGTAGCTGGCGGCGAGTCCCAGGACAATGAGGTGTGTGTGAGCGATCGTGAGCGCGCGTGGCCTGTGGGCGCAGAGCGCACTACGGCCGCGGTGTGGGAGGCGCTGTGGTGTGGGCCTGGCTGCTGCTGTCCGGCTGCGGGCCTGGGGTCGACGCCTCGCGGTCCCGCGGCGGTGCTGCGGCGAACGACGGGCCTTCGTTCGTCGAGCCTCCGCGGGTGGAGCATGGCGCGGCGCCCCTGATGTCGCTGGGCCGGGTGCTCACGGTTCACACCGACCGACCCACCCGGCTGGAGGTGGTGTGCCGGGGCGGCGGCGAGACCCTGGTGCAGCGGTTCGGCACCGAGCGGCTGACGCACGTGGTGCCCGTCGTGGGGCTGCTGCCGGAGACCACCTTCGACATCGAGGTGCGGGCGATCGACGCCACCGGGGCGTCCGTGCTCGCCGTCGATCGGTTCGGGACCGACGCCTTGCCCACGCCATTCCCTCGCCTCGAGGTGCTCACCCTCGATGCGGCGCGCATGGAGCCCGGGCTCACGGTGCTGCCGCTGCAGGTGCCCGGCGGGGAGCACCGGTATGCGGTGGCGCTGGACGACCAGGCCCGGGTGCGCTGGGTGCTCGGCGTCACCAACCACCTCACCGACCTGCGCCTCACCGATGCGGGCGAGGTGTGGCTGATCCAGCGGTCCGGCGTGGAGCGGCGCGGCATCCTGGGCATCGTGCAGACGCGGTGGGAACAGACCGGGGACGGCGAGAACAACCTCGCCGTGGATGTGGGCGGGTTCCACCACGACGCGTTCCCGGTGGAGGGCGGCTTCGTGAGCCTCGGCCGCGCTACCCGGGACGTGGAGGGCTACCCGCCGCTCGACGACCCCATCGGGCCGGGTTCGGCCGCCGAGCTGTACATTCCGCGGCTCGTGCAGGTGGCGGACGACGGGGCTGTGCTCGTGGACATCGATCTCGGTGACGCGCTCGACCTCGGGCGGATCAGCGCGAGCAGCCACGAGCCCACCGTGTGGGGGCTCGACTGGGCCCACGCCAACGCGGCCGCGCCCGACGGGGACGGGTGGCTGGTGAGCCTGCGCCACCAGGACGCGGTGGTGCGGATCGACGCTGCCGGCGAGGTGGACTGGATCCTGGCCAACCCCGACGGCTGGCTGGAGCCGCTGGCCAGCCGGCGGCTCAAGGCGCCCCCCGGGATGCCGTGGCCGTTCCACATGCACGCCCCGGTGCGGCTGCCCGATGGCGGGCTGCTGCTGTTCGACAACGGCAACGGCCAGGCCACGCCGTATGCCCCGGAGCCGGCCGGCGCGGAGCTGTCCCGGGTGGTGGCGTATGACCTCGACCCCGCTGCGGGCACCGTGCGTGAGCGGTGGGCGGTGGGCGACACGGGCACGGGTTGGCTGTTCAGCGACGCGGTGGGGGATGCGGACTGGCTGCCCGGCACGGGCAACGTGCTGGCGGTGTACGGCCGCCTCGAGGGCGAGGGGGTGGTGGGCAACGCCGAGGCTGGCCGCGGCGAGGTGCACGCGCGGGTGATCGAGTTCGACCCGGAGCAGCCCGTGCCAGCCGCCATGGACCTGCGGGTGTGGTCGCCGGCGGACGAGGTGGCCGAGGGCTGGACCGTGTACCGGGCCCAGCGGATCGACCGCCTGCATCCCTCGGTAGTGCTGCGCGACGAGCCTGGGTGGGAGGAGGCTGTCGGCGGTCGTCGGTGACTGGGTAGGCACACAGCCGCAGGTTGGCAGTGCCTGGAGGCCGCATGTACGACGACCCTCACTCCCCCACCTTGGTGCCGCTGGACACCGCGGCCGATCTGTCCACCCTGCTGGCGGACGCCGAGCCGACCATCGGCATCGACGCGCGGATCCTGGCGCGCATGGCGGCCGAGGCGGATCGCGACGCCGCGCGGGTCCAGTTGGCCACGACCAGGTCCACCCCCGGACGCCTGATCGCGCTGTTCACCCGAGCTGCGCCACACACGAAGACGCCCGCACGGAGCACCGTGCGGGCGTGGAGCGAAGCGGTCTAGCGAGTCACGCCGCTACAGCGTGACCTCGGTGCAGTCGCAGTAGCCACCATCGCCCAGGTCGGGCTGGTGCATACAGTCCATCCACTCGCCGGCAGCCGCCAGGCAGTAGTCCCGGCAGCCTTCCTTCGTGGCCACGGGCGAGGGCCCGTCGATCCACTCGGTCTCGACCGCCTTGCGCTTGTCGGCCGGGTCGCAGGTCACCCCGCACGCGCCCCACGGGGCGTCTGCGGTGGCCGCCTTCCACGACGCGGCGTGGGTGTACGGCGTGGTGTTGCCCTGGTCGCCCAGCGTGAACAGCTCAGCCTGGGCCTCTCGCCGCTCCGCCACTCCGAGCGGTGCGCCAGGCAGGTCGTCGAGCTCGATCGTGCCCAGCTCGCTGTCATAGGTGCCGTAGAACGTACCGAAGTCGCCGGCGAAGGGACCGTTGTCCCAGTCGCACAGCACCACCCGGCGCGTCGGGTCGGCCGAATCGCGGGCATCACGCTCGATGTAGAACGCGGCCCCGATGGTCTCGGCCCGGAACACCTGCCCAGCCAGCGCGTTCACGCCGGTCTGGACACAGCCGCCCAGCACGAGCGGGATGGCGAGCAGCGCCCTCAATTGCCGCCCTCAGCGGCCTCGCCGATCGAGTCGACCTGGTAGGTCATGATCGTGCGAGTGACGGTGTACTGGACGAACAGGTTCGAGCCGGTGTCTTCCGGGGCGACCGGGCCCGTGTTGCGGGCGCAGGTGTCGCCATCCTGGACGTACCACTCGTAGCCGAAGGCATCGACGGTCACGTCCCAGGTGGTGCTCTCGGCCTTGAGCAGGATGTCGTCGCCCCACCACTCGGTGCCGACCTGCTGGTGCATGAACTCGCCGTCGCAGCCCGCATCGAGCAGCACGGCGGAGGACACGATGTTGTCTTCCTCGACGCCCGGGTTGGTCACGTCCTGGAACGGGCCGGTGGACAGGCAGTCGTCGATCATGCTCGCGACCTCGGGGTCGGACTCGGCCACGATGTACACGCCCACCTTGTCGGCGTTGAACTCGTTGCCACCGGCGTTCAGCTTCTCGTTGCCGAGGTAGCGGTACAGGGTCTTGCCGTCGATGCTGGTCCACACGTCGCCATTCTTCGGCTTGCGCTTGGTGAGCAGCACCAGATCCATGCGGTCGGGATCGCCGCCGGCTCCGGCCTCGGCGAAGCTCACCGGGGTCCACAGGTCGAGCGGGGAGAGCTCCACGAGGTACTCATCGCCGGCGAGCCCGAAGTAGCGGGAGCTGGTGAGGGCCACATCGGGGGTCTCGTCGATGGAGAACACATCCTCGCCCTCGGGGCCCGCGTCGTAGGCATCGGCCTCGGTGACCATGGAGCCGCGCGCGACGATCTTCTCGGCGATGACGCTCACCGCGGTGCGGCCCTCGCGGCCCTCCTCGGGGTCGAGCGGCTGGTCGGTGTGCGACTCGCCCACGACCTCCAAGCTGTGCGCGAGGTTGAGGTCGGCCGTGACCACGGTGCGGCCGGTGGCGTTGCCGGCCTCGGTGCAGTTGTCGCCGACACCCTTGTTGCCGGTGCGCTCCTCGGGCCCGCCGCCTTCCTTGAGCTTGTAGGACCGGGTCTCGGTGTTCACCTTGGACGTGCCCTCAATCAGGGTGCCGTTCTTGAGCGGGGCAGGGTTGCAGGCCGCCAGGGTGATCGCACCCACAGCGAAGAGAAGTGGACGGTTCATTGCGCCTCCTAAAGCGTTGGACGGGCCAGATTGCTTTGTCAGACCGGGTAAGGCAAACATTCTGTGTGGACCGCGCCGACGACGGGCGTTGTTGTTCATTCGATCTTTTTCGTCCAGCGGAATTCGAGCTTCTTGTCCCCGGCCTGCACAACGACCGTGAGCGTGCTGCCGTCGCGGGCGTAGTGGAGGCGCTGGGGGAAGTCATGCCCGGGGTTCGAGAACACGGCTTCTGACTTCGATTTGGAGGTCAGAACGAACGGTGTCGCCGGGTGTCGGCCCCCGGGCGCGGCCCAATAGATGACGTGGGAATCCTCCTCGGAGATGCGAAGAAACTCGAACCCTACGGCGCGCCCGTCGCGCAAGGTGCGGTTGGTGCCGAGGAGCATGCCGCCCTCGGGGGGGATCCAGCACTCCTCGGTGGTGACGCCGGCCTCGGTGGAGCGCCAACACCCGGCGAGCCAGGCGAGTTCGGCGGTGGAGGCCTGGATGGCGAGGGCGGCGAGGGCGGGGGTCATCGGTCCTCCACAGGGGCGGGCGGGTGCGTCACCCGGATAGCGTCACACACCCGACCGTGGAGATCGCCGAGCACACTGCCCTGCTCGCCGTGCCGGTGGTTGCGCGCGACCCGGCGCTCTGTCTACGCTCCCGAGCATGGATGCCGTCGACGCCCTGCCCCGCCCGCCGATCCGCCCGCGACTCGAGCTGATGCTGCCGCTGGAGGCGCTCGATCGGGACGGGTTCGATGCGCGCCTGAAGGCCGCGTGTGCCACGGCCGGGTCCGCGGTGGTGGGAGGTGTGTTCCGCGGGGTCGCCGAGCTGTCCATCGCAGAGGCGGACCGCCGGTACTGGTCACCCGCGTTGTCGGTGCGCGCCTCGGAGCGGGACGGACGGCTGTGGATCTCGGCGCGCTTCGGCCCGCAGCCGCAGGTGTGGACGATGTTCGTGTTCCTCCACGCGTTCCTGGTGTTCTCCGCCGTGATGGGCTCGATGGTGACCGTTGCCCAGTGGATGATGCACGACCCGCCGTGGGCGCTGGTGGGGCTGGCGGTGAGCCTGGTCTGTGTGGCGGTGGTGCACGGGATCAACCTGTGGGGCCAGTCCACCGGGAGCGATCAGCTGCATGTGCTGCACGACTGGCTGTTCGACGCGCTCGGGGTGGAGGCCGGGTCGGTGCTTCAGGACGACGCCGCACCCCACGGATGAGGGGCAGTCTCGGAGGCGCTTCCGCCGCGCACCGGGTACCGTCGCCCCATGCACGACGCCCTCCGCGCCTCTGCCGTTCAGCTCGCCGCCGCCATCCGTGACGGCCGCACCACCAGCCGCGCCGTGGTCGACGCGCACATCGCGGCGATTCAGAAGGTGAATCCGGCGATCAACGCGGTGGTCTGCGACCGGTTCGAAGCGGCCCGGGCCGAGGCCGACGCCGCCGACGCCGCCGTGTCCGCTGGCGCGACCCTGCCCCCGCTCCACGGCGTGCCGTGCACGATCAAGGAGGCGATCCAGCTGGAGGGCATGCCGAACACGTCGGGGCTGCGGCGCCGTGAGGGCATCGTGTCGACGGAGGACGCCACGACGGTGGCCCGGCTGCGGGCAGCGGGCGCGATCCCGCTCGGCGTGACGAACGTGTCCGAGCTGTGCATGTGGATGGAGTCGGACAACCTCGTGTATGGGCGCACGAACAACCCCTACGACGTGCGGCGCACGGCCGGCGGGAGCTCGGGCGGCGAGGGGGCCATCGTGGGCGCCGGGGCGTCGCCGTTCGGCCTGGGCGCGGACGTGGGCGGGTCGATCCGGATGCCGGCGTTCTTCAACGGCGTGTTCGGGCACAAGCCCACCGGCGGCCTGATCCCCGGCACCGGGCAGCACCCCTGCGGTCATGGCGAGGTGCTCCGGTACCAGACCACCGGGCCGCTGTGCCGCCGGGCGGAGGATCTGTGGCCGCTGGTGAAGATCCTGGCGGGTCCGGATGGGGTGGACACGGGCTGCCTGGACTGGCCGCTGGGCGATCCGGACACAGTCGATCTGTCCGGCCTGCGGGTGCTCGACATCCCCACCAACGGGGTCACCCGGCCGTGGCGGGAGCTGCGGCAGGCCCAGGTGCGGGCGGCAGAGCACTTGCGCCGGCTGGGCGCCGATGTGCAGACGGTCGAGATTCCGGGGTTCAAGGACGGCTTCCCGATCTGGGCGGCGTCGCTCGGGGCGGAGAACGGCGTCCCGTTCGCCGAGCTGATGGGGGATGGTGAGCGGGTGAACGCGTCGAAGGAGCTGGCGAAGTGGGCGGCGCGGCGGGGCGACCACACGCCCATGGCGTCGATCCTGGCGCTCGCGGAAGACCTGCTGGCGTTGGTGCCGCAGGACCAGCAGCGGTTCGTGGACAAGGGTCTCGCGCTGCGGGAAGAGCTGGAGGACCGCCTCGGGGAGCATGGCGTGCTGCTCTACCCGCCGTATTACCGGAGCGCGCCGCGGCACAGCTGGCCCCTGCTCCGGCAGGTGCTGTTCATGCGGTTCGACTACCAGTACACGGCGCTGCTGAACATCCTCCAGGTGCCGGTGACTCAGGTGCCGCTGCGGCTGGACAGTCGCGGGTTGCCGCTGGGCGTGCAGGTGGGTGCCCGACGCGGCGCCGACCACCTCACGGTGGCGGTGGCGCGGGAGCTGGAGCGGGCGTTCGGGGGCTGGAAGCCGCCGCCCATGGCCAGACGGTAGGGTCGGCTTCAGTTTACCGCTCGCCGCGGGGGGCGCCTGTCGCTTCCTCGCGTGTTTGCTTCGCTCCCAAGCACACTTCGCTGCACGCCCGTC
>JBLFXJ010000281.1:0-10853 GCA_047609825.1 Myxococcota bacterium
AGATCCTGCGCGACCCCATCCGGGTCGAGGTCACGCCCAACGCCACCACGGCCGAGAAGGTCACCCAGGCCGTGCTGTTCGTGGAGAAGGCCGACAAGCGCAAGCTGCTGAGCGCGCTGCTCGAGCTACCGTCCATCAAGCGCGCCCTGGTGTTCACCCGCACGAAGCACGGCGCGAACCGGGTGGTCAAGCACCTCGAGGCTGCAGGCGTGGCCGCCGCGGCGATCCACGGCAACAAGTCCCAGAGCGCTCGCGAGCGCGCGCTGCTCGGCTTCCGCGAGGGGCGCCTGCGGGTGCTCGTCGCCACCGACATCGCAGCGCGGGGGATCGATGTAGACGAGGTGACCCACGTGGTGAACCTCGACCTGCCGAACGTGCCCGAGCAGTATGTGCACCGCATCGGGCGCACAGCCCGGGCCGGCGCCAGCGGCATGGCGCTGTCGTTCTGCGACCGCGAAGAGGTAGGCTACCTCCTCGACATCGAGAAGCTGATCCGCAGCGAGATCTCGGTCGTCCAGAGCCACCCGTTCAAGGGTGAGTTCGACCGGTCCAGCGACCGCAGCCTCCGCCCGGAGGAGGACCGTCCTCGCTCCGGTCGTGGGCGTCGCGGTGGTGGCGGCGGCCGGGGTGGCGGCGGCGGCGGCCGGGGTGGCGGCGGTCGCAGCGGCGGCGGCGGCTGGCGTCGATAGGGCGGATAGTAAAGGTTGGTGGTCGTGTTTCGCTGATGTTTCGGCGACGGCGCACACCGCTCCTCACTGTCACCAGTGCGTCACTACCCTGTGGGCACCCCCTGAGAAGGCAGCGACAACGAGAACAGCGACTCCGCGGGCGGCGGCTACGGTCTCATCGACTGGGGCAGCCCGGCCCGCGCCTGGTATGTGCTCGCGGGCCGCGCCCCGGGGGGCTTCAGTCGTGACTTGACCGGGGTCACTGAGCACAGCGAGCGGCTCTAGCGCACCGGAACCTCGAGACGCTGTTCGAGCAGGCCGACACGGTCGCGGTCACCGGGCTGTTCCACGCCGGCGCCCTGTTCGATCTACGGGCGGACATTGCGGCGACGCCAGGGCGCCTGCCACCGTGGTTCCGGATCCGGCGCTGCTCGGGTGGGTTCGAGCAGGTCGGTCTGGAACAGGGCACACCCGATCGCCGTCATCCCCTCTCGCGTTGAGCGGGCACACTGGGATTGGGAACGCGGGAGCCTAGAGCGTGAGCAGCCACGCCACCAAGAGGCCCACACCGGGAACGCTGATGGAGAGGTGGACGCCGAGGGCGATGCGACTGAGTTCAGTTTGCGTGGTCATGCTTGTAGTCTGTCACACATCCGTCACATAGGCAACGCAAATGTGTCGGAGCAGGGTCACACGGGGTCACAATGCGATCGGGATCCTCCCGCCACCGCAGGCCGAACCCCCGTGACGGGCGAATCGCGCCCTTCCGGCGATCGTCCTTAAGAACTCGGCACGGGGGCGCACCCGGTTGATGCCGGTCCCGGGCTTCTCTACGCCGCGCATTCCCCGGCGCGTGACGGCAGATCCGATTGCACGATCACCCGACAGGTTCACCGCCGAACCGAAGGGCACGGCCATGCAACAGCTCTGTGTCAGTCCGTCAGATGCCGTCGGCGGCCGGCCACGAACGCATCGGCATAGGCACATACGAGTCGCTCGCCCAGGTGTTGCCAAGCGGGAAGCTGCTGGAGGGGACGGTGTGTCGCGCCCGTCATCCACGGTGGCAGGTTGGCGCGGTACCACCGGCCACGGAGCAAGGCGCGGGTCAGGGCGACCGAGGCTCCGTGCTCGTCGGTCACCTGTCGGGGCAGCGCCAGCGCCGTCCACCCGCGGCGCGCTCGGTGGGCCACCAGCGCCGCATACAGGGCGTCGTGGTCCACCAGCTCCAGCATCCGCAGCGGTCCCGGTGTGCCCTCCTCCCTCGGCCCGGCTGACCCGGTCGCGCTCCAGCTCACCGCCTTCACCTCGGCACGCAGGTCCACCGTCACGCCGTTCACCTGGGCACTGGGGCCGAGCGTGCAGGGAGCCAAGGGGACCGCAGGCCGGGTCGGCGCCGGCGTGAGGCCAGTGCCCGGTGAGGGCGCGGTGGGTGACACCGGTGGGAGACCCTCCTCCCGTAGTGCTGCCTCGAACACCTCCATGTAGTCGGCCCGAACCCCGAACACGTCCAGGCTCTCGAGCAGCCGCAGCGGCGTGCTGTCGGTGGTGTTGGAGCTCCGTCGCAGGGATCGGCCGCGGCCGAGCAGGCGCACCCCGCGTCCGAACAGCTGCACGATCTGGGTGCCTGCGGAGCGACCGAGGTTGAGCAGCCCCAGCATGCTCACCCGCCAACTCGACCACCCTTCCGCGAACCGTCGCGAGCCGAGGAGGAGGGTGATGGTGGACTGTGGACCATCGAGCCCGTCGAACAGTGACCCACTCAGCAGGTCCCGCTCCAGTACGACCCTGGGCTGGAGGGCCGCACATAGCCGTCTCAATCCCCCCGGGTCCCCCACGCTCACCAGCCCGAACGGCGCGGCATCACCCACCGAGAGAGCAACCTCTCCGGCGGCTCTCCCGAGAAACTGCAGCCGCAGCACTCCGGGAGCGCGCGCGCCGAACAGCCCGCTGAGCAGCTCCTCATACACCGCGTCGCCGGTGAACCCTGCGTCGACGAGGGCGGGGAACACCGTGGCGGGGTCGAACGCGTCGCCGCTGTCACTCCGGAATCCAAGCTCTCCGGCCAGCAGTGCGTCCAGGGTCGCCACGGTGGTCATCCGCTCGGCCGGGTGCACCAGGCGCGCGAGCACGTCCAGCACCCGCACCAGGTCGCTCTGCTCCGCGCGGCCCTCCGATCGCCCCACCACGCTGGCACCGACCACCACGCCAAGTGGTCGCGCGACGTTGTTCTGGGTCATCAGCGTGGGATTCTGCCGGTGGATCCACAGCTTCTGAAGCAGGACGACCAGTGCGGCGGTGAGGTAGCTCCGCAGCGACTCGTCGCCGAGCGCTCGCCCACGGTCGGCACGAACATTCAGTATTCGCCAGTGTTTACCATACCCATCGGCGTAGAATCTCCGGTACGGGTAGGCGAACACGATGCTCCGGGCCAGCTCGTCATGGATCACGGGGTCCTTCGCCGCGGCCTGCGCGAAGGTGGCGGAGTACTCGATGCACATCCCGCCATCGGCCAGTCGTGCGCGCACCCTCCGCCACTCGCCGTCGCCGCTCGAACTGCCGCGGTGCCCCTCGTCCACCAACACCAGGTTGCGACCCTCGAACCGATCGGGATGGACCGTATCTGGCCCAGGAGCCAGGCGGAGCCTCGTGATCGGCACGACGATCACCCCGCCTTTGGGCCGTCGGTGTGGGTCGAACAGCCCACCCGGCAGGCCCGATGCCGCCAGCTCCCGCACGTGTTGGCGCGCTAGTCCCTCGCTGGGGGTGAGCAGCAGCACGTGGTCATGTGGAGGCCGGCCGGCCCGTCGGCGCACGTCGGCCACTTGCAGCAGATTCGCGTGCAACATCAGGGTTTTTCCCGACCCGGTCGCTTGCCAGAGGGCGAGGCGATCCAGTGGATCGTCGCCCGTGGACGCCTCCATCTGCCACCTTGGCGTGCCGGGCATCACGTCCGCCCGGAACTGGGCCAGGCTCGCTCGCAGCCCCTCCCGATCCGACGCGCGCCGCTCCAGCACCTGCTGGAAGGCCAACAGCGCGAGGTACTGGAAGTACCGCCAGCGCAGGGGGGGCCGACGGGCCGAGCACAATGGACCGGTGGTCGTCTGCACCCTCGCGTGGAGCGCGTGGAGGGTCTGGTGCTGAATGTGCAGGTCGGCGCTGAGCAGCACGTCGCGCACGGCGTCGATCCCGGCGTCCTCCGAGGCCTGTAGGTCGCGCAGTGGCAGATCCTCCCACCGGTCCGCTCCCAGGTGGGCGAGGAACCACCGGAACAAGACCGTGCTCGAGGCCAGGTCCGCCGCCACCTCAGGTGTCCCGGTCGATGGATATCGCTACGCGAAATACCTCTTCTATAGCCGAGGCACGCCAACTCTCATCCGTACTCCGAACGCTCTCGAGCCGATGGTCGCCGTTTCCGTACACCAGGTCCACGGTACCGCGCTCGTCCAGCGCCGCACGCACGAGCACACCCACCGCCGGGGCCGGCCAGCGGTCACAGTCCCGCCACACCAGGAGCACCCGCTGCCCCGAAGGGTCGGTGGCCCACACCAACACCAGGTCCTCGTGCCCGCGGGTGTCGTAGCGGTGGACCGACAGGCCCAGCAGGAGCACCGATGTCTCGACCAGGTCTACCGGAGAGTGAAGGGAGTCACCGGCGTGTCGGGTGGCGATGGTGACCTGCCAGGGGTGTTCGAAGCGGTCCAGGTCGAGCACGGATCGCCGGGCTTCGTGCTGCAGCAAGTAGCGCAGCGTGTAATCCCGCCGAAGGAGGTCATCGGCAGCGAGCACTTCGCCAACGCCCGGATCACGCCGGAGCTGGACCGCGTCGAGCGTGTCGTCCAGCGTCTCCAGGGTCACCACCTGCTGCAGGAGGGGTGCCGTGGACTCGGCGGAGCGTTCCGCCTGGGCGTCTGTCGCGGCGGCAATGAGCCTCGGGATGGTGATGGTGTGCACGTACTCGCCGATCTCGGTCAGGAGGTACTGGCGGCGGCCGTCATCCCGGGTGTTCGCCCGGATCACGGCGTGGGCGGTGGAGCCCGACCCACCGAACAGGTCCACGACCCAGCCCTCAGTGCGCCGCTCCACGCCGGTGAGGTGGAACACATGATCGAGGAAAGCCTGGGGCTTCTTCCCATCTCGGAAGGTGACCCCGCCCTCGGCGGCGACCCGGTTGAAGCTGCTCTCGAGGTCGATGAAGTTTGGGAGGGGAACGCGCCGGAGTGCCGGTCGGTCGAGCGGAACACCTTGGAAGTAGTCGGGGTTGCGGCGCCGATGGTCGGCTGAGGGGACCCAGAACCAGCGGGCACCGAGACCATCGGCTCCGATGCCTTCGACGCTCAGCAGGCATCCCTGGTACTGGGCGAGGGAGGGCTCGATGTGGCGGACATAGAACCGGCCGCTGCTGTTGCCCTTGCGCAGGGTGCCGCGGATGCTGGTGCGCTTCAGGCCATCGGCCGATGGAGGAGAGCGCTCCAAGACGTAGGTATCAAGAGTGTACACGGCCACCCGACGTCCATCGAGCTGCTCGATTCGGTCGGGTGGTCCGGTCGGTCGCACCGTCCACACGTAGTCGTCCATCGCGTCGGCCCGCACCCAGCGGCCCTCCACCCGTGCCGCAGGTCCAAGGCGGAACAGCAGGAGGTACTCGAGCACCTCCTGAACCTCTTTGGCGCCGGTGAGGATGCGCCCGGCGTGCCGGACCTTCACGCTGTACAGGCCTGCGAGGGCTGACTCGCCGAGCAGCTGGGTGCCGAGCTGGGCCAGGTTCACCAGCTCGTTGTCGTTGATCGACAGCGCTACGAAGGCCTCGTCGGTGGCGAGGTCGGTGAGGGGTGCGAGCACCTGCTGCATCAGGGTGAGCCAGGTGGCGTGGCGGTAGCCGTCCCGGTACAGGAATCCGTCATCGCCCGTGTTATAGGGGGGATCCAGGTACACGCCCTGCACCTGGCCGCGCAGGCGGGGGGCGAACAGGGTGGTGGCGTCCCGGTTGTTCCCGTGCACGAGCACGCCGGCCAGGGATCGGCTCACGTCATCGGTGGTGCGAGCCAGCAGATCCCAGGTGTCACGCGGTGTCCACCCGGCGGTGTCCACGATGCCGTCGGGAGTGGGCACGAGCCAGCGCGACGTGAGCACGAACCGGGGCTTGGTGGCCAGGGCGTGGTGCAGGTCCTCCACCTGGGCGAGCCAGTCGATGACACCCCCGGCCAGGGTGCGCACCGCCTCCACCCGTCGAACGGCGGCCGCCAGGGCGTCGGCGGAGACAAGTTCATCGAGCAGCAAGACCTCTTCGGCGATGAAGCGCTGGAGCTCGCGGCGGAGGAAGCCGCCGAGGTCGGGGTGAACGAAGTGATCGGTGGTGCGCCGGCGGGTGTAGGCAGCGAGGTGGTGGGCCAGCAGCGACCGCGCGGCGCCGGGGCGGTGGGGTCGGGTGAGCAGGGCAGCCCAAGCCGGGGTGAGCTCGGGGAGGATGGCCTCGATGGTCGACGCGTTCACGCGGGACTGGGACGGTGCGCGGCCGGTTGTGGTGACCGCGCGGTGTTCGAACCACAGGGTCAGTCGATCGTCGCTCAGCTGCACCGGTTCGGTGTCGCGGAGCACGGTGCGGCGCTTGGCGCGCGATTGGGTGTCGTCGCGATCGGTCTGCGCGGCGGCCAGCCGCAGCTCGAGCCGTGGACGAGGCAGGTCGTCGGTGGGCGGCAGGTGGGCGGCGTAGTCCACGTGTCGGTCGCCGGACTTGATGTACAGCTGGTCGGAGTGGGCCCAGTGGAGGTGGACCTCGCGGCCGTCATAGGGCACGGCATAGGCGTCGCCGCGGTACCGAGGGCGTGGCGAGAAGTGGCCGTCTTCGTAGTATCTGGAGAAGAAGGTGTTGAGGTGGGAGAACGCCCTGCGGGCCTCGTCGGGGCCGTCGACCGCGGCGTCTACCCGCGGCAGGAGGTCGGTGGTGATGAACCGCTGGAGCTCGTCGCGTCGCTGCGCCTGGATCCGGTACAGCCCGAAGTCCAAGTCGGCGGTGTCGAGCCGAAGGAGGCGCTCGAGGAGCTCGCCGAAGCGGCGCTGTTCAGCGTCGGGTGCGGGGGGCATCCTCGGACCTCGCGGCGGGCGCGCTCCGTATCTGGTTGCGGACGTGGGGGTGATGGGCGGAGCGCCTCTGATGGACTCGCCTACAGCCACAGGTGGAGGAACAGGATGGCGTCGTAGGCAGGGTCGCCGCCGTTTGGGTCTACCCGGACCTGCCCGGTGACCGTGGTGTTCGTCATCAGGTGCACGTCCGCACCCAGCCCCACCGTCTGCCGCTGGTCGCCGCCAACCACGGTGTCGGGGTCGGAGAAGTCGTACTTCAGCCGGAGGTTCAGGCCGTTGAACACCAGCAGATCGGCCTCGAGCATTCCGGCCACGTGGCTCTGGGGGCCGCCGGTCCACGGGTTCTGGCGACGCCCCACCGCGTACTCGCCGAGGAAGGTGAGCGGCACCGCCCGGGTGTAGTACCAGGGGTTGAAGGCGCCCTGCAGGCTGACCGACTCGGTGTCACCACCGAACTCGAACGGGCGCCGTTTGAGCATGGCGCTGGCGCCGAGCTGCCAGCCGAGGTCGCGATAGCCGGCAGAGGCCGCCACCCCGATCCCGGGCACCCCGAGCACGGGTACTGCGCCGTCGCCGAGAAGTCCATCATCTCGAGGTCCGGGGCGGAATACTGCCACCTGGGCGTATGGGTAGTTCGGTGCGAAACCGAGCTCTACACCGGTGACACGGCTGTGCATCGTGCTGCCGTCGAGTTCGAAGTCGCGCCGGATCGGAGAGGTGTGATCCTCGGTGCGGGTGCCGAACGGGGGCACGAATCGTCCAGCGCGCACGTAGGTCATATAGGGCAGCTCGTGGACCATGGCGTACACGTCCTTCACCGCGAACGCCGTGTTGCGCTCGAACGTGGCGCCGAAGCCCTGCTTGTCGGCGATCACACCGGCGGTGGCGGCCACGGTCACCCGCTCAATGGGATGCACGGCGGCGTGGGTGTCGAACTGCATCGGGAACACCGAGGCCTCGCCGTCGCCCATCAGCCACGCTGCGACCCGCGCGTCGATGCCCAGCGACAGCGCAGGGTCGGCGTTCAACCCGGCGTAGCGGGCCTGGTCCCAGGTGTTGACCGTCGGCTCGCCCGCGGGGCTCCCCCAGGCGAGATCCGGCACCTTGTTCGAGCGCTTCTCGTCGGGCGAGGTCCAGAACGGGCCGCGTTCCCAGTCCTCCCAGCCCCGGTGCGAGGGCAGGAACATCGGCAGGGTGGACTGCCCATAGAACTCCCCGGAGACCGTGCGCAGGCCGCCCCCGGAGGGGTCGGTGTGGCAGCCCATGCACGACAGCGTGCACTTACGATCGGGCAGCGGAGGGTTCTCCCAGTCGGTGGGGTCGACGTGGCAGTTGTCGCATGTGCGTCCCGATCGGGCGGTGTACAGCGGGAGCGCCTCGGCGGGGGACGAGGCGAAGGGCGGCACCGTGCACAGGACGGCGCCGGCTGCGGCGGAGAAGGTGAGTGCCAGGCGTCGCATCAGTCCCCTCGGCCGGCGCATCCGGGCGCCGCAGGGAACAGTGGCGCGCCGGACGCGTCCATCGACGCCGCGAACCCATCGGAGGCCCACTTGTGCACGATGGCCAGCTCCCACCCGTCGAACCGCGGGGCGCCCCCGGGTGGGTGCTGGTTGCCGGCCAGCTGCTCGCGGATGTCTCCCCAGTGGCAGACCACGGCGTCGTAGGTGGTGAAGTCGTAGCCCTCGATGCGGTGGGTGCGGCCATGGCACGAGGCGCACACGTCCTGCATCAGGTACCCGACGTGGTCGTCCCAGGTCACCACCTCTGGCAGATCGGCGGGGTCGGGCACGCCGCTGCCGAAGGCGCAGCCTGCGCAGACGAGCAAGGTGATGGGTCGCATGAGAGCTCCTGTCGGGCGCCCGGGTTGCTGTCCCGAGCGCACCACCAAGGTAGACCTGGTGCGGGGGGCGGTCGCGCGCTCAGCCCAAGAAGTGTTTCCCGCTTTGGATACAGTGGAGAGCAGAGAAGATTAGGCAGAAGCAACAAACCACCTGGGGCCGAGCCGCAGGTGGTGGGTTGAAAGCGCGAGGTGCGGATACGGCCTAGTCGTCCGTCTCGTCGTCGTCGTCCTCGTACTCGCTGCCCTCGCCGACCGAGCCTTCGCCGCGCTCGTCGTCGTCCACCTCGCCGTCCTCGTCGTTGTCGACGAACACGGCCGAACCGAAGGCCAGCGCCCGAGCGAGCGCCTCGTGCTCGGGGTCGGCCACGCCCACGCTCACATCGGCGCCGCCGACCACGCCCAGGGCGTCCAGGTCGAGCCACCCTGGCTTGCCCACCTCGAGCACGAGCCGCTGGCCGTCCACCTCGAGGCCCCGCGCGGTGGGGAACTCCACATGAACCACGGGTACGTCGAGGGTGAGGGCGTAGGTGCCGCTGGCGTCGCCGCCCTGCACCACGACCGGGGTGTCGTGCACGAGCTCGACCGCGCACCAGGTGCCGGCGGGTGCCTCCTGTGGCGTGGGGGCGAGCAGGTCGAGCACACCGTCGATGGGGACGGTCTGGGTGCCGCCGTCGCAGTCGACCCACTGGAGCGCGGCGCGGTCTACTGCCGCGAAGGCGTGCGCTCCACGGGTGGCGCTCGCCATGGACGACGCGACCTCGCCGGGGTTGCCGACCGACGTACCGCCCCGCACGCCGTTCTCGGCGCCACAGGCGGTCAGTCCGACGAGGACGAGGAGGGGGAGGAGTCGGCGCACTGGGGCTCCTGGATGGGCTCTGAGAGCGGGAACAGATGGAGGTTGACCTGGTAGACCCGGTCTGCGGCCGAAGCCTTCGAGTCGCACAGGTCGAGCAGTCGCTCCTGGAACGCGACGATCGCGTCCTTGAGCTCGGGCACGAGGGACTGGGGCACGGCCACGGTGAGTGCGCCCATGTGACGCTCCGCTGGCCGCGACGCCATGATCGCCTCGCTGGACCGCGCGATCATGCCCTGGTGGTAGTTGTACACGGCGAGGCCGACCACCACCTCGTGCGGCGTGACCACCGTGTCTTCCCGGGGCACGAGCTCGCCGTCGGATTCGACCAGCATGCCCAGGTCGCGCAGGGTGGCGAGTGCTTGCTGAGCCTGCGCGGGGGTGATCCGGGGGCGAAGGGTGCGTGCGATCCAAGCCGGGTCGGCCTGGAATCCGGCGCAGCCCGCGAGCTCGCGCACGGCCGGGATGAACCAGTGGGAGAGGTAGTTGAAGGCCTCGCCCTTGATGTGCTGCGCGGCTTGGAACCGCTTGCTCGCGGCCAGGTTGTTCCACAGCGCGTTGCGCTCGTCTGGATCGGTGGTGGCGTCGAACCGCACCAGCGAGTGGAAGAAGCGCGACTCCTCGGCGTCGAGCGCCATCGCCTTGCAGAACGCGGGCGTGGTGCGGTCGGTGAGGTTGCGCTCCCCCTTCATCACGAGGTGGGCGAGGCTGGGTGAGCGCTGGCCGGCCATGCGGGCGAACATCCGGTGGCTGAACCGAGGGTTGGCCGACTTCTTCCACTCGAACCAGGCCGTCAGGTAGGCGCGGTGGTCGAGGAATGCGAACACGTCGGGTCGCGGGTGGGCGGACATGCCATCACTCTAAGGTGGATACAGTCGGTCGGGTAGCGAAAAGGCTTGTCAGGGGGATTCTGTATCCGAGTCCGAGTACGGAAACAAAAGGTGCAGAGTGGAAATGAATACACCTGACGGCGGCTGGAGGTCAGGTTGGTGGTGCGCCGGAGCTCCGGCGGTAACCACACCAGGAGGCCAACATGACCCGCACGCTCGCCCTGCTCGCCCTGCTCACCGCCGGCGCCTGCTCCTCGCTCCAGCCCGGCTCTGGCACCGATGCCGGATTCGCTCTCCGCGGGCTCGGAGAGGGCGACACCGGAGCGCTCGACGACACCGGCGCACCCCTCGATGACGAGGACGAGGACGCCGACGATGACGACACCGGCGACGACGAGGACGACGAGGACGACGAGGACGAGGACGAGGACGAGGACGACGAGGACGACGAGGACGACGAGGACGAGGACGAGGACGAGGACGAGGACGAGGACGAGGACTGACGGTCACTGTCCGCCGGGATCACTTGGTAGGCGACAGCGGGTACGCATCGGGGACGAAGGTCTGCTCGTCGATGGGCG
>JBLFXJ010000282.1:0-10817 GCA_047609825.1 Myxococcota bacterium
GCTACGGCTCCCCCGGCGCTTCCCTGTCACCTTGGTCGGTGACGATAGTGCGGAGGCTCCACCCGATCCCATTCCGAACTCGGAAGTTAAGCTCCAGCACGCCGATGGTACTGCACGGGAGACCGTGTGGGAGAGTAGGTATCGCCGACCTCACTTCGCCCCAGCAGCCGCAAGGTTGCTGGGGCGTTCGTGGTCTTGCCGCAGTGGTCCATTGCCTCCACTGTCGAGACCGGTGCTTGGCCGGTCAGCCTACTGCGCGCCCGTACAGATCGGGTTGCAGCAACAGGCGTGATAATCCCCTTGCGACACATTCCGCGGGTTCGCCGACCGGGAGCGCCGGCAACCCAGTGCGGTCACGCAGTAGTTGGAGCATCGGCGCGTATTCAGACACGCCACCTGCGAGGATGATGCCGCGGTCCAGCAGGTCCGAGCAAAGCTCTGGCGGCGAGCTCCGAAGCAACTCGACCAGCACCGACGCAATGCGGTTCGACGTTCGCAACAGAACTGCCGAGATCTCGTCGTCCGTTGCGACCAGATCTCTCGGAGCGCCGGTCGCCATGTCGCGCCCGCGCGCTGGTACCTTGTCTGCTCCATTGGCGTGTGCGAGCTTGAGCTGCTCCGCCGTTGTCGCGCTCAGAACGATTCCGCGCTCCTTGCGAGCCCAGGCTCCCAGATCGCTGTCCATCTGGTCGCCACCCAACTCGACTGAGCGAGATGCGACGGCGCCGCCGAGGCTGTAGAGAGCTGCCTCCGTCCGTCCGCCTCCGACATCGGCCACCAGGTTGGCGACCGGCTCGAAGACGGGTAGATCTGCCCCGATTGCAGCGGCCAAGGTGCCGCTTACCAGCTGCACCCGCCCAGCTCCACTTGCGCGCACGCAGTCTAGTAGGGCTCGGCGGCCGGCCTCTCCGAGCTCCTGGGGCACACTCACGAGCACGCTCGGGCGGCGGAAGCTCGAGCCGGAGACCGCGGTGAGCAGTGAGCGGACAAGGTGTTCGGCGACCTCGAAGTCAACGACTGCTCCCGCTCTGATAGGTGACACCACCCTGACGTGTGACGGAGCACGTCCCAGCATCTCTTTCGCGCGCACGCCAACAGCCGCAGGCGCACGTCCGTCTCGACCCTGACGCATGGCCACGACGGAAGGCACTGACCGAAGCAGGCCTTGAGCAGAGCTGAGGCGCGACTTGGAGCTGCCCAGGTCGAGCGCGAAATCGGCGCTGGTCGGTGCGCCAGTCAGCACCGACCTACTCGTCGCCCATCTTGTGGAAGCCGCGGGTCTTATCGACCTCCTTCAGCTCCTTCTTCATGAGCTGCGCGTACTTCTCTGCTTCTGCCTTCAATGGCGAGGTATCGGCGTGGATGATGTGGCGGGCGCCGCCACTCGCCACGGCGGCGATCTCGAAGTCGCCGTCGCCTCGGATGATGTACTCGAGGCCCGCAATCTGGTCCCAGGGTAAGCGCTCGGTCTGGATCCCAGACCGATACTGGCGTGTCCAGACAACGCTGCGGGTGTCCTGGTCGACCAGAATTCGTTCTTCGATGGGCTGGCTGGCGACGTAGCCCAAGGTCAGAGCGCCGAGAACTGCCATGGCAGCCACCGCTCCCAGCAGGAAGATCGGGCCACCCGAGCGGGTGGGGACGCTGTCTTCGGTGAAGTCATGGAAGCAGTGTTTGCAGAGGTTCGCAGACCGTGGAACGGATGCACCGCAGGACGCACATTCCTTCATCAGATGCTTCCTTCCTCTGCTCTCATGCCTGGGTCGGCAGCGCCGGACCCTTCATGGCTTCTCGAGCGACTGCTGCGAGCAGCATGGGTAACATGAGGGCCACTGGGTTGCCTGGCCGGTTCTTCTGATAGCTTCGGTATACACGGTCGCCTACGCGCAGGACGGCGCGGACGGTCACCCGGCCGGAGAGTCCCTGCAGCCTGCCGATGGAGTCGAGCAGCTCTGTGGGAAGCTCGGCTAGGTCTTCGCGGTCGTACTTGCTGAAGGGAAGGCCTTCGACCTGGGCGCGTGCAACGATGCCGGTCACGCACCGTGACAGTAGGGACTCTCGGTCGATCTCTGCTGGCACGCAGATGTCCAGGTCAGCAGCCAATGCGATGACCTCCAACTCCGGCATGCGGGAGAGCGCGACCCACTCGTCGTCTGTGAACGGCATACGACCTTCCTGTGCGCCTTGGCGTCTGACCACAGGTGGCTACCTTTAGCCTGTGTACGGTGGTACGCCGGTCAAGCGACCGTGAACGGAGCCAGGGGCGACACGATGAGTGAGATCGGCAGAGTCCTTGGAAGCGTCGTGGGGCTGCCGCTCGGCGCCATCGGGCACGCAATACATGGTTGGCTTACTGGCGCGCGCGCGGTCGTCATCGTGGACGTGGAGCCGATCGGGACGCTCCTTGGGCGCGTCCGATGGTTGGAGCGCGTGCGACGCCTCGGTGCTGATCCTCATGTCGAGGGCGTGGTCTTCCGCATCCAAGGGTCCCCGGGTAACTGGGCGGCCGGACACGATCTTCGGCAGGCCATCGCGGCCGTTCGAGCTGCCAATACCCGCGCATACGCCTTCGTTGAGGCGCCTGGGAACGCGGCGCTGTGGTTGGCGAGTGCCTGCGAGCGAGTGTTTGTCCCGCCGACCTCCGAGGTCGGGCTGGTAGGGCTTGGGGTTGAGGTCACGTTCTTCGGGGCGCTTCTCGAGCGGCTGGGCGTGAAGACGGACTTCGAGTCGGCGGGGGTGTACAAGTCACTCGCGGAACCCTATACGCGTACATTCCCGTCCGCAGCGAATCATGATGCCCTTCAAACGCTCGTGCAGGCCCTGCACGGGCAGTTGATCCACGACGTGGCGGCGGGGCGAGGGCTCCAGGACTCCGACGTGGAGTCTGCGATGGCGGAAGCGCCGATGCCGGTTGAGCGGGCGCGGGAACTGAGCCTGGTGGATCAAGAGGCGTACTGGGATCAGGTGCGGACTTGGGTCGAGCAGGAGCACGGCGACGGGGTTGTGCTCATCGAGTTCGACGGCTGGGCGCGGCGCGACTTCGTCCTTGCACAGGTCGAGACGCTAGGTCGAGCCAATGGAACCGTCGCGGTCGTTCACCTCGAAGGCAACATCGTGCTGGAGAACCGCGGCAGCGGCGACGCAATTGCTGCTCGTGTGTTGATCCCTTTGCTCCGGGGCCTGACCGAGGACGACTCCGTGGCCGCGGTCGTGCTTCACGTGAACTCCCCAGGGGGCAGTGCGCTGGCGTCAGACCTGATCTGGCGAGAGGTGGACCAGCTGCGGGCCCGCAAGCCCGTCGTGGCCTGCTACGAGGATGTTTCGGCGTCTGGAGGGGTCTACCTCAGCGCGCCCGCCACCGAGATCGTGGCACGCCCCGGCACGCTCACAGGCTCCATCGGAGTGGTCGGCGGAAAGCTCGTCGTCGGGGAGGGGATGCGCAAGCTCGGAGTCCACAGCCAGCCCATCGAGGCGGCGCCGAATGCCTCTGTCTTCTCCGCGTCAAGGCCGTTTACACCACCACAGCGGGCGCGCTTCCGGGCGTCCCTGGAGCGGTTCTACGACGCGTTCGTCAAGCGCGTCGCTGATGGCCGCAACCGCGATCCGGCGGATCTCGAGCCCCACTGTAGAGGGCGCGTATGGACCGGCTCGGATGCGAAGGAACGCGGAATCGTCGATCGTATCGGAGGCCTCGAGCTTGCGGTCCAGCGCGCTGGCGCGCTCGCTGGCCTTGCGGAGGGCACGGCTGCGATGCGGCACCTGACGGGGTCGCCACAGAGCCCGATGGCTCGGCTGGCATCCGCAGCGATGCGCCGGGCTGCTCCAGGGGCTGGAGCGCTGACGGGTCTCGTCGAGGTCGGCGCCGACATGCGTGCTTGGATGTCGCTGCTTGCCGCCCACCCCGGCGAGCCGCTGGTGTGGATGCCGTGGCAGGTTCGACTTCGATGAGCGCGCGTCGCCGACCAAGCCCGCGCGTCTAGAACGAGCCGCCCAGCTGCAGATAGATCTGTAGTGGAGGGACAAGTGTGCGTTGGGTGAGCGGGAAGCCGATTCCGGCGCGGCCGGTGATGCGTGAGCTCCAGCCCACGACCGTCGACAGGGACAGCTCTGCGCCGGCGCCGACCAGGGGCTGTGCTGTTACAGCTTGGAACAACGACACGCCGGGCTCGGCCCTTGGGTTCACGGGGCTGAGGAATGCGTTGCCTGCGTCGATGAACGCGGCGGCCGACAGGTGTTGGACGTACGCCGGGAGTGCACCAAGGCCTCGCTGTACCTGCCACAGTGGAAGCCGGTACTCAGCGGCGGTCAGCCAGTACATGTCACCGTTGTCGTACCCGAAGGGAAACCCTCGCAGCATCACGAACTCATCGGGCGTGACGTAGAACGCCGAGTCGCCGATGTTGCCGCCCACCTGGTAGTTACCCAGGAAATCGGTGCCTCCGAGCGCCACGCCCGTCGCCGCGCGCCCGGCCAGTACGTGGTTCGGAATCCACGGGTTGACGACGTACTCGCGGATCTCTCCAACCAGCTGCACCTGGCTGAGCCCATTTCGGTCACCATCTCCGTCCACCACGCTCGTGCCGAGCCATGGGTGGAGGAAGTTGCCGACCAAGCTTATGATTCGCGCATCTTCGCGACTGATGGAGTATGCGGTCTGCTGAGACCACGAGAATCGGTAGCCGCCCGAGAGTGCGCCGATGGTACCGCGAAGGGGGAGCAGCGGCCGGTAGGCGTAGGCCGGGATCTCGAACAGCGCCGAGCGCTCGCTGAGGCTGTACCTGGCGAACACGGTCGACCGCAGCCGGTAGGGGAAGCTGACCTGGAGGAACCCCTCGGTACGCCGCTCCCAGTAGCGCTCGTCCAGCGCTCCCAGCGTCTCCTCACCCGTGTCGACATCGGTCTGAACGGTGTAGTACCGGCCGGTGGTCACGGCCCGAGTGGTGGCGCCAAACGTGTATACCGGGAGCCACCGGTTGATCGTGAAGCTGCCTCCCCCCCCAAAAAAGTCGGCGTCAGTCCGGTAGCTGACGAAGGCGTTCCATGCATACCGGCTCAGAGTGTCTGCGCTGCCGGTCGACAGGCTGAACTGCAGTGACGGACAGAACAGCTCGGGGTCGATGCATGTCGCCTTAAGGCGACGCGGCTGAAACGGAGTGGTCTGGATGTACGGAGCTACGAACCTTGGCGCAAGAGTCGGCAGCGGGTTGTACCGCTGGGGCGTTATCCGGAACGGGAAGTCCTGCTCCTCGCCGAATACGTCCAGTCCTTCCGTGTCTTCGAAGGAGTCCAGGATCTCGTCCGGGGCCTGAGCGACCTGTGATGGGAGGCGTCCGCTCCGTCGAAGTCGCCGGTTGCTTTGCGTCTTGGGGATCGTCACCGCTGCGACCGAGGGCAGGGGAGCCCTCGCCTCCGTGATGCCCGCCAGCGGGAGATCATACCGAATCGGTCGGGGGAGCAAGCCGCGGTCGAGGTATGCCTCCGGATCCAAATCCTGCACGCGGATGTCCCAGCCGTCCTGGCTGTATTGCTGGTAGGCCAGCAGATGTCCATCAGGATGGAGGCTGGGCTTCGCCGCGCCCGTCAGGACGTTCGTGACCTGGAACAACCTCTCGGCCTCCAACTCGATGGCGTAAACGTTCGGGATCCCAGAACGGTCTGAGGAGAAGAACAGCCACTCGCCATCCATGGACCATACAGGGTCTGTGTCGATGGCGGTGTCGTGGGTGAGCCTCCTCAGCCGCTCACCCTCAGGACTCACGAGCCACAGGTCGCGGCGCCCGTCCTCCCAGATCGAGACCGCGATGATCGAGCCATCGGGGGAGTATCTGGGCGTGCTGTACTGCACATGGTTCGTCTCGGTGGTCAGCTTGCGCCGACGTTGGTCGATGGTGAGCACCTCCAGCGCGTTGTTCTGTGTGCGGTTCGTCACCATGATGAGCTGGCTGCCATCCGGTGAGAAGTCGGGGTCCCGCGCGCGAGCGCCCGAAGTGAGCGCGATGGTGCGGGAGCTGCCCAGGGTGTGCATGTACACGTCGCTGAACGTGTTGAACCGGTTTACCAGGTGGGTACCTGCGTACACGAACGCCTGACCGTCGGCCCGCCAGGTGAAATAGGACGCGCCGCGGTCCTGCAGGAGGATCTGCTGGCCGTAGCCCTCGTCGTCCGCGTGCCAGATCGCCGAGCCCCGTCGAAGGTCGTAGCAGGACCAGACCAATCGCTCGCCATCCGGTGAGAATGACGGTGCGACGCAGCTTGCACTCGGAAGGCTCACCAGACGCCCGAAGGTCTCTCCCTCCTCTCGCACCGCGTCAGCCTGCGCGGTGTAGCGCTCGGTCAACGTGGTCCGCCAGTCGCGGTACATCGCGTACAGTCCCTCGCCAAACACCTTCTTCGACGGCAAGAGGTACGGGATGGATGACCCGTAGATGTGGACCCATCGTGTCCAGGCATCTTCGCCATGGGTGTCGGCGACGTGTTGGATGAAGTCCTGACCGAACAGGTAGCGGAGGTTCCCGCCCGGCGGCTTGGGCTGGAGGCCGTCGAGATTGCCCAACGGAGGGAATGCGCCATCGACCACGGCGGTGCGCTTGATCATGTCCGGCCACGCCGCGCGTCCGCGACCACCAGCGGTGTGCCTTGTCTCCTGGAACGTGGCCAAGCCTTCGACCATCCACCACGGCGACAGATCGTTGGTGGAGGCGATCCGGCCGACCACGGCGCGTGCAGCGCGCACGATGCCATGGTTGGCGTCCATATGGAGGACGTGGGTCAGTTCGTGCGTGAAGATCGCGGTGTTCCAGTCCTCATACAGGTTCAGCGTCGAGTCTCCCGTAGGGGCTGTCGCGAAGATGACGATCGCATTGTACGGAACGACGCGCGCGTACCCATTGGCCGAGTCGGTCCGATCCACGATGACCACTTCGGTTCGTCGGCGCGGCTCCCAACGGAGCTCCGCCGTCATCGTGTCGTACACCTCCTCCACCATCTCCGAGAACTCGTCGGCGAGCTGCTCCTCCCCTTGGTGGAAGTGGATGAGGAAGTGCTCCGTACGCAGTGTGCGCCAACGAAGGTCGGGGTCGTAGCTGGCCCCGGAGGCCTGCACCGAGCACGTGAGGGTCAGCGCGATCCCAACCCACCGCAGCGTATTGCACGCCGGCCACCGCATGTACCCTCCAGGGTCGGCAGCTTAGCCGACCATCGGTGGCTGTGGGCGGCGATGCACGCAGCGAGGAGGAGGGGGCCCGCCGCGCGGTTGGCGTCGAGGGGAATGGGCAATACAGGTTGGGCTCGCGGGAGCGAACATGAAGCCGCCTGGCCCGATCCTCATTGTCGACGACGAGGACGATCTTCGGCGTCTGCTCGATCTCAACCTTCGGCGCGAGGGATTCGAGACCCTCACAGCGGCGACGGGCGCCGAGGCGCTTGAGCACGTGCGGACCTGCCAGCCAGAACTCGTCGTCCTCGATCTGATGCTTCCCGACATGCCTGGAACCGAGGTGTGCAGGAGGATTCGCGCCAGCCCACATCTCGCCACCACGCCGATCATCATGCTGACGGCGAAGGGCGAAGAGATCGATCGCGTGGTGGGGTTCGAGGTTGGCGCGGACGACTACGTGGTGAAGGCGAGCTTCAGCATGCGGGAGTTCGTCCTGCGGGTCCGAGCTGTGCTCCGGCGAAATGCCGCTGGCGTGGCTCCCTCCCCCCCCGAAGCGGCCGTTGTCGATGCTCTGATGTTCGGGCCCCTCGCAATCGATCAAGCCGGCCATCGGGTCTTCGTCGACGGCGCGGAGGTCAGTCTCACTGCCACCGAGTTCAAGCTCTTGCATGCTCTCGCCGCGCATCCGGGGCAGGTCCAATCCCGTGGCAACCTGCTCCAAGATGTGTGGGACATGCCGCCTGACCTCAACACACGCACCGTCGACACCCATGTGAAGCGGCTGCGCGAGAAGTTGGGGGCCGCGGCTCGCCACCTCGAGACGGTTCGCGGTGTCGGTTATCGTTTCAACGCTGCTCCGGGTGAGTGACCGCGGTACGGTGGGCAACGCTGGCGCACTGGAACGCGTCCTGGACGCAACAGCCGTCGGCATGCTGGTGGTCGACGCCGACGGTCGGGTGGTCTACGCTAACCGGCGGCTTGAGGAGCTCGTGCACGTGCGGGCTTCGCCGGTCGGTAGGCTGCTGGTCGAGGCGCTTGCGTCCGTCGAGATTTCCACGCTGGTCGAGCGCGTATTCGACGGGGAGACGGTTGAGCCGTTGCTCGTCGCGACAGGGTCGGTCGACCTTGAGGTGAGGACCCAACGACTGGTCGACGGTGGCGTGCTGGTCGAGGTGCTGGATGTCACGTCGTGGCGCCAAGCCGAGCGCGCGCGGCGCGATTTCGTGGCGAATGTCTCGCACGAACTCCGGACCCCGCTCACTGCCGTGATGGGGTACGCCGAGACAATTCTCACCGATCCACGTGGACTGCCGGCTGACCTTGTTCCGATGGTCGAGGCGGTCGAGCGCAACGCACGGCGCTTGCGTGACTTGTTCGAGGCGCTGTTGCGTCTCCATCGGATCGAGACACGACGCCGCAACCTTCCGTTGGCCCGTCTCGCGGTGCTCCCCTTGCTCGAGCGGGCGCTGGTCGGGGCTGCGGACATGGCCTCCGAGCGCGGCCTCGTGTTGGAGCTGAACTGTGCACCCGATCTCGATGCCATGGTGCATGAGGAGGCGCTGGTGACGATGGTCACGAACCTGGCGCGGAACGCCTGTCAGTACTCCGACAAGGGAGGTGCAGTGACGGTGGCGGCGTCCGCGAGCGACGATGCCGTCGTGGTGAGCGTCCGGGATCGGGGGATCGGCATCGACCCAGTGCATCACGAGCGTGTGTTCGAGCGGTTCTACCGCTCGAACGCCGGGCGCGCTAAGCGCCCTGGCGGGACGGGCCTGGGCCTCGCCATCGTCCGGCACCTCGCGCTGGCGTCTGGCTGCGGACTCTCCCTCGAGAGCACTCCGGGACAGGGTAGCGAGTTCACAATCCACATCCCGCGCAGCCCGTCGGCGCGGTCACGAGTGTAGCGATGCTCCAGCGTGATGCCGATCGGCGCGCCAAGCGCGTCCGCACTCGATTCCTCCAGATGTGCGTCCGTGCCGAGTCCATGGTCCGTCTCGCGGTGCGCAGCGTGGCCGAACGCGACGCCTCACTGGGCCGCGCGGTCGTGGAGAACGACCGTGAGCTGGACCAGCTCGAGATGGAGGTTGATCGACTGTGCCTGGAGGTGTTGGCGCATGACCAGCCCTCCGGCGCGTCGCTCAGGACCATCACCGCGATCATGAAGATGGTCGCAGATCTCGAGAGGGTGGGCGATCTCGCTGTGAACATCGCTGAGCGCGGCCTGGAGCTGGCATCCGGCCCCGGCATCGAGGCACCTACTGATCTGACCCGCATGGGCAATCTTGCCGCCGACATGCTTCGGATGGCGACCGACGCGTTCGTGTTGAGCGACGCGTCGCTGGCGCGGGAGGTTCTCGTTCGGGACGACGAGGTGGATGTGTTGAATCGCGCTACATTCCGTCGGTTGATCGCCGCGATGACCGCGCATCCGGATCAGGTCGACCGAGCCCTGTGTCTCACCAACATCTCCAAGCACCTGGAGCGGGTCGGCGACCACGCAGTCAACATCGCGGAGATGGACATCTTCGTCATCGAGGGAGAAGACGTTCGCCACGGGGGGTGATCACCCCACGACCTCGACCTCGTCCCGCGTGACCCGGCGGATGACATCACGGATGAGGCGGCGCCGGTCAGGCATGTCGCTGTACACCATGCGTAGCTGGCCGAGCAGGTCCTTCGCCCGCCGGAAGCCCGTGATCAGGTCGCCGGAGAGGTCGGTGGTGCTCGATACCTGCTCTACGATCGCGCTCAGCGGGTCGCCCGATGCCCACCGCCGACCCAGGTGGATCAGGTCGGCGTCCCACGAGTACTGAGCGCCACTCAGCTCCTCAGCATGGGTGACCAGGCCGGAGAATCGGATTCGCTTGATTTTGGCTACCAGCGGCCTGTCACGCCCATCCGGCCGCCACAGGCGCTTGGACGAGCGCGGCAGCTCGTTGGTGGTGGCGCAGGCGACGCCGAACAGTGTGGGACCGTCCAGGTCTTCCAACAGGCCGGACAACACCAGTTCGGCAACGAACAGCTCGGCGATCTGGAGGTGCCGGAGCACCTTAGCCCCGGCCGAGAATCCGCACGATTCGTCGAGATACCCGATATCTTGTAGGAACTCGACCTTCTGCTGGAAGTCGGACCAGCAGCGGTTGTTGTCGCGGTTCGCGCGCGTGAGGAGTCGTGCGGCCTCAGCGCGCGCGCGTCGTGTGCTCTGGTCGCCAAGCTCTTCGGCGCGGGCCCGCCGCTCGTCAGCGCGGTGGGAGAGGTGCCATGCGAGGAACGAGCGCTCGACTAGGGCACGGACCTGCTCAGGCGTGTGCTGGTCGATCAAGTTCACGATGCTGTTGAACCCGAGGTTGAAACTGGATCGGACCGGCTCATAGCGTCCCTCGAGGAAGCGCTGGATGTGTGGGCTCGCCTCGCCATACTCGGCGAGGTCCATCCTCAGCACGACGTGGCCGGCGTCGTCCATTCCTCGCCGGCCAGCGCGACCGGCCTTCTGCATGAACTGGCGCGTGGTGAGCGGGTTGAACCCACGCCCGTCGAACTTCTTCCACCCGTCGAACACCACGGAGCGCGCCGGCATGTTGATGCCGAGAGCGAAGGTGGACGTGCAATACAGTGCCTTGATCAGGCGCGCCTCGTAGAGTTCCTCGACCAGCGCCTTCAG